>JANNWV010000114.1:0-27820 GCA_031408815.1 Gammaproteobacteria bacterium
GCATCGGTGAACTGGCCCGAATCGACCAGACGCGTGCCGGTCAGGTCGGCACCCGGACGTACGCGGAAGCGCGCGCGGTTGTCGCCGTCGAACACGGGCGTCGCGCCCACGGTGCTGCCGGCGTCACGGGCTTCGTAATCCACCAATGACACGCCCAGGTGCAACAGGCTGCCGGTATCGAGCATTGGGGCCCAGGTACCGCGGACGCCGTAGCCGTTGCCTTCGCCCAGGTTGCGGGTCAGTTCGCGGGTGAACACGCTGCCGGTAATGGACCACTTGTCGGCGCCGGTGGTCAGCGAGGCGCCAACGCGACGCGCGACACCTTGCAGGTTGGTGGTCATCGCCTTGGCAATGAAGTCGTTGTTCTTGGTGCTGCTCAGTTCTTCCAGGCTGTTGGGCTGCTTGAACTGACCGACCTTCAAGACGGTGAAGCCGGAAAACTTGTAGGACACGTTGGTATCGAGGAACTTGTCGGCGCGGGCGTCGTAGCCCACGACCCAGCTCCACTGGCCCGGGCCCTTGCCCTTAAGCACCAGCTCGGCGCGGCGCATGCCGAAGTCGGTGTCGATGCCGTCGCCAGCGGTCGTGCCACCGGTCGAGCCGAGGAACACCACATCACGGTTGTACTTGTAGAAATCAGCCTGGACCAGGCCTTCGAAGGAAATCTCCGAGCCGCCGATCACGTCGAATTCGATTTCGGCGAAGGCCGGGCTGGACAGCGCCGCGAGAATGGCGGCAGCGAGCAACTTGGGTGCAACGTTCATGACAATCCCCTGCTTGGGTGGGTTTCGGACCACCGCAGGTTAGAAGGTAAAGGTTTCGTTATTGTGACAGTCGTGACTTGTGACGACGATAAGTCGCCGCGATTACGCTGCCGGTGCCGTCTTGGCCTTGTAGCGGCACAGGTCGCGGATCACGCATTGCGGGCAATCGGGCTTGCGCGCCTTGCACACATAGCGGCCGTGCAGGATCAGCCAGTGATGTGCGTCCACGAGATATTGTCCAGGTACGACCTTAACCAGTTTGTCCTCGACCGCGCGCACATAGACGCCCGGCGCCAGGCCGGTCCGGTTGGCAACCCGGAAAATATGCGTATCCACCGCCATGGTGGGCTGGCCGAAGGCGGTGTTCAGCACCACGTTGGCGGTCTTGCGTCCCACGCCGGGCAAGGACTCCAGCAACTCGCGGTCTTCCGGCACCAGGCCGCCGAATCTTTCCACCAGCATCCGGCAGGTGGCGATGACGTTGGCCGCCTTCGTGTTGAACAGTCCGATGCTGCTGATGTGCTTCTTCAGCCCGGCCTCGCCCAGCGCCAGGATTTTTTCCGGGGTGTTGGCAATGGCGTAAAGGGTGCGGGTCGCCTTGTTGACGCTGATATCGGTGGCCTGGGCGGAGAGGATCACGGCAACCAGCAGTTCGAACGGCGAGTGGTAGACCAGTTCGGTTTTGGGATGCGGATTGAGTTCGGCCAATCTCGCGAACATTTCCTCGCGGTCGGCGGGCTTCATGGCGACAGGACCTTTCGCCTGGGCAGGGCAAGCACCTGGTCCAGCCAGGGCGCCGCGAAATTCATGACCAGCATCGCCATCGGCAGACCGAAAGCCGGTTGCCAATGATCGAATGCGACGACCAACAGGCCGCCGCCAAGGCCGAATGCGATCCGTGCGCGCGGATGCAGGCATCCGGTTGTCGAGTCGCCGGCAATGAAAAACGCGCACAGCACCCAGGCTGGATGGCTCGCCACGGCGAGCGCCGCCAGTGACGGCGGATCGATTGGCTTCGGCAGGAAGGCCGTAGCTGCGAGGGCGCCAACGAAAAATGCCAGGGGAATGCGCCAGGCCACGATGCCGCGAAGTACCAGCAAGCCGCCGCCCAGCCATGCCGCTGGCGCAGCCCATTCGGACCAGGTACTTGCGTCGGCGGTTCCGGAATACATCAGGCCGGTGACGGCAAGGCCAACCATGGCGGGATTGAACAGGGCCTGCCCCAAGCCACCGAATGCGAGGCGACCCAGCAGCACGGCAACAGCTACCGCCAGGCAGGTCGACAGCCACGTGCTGGCCGTGGGTAGCAGGAGCGCGATCAACAATGCGACCACGGCAACGTCCAGATCCCCCGAAAATGGCGCGCGAGTTTCGCCTCCTGCGCGTCGCGCAAGCCAGGCAAGAGCCAGTGCGAGCACCAGCCCCGAAAGCAACACGATTACCCACGCCGCGCCTCGCGCAATGCATTCCACGATCAGCACGGGCACCAGTGCAGCCGTGATGACGGCCATCCGCCTGGCGACGCTATCGCTGGATGGCAGGACCAGGTTCATTCCGGGTTGCCCGGACGCCGTCGGGCCTTCGCGCGCTCGAGCGCCGCCGCCACGGCATCGCCGCTGCTGGCCTGTCGGGCGAGTTCGAGGTCACGTTGCTTGCGGTCTTCGAGCTCTCGCGCCAGTCGTTGCCCGCCTTGTTCGAAGCGCTCGCGCGCGGCGGTCGCCTGTTGCAGCAGCGTCGCATGCGCAACCAGCGATTCGCGCCCGACGCGGAATTGTCTCGCAAGCGCGATATGGCTGGGACAGACGGCGTCGCAGGCCGCGCAGGACGTGCAGTCCGCGAGGCCCAGGCTCGCCGCCGCCTCGTCCTGCCCGGCGCGCAATCGCACATGCAGTTGCTGCGGATCCAGGCCGACCGGGCACGCTGGAAGACAATCGCCGCAACGGATACAGGGCAATTCCGATCGCGCGTCGGCCATTTCCGGCACGGCCATGGGTCTAGCGACCAGTGAACTCGGCTTTGCGCCGCGCCAGGAACGCGCTCGTGCCTTCCTTCATGTCGTCGGTGGAGAAGGCGAGGGCGAAGCACTGGCTCTCGTAGTCGAGCCCGGCCTCGAGCCCTGCTTCACCGCCGATGGTGATCGCGTCGAGGATGCCGCGCAGGGCCTGTGGCGCTGCGATGGCGAGCTGGCTCGCGAGTTTCATCGTTTCTGCCTCGAGTTCGGCGGACGGGAACACGCGATTGACGAGGTTCAGTGCGAGGGCGCGTTGCGCATCGATCGGCTGCCCGAGCAGGCACAGTTCGAGCGCGGCGCTGCGGCCGGCAAGGCGCAGCAGTCGCTGGGTACCGCCGAAGCCAGGAATCAGGCCGAGGTTGATTTCCGGCTGGCCCAGCTTCGCCGTGTCGCTGGCAATCCGGAGGTGGCAGGCCATGGCCAGTTCCATGCCACCGCCCAAGGCAAATCCATTGACCATGGCGATGACGGGCTTGCCCAGCCCTTCGATCCGTCGCATCAGGCCTTGCCCCAGGCGCGAGAAGTCCCGGGCCTGTATCGGCGACAGCGTGGTCATTTGCGCGATGTCCGCGCCCGCCACGAAGGCTTTCGGGCCTGCACCCGTCAGCACCACCACCCGTATGCCTGCCGCGTCGGCCGCCTGGCTGAAGGCGGAGTCCAGTTCAGTCAACGTGGCCTCGTTAAGCGCATTTAACTTGTCTGGTCGATTCACCGTAATGACTCGAATGGCGCCACGATCCTCGACGTTCAGGGTTTCAAAGGACATTGCTGCTCCAGAGGGCGGGGGTTTGGGGAACTTCGCGGGGCCAAGAGGGTCAGAGACGGGCTTGTACAACCTGCCTCAGTAGCGGTTAAGGCCGCAGGCCGGTATCCTATCGCGTCCTGCGGAATGCGAGCCGCCCCGATCCAACCCTTGGAGATTTCGTAATGAAGTTGCGTTTGCTGGCTGCCACCCTGGCGGCCGTTGCTCTGAGCTCCAGCGCCGTTTTGGCGCAGAGCGCCACGCCGGCACCTGCCGCTTCCGCTCCGGCGGCCTCCGACAAGACCACCCTGAGCTACGCGATTGGTTACGACATGGCGCGTGACCTGGCCGAGCGCAAGGTCGACCTGGACATGACCACGCTGATCCGCGGCATCCAGGAAGGCTACGCGAAGAAGGCGCCGACCATGCCGGGCGACAAGCTCGCTGCATCGCTCAGTGCTTTCCAGAAGCGCATGGCCGATCAGGAACGTGCGGATTTCGAGCGCGTCAGCCGCGAGAACAAGACCAAGTCGGATGCCTTCCTGACTGCCAACCGTTCCAAGCCCGGCGTGACCGTGCTGCCGAGCGGCGTGCAGTACAAGATCATCGACCCGGGAACCGGCGCCAAGCCGACCTCGGCCAGCACCGTGTCCGTGCACCTGCGTGGTTCGATCTCGACGGGGCAGGAATTTGCCAACACCTATTCCACCGCCAATGCCCAGCCTGCTTCGTTCAAGGTCAGCGAGTTTCCGATCGCCGGCGTGAAGGAAGCGATCCTGATGATGCCGGTCGGTTCGCGTTGGGAAGTTTATATCCCGGCCGACAAGGCCTACGGCAACGATCCGCGTTCGCCTATCGGCCCGGGCCAGGCCGTAGTGTTCGACATCAAGCTGGTCAGCACCAAGTAAGTCTGGAAATACTCGCGCCGGTCGATCCGGCGCGAGTTCCATCCCCGGGATGATCCCCACTTTTCGCGCCGTCCTGAGCCCTTGCACTGGCGTCTGTTCCCTGGACGAACAAGGTCTTTGCCTCGGTTGCCATCGCAGCGCCGCCGAAATCGCCAGTTGGCTCCATCTCAACGACGAGCAGCGCCTGCACCTGATTGAAACCGTGTTGCCCAAGCGCGAAGCCGAACGGGCGTGACGCCATTGTTCGAGCCGTTCGAGCCGTTCGACCGTTACATCCGCGCGCTGCATCCGCTCGACACGCCGCCCACCGCGCGCGCCTGGAACCTCGACGAACTGATCGACCTGCTGCCTGATGGCGTGGAAGGCTTGCGACCCGCCGCCGTGCTGGTGGGACTGGTGGACCGGGGCGAGGGATTGCAGGTACTGCTTACGCGCCGCACGGAAGCATTGCGCCACCATGCCGGCCAGATCAGTTTTCCCGGCGGAAGAATCGAATCGAACGATGCCGACCCCGTTGCCGCTGCCCTGCGTGAAGCGCACGAGGAAATCGGCCTCGATCGCGGGCAGGCTCGCGTGCTCGGTTACCTCGATCCGTTCGTCACCATCACCGGCTTCCATGTCTTTCCGATCGTCGCGGTCATCGAGTCCGAATTCACCGCGCGCCGCGATCCCGGCGAAGTGGACGAAGTCTTCGAACTGCCGCTGGATTTCCTGATGGATCCGGCCAACGCGCGGCAGCTGCTGGTTGAATACCGCGGCGGACAGCGCACCCTCATCGAATTCGTCCACCAGCATTACCGGGTGTGGGGCGCGACCGCGGCCATGCTGGTCAACCTGCGGCAACGACTGGAGCAATCACCATGAAGTGGACGGCGCTGGTTTCCTGCGAAGACCTGGCTGCGAATCTCCAGTTACCAGAAATTCGAATCGTCGATGCGCGTTTCGTGCTCGCCGGCGCCAATCCTGGCGCGGGCGAATTGTCATGGCGCGAAGGCCACATCCCCGGCGCCGGGTACGTGCACCTCGATCGTGACCTGTCGGACCTGACCAAGCCGGCATCCATGGGCCGACATCCAATGCCTGACGCGGCAAATTTCTGCGCCGTGCTCGAACGCCTTGGCGTCTCGCCCGATTCGCAGGTGGTGGTGTACGACGCCGCAGACGGCGCGATGGCGGCAGCGCGATTCTGGTGGTTGTTGAAGTTGCTCGGCCATGCGCGAGTTGCGGTGCTGGATGGCGGATTCGCGCGCTGGACATCGCTTGGTTTGCCGGTCACGACCGACGAAAGCGCGCCGGCACGCGGGCACTACGACGCGAGTTTCGACGCGACGCAGATTGTCGGCACCGATGAAGTTGCTGATGCGCTGGCCGAAGGCAGCGCCTGCCTGATCGACGCCCGCGCCGCCGAACGATTTCGTGGCGATGTCGAACCACTCGATCGCGCGGCGGGGCACATCCCGGGCGCGCGCAATCGTCCGTTCTCGTTGAACATGTCGGAAGGGCGCTTTCGGAGTCCGGCAGAATTGAAAGCCGGATTCGATGCGATCTCCGATAATCGCGAAGCGTCGCAGGTCTTACTAAGCTGCGGTTCGGGCGTCACCGCCTGCCACAACCTGCTGGCGATGGAGCACGCGGGCCTGCACGGCGCGCGCATCTACGCGGGGTCTTGGAGCGCCTGGGTCAGCGATCCGGCCCGACCGGTGGCAACCGGTCCGGAGTGAGACTGCGACGGCGCATCGCGCAGGTTTATTTCTTGAGGCGAGCCATCAGCTCGCGCAGCGCCGCCTGTGAATCGGCCGAGTACCAGCCGTCCAGGAATCCGTCCAGGTCGCTTTCGTCGAAACTTTCAAGCACGGCAATGATGTCCGCACGCGCAATGCGTCGCGAGGCCAGCATCGGGCCCGAGGGCAGGGCCAGCAATTCGGAGAGCCGGTGCGCCGCCATCACCACCACTTCGCCGGCATCGGCCAGCGCATCGACGATGCCGTAGGCCAGCGCCTGTTCCGACTCGACCATCGCGCCAGCCACGATCAGTTGTTCGGCGCGATGCGTGCCCACCACGCGACGCATCAGGTACTGGATCGCGTCGGGAACGGTCAGTCCGACCTGGGTTTCGTTCAAGCCGATGCGGAACGGTCCGCGCGCCATCACCCGGAAGTCGCAGCACAGCGCGAGCACGCAGCCACCGGCGGGATTGTGGCCGGCGATGGCGGCAGCCACGGGTACCGGGCAGCGTGCCAGGGCGCGCGCCGCTTCGAAGAACAGGGTCCAGCAGGCGGCCAGTCCGGCGCGGTCCTGGCTCATCAGGTAGGGCACATCGAGACCGCCCGAAAAAACCTTTTCGCCGCCGGAAAGGATCAGTGCGTGCGCACCGTTGCGCGGTGCGGACTCAATGGCCGCAATCAGGCTGCCCAGCAATTCCGGATTCAGCGCGTTGACGGGCGGCCGGGCCATCCGGATTTCGTGGATGGCGCTGTGTTCGATGATTTCGATCATGTCCGTATCCCTGGGTCGACTCAGGGGATTTTGACATCCTCGGCCCACCGATAGCGAACGGTATAGCTCAGGCGGACCTCGCCCTCGGCGGGCACCGCCACATCGAAGCTGGCGGTCTGCGCATTGCGCTTCTGGGCGGGCACCGAGCTGCGGGTGATTTCCCAGTCGATCCAGCGATTGAGGCGTTCGGTCACCCGCACGGTGGCGGCGGTGGACTTGGCGTTCTTCAGCAACACCGACACGGTTTCGGTGATGGCGCGGCCTTCGCGGTCGAGCTTGAAGTTTTCGCGCGTGCGCTCGGCGGTCAGGTCGAAGACCGTGCCGATGGCCAGCGAAACGTCCTGTCCGGCCGACGTATGGCCCAGGTTGGCTTCGCCCAGGAAATCATTGCCATCCGACATGCGCACGCGCCCGGCCGGCAAAGGAATGCCCAGGCCGACGGCTTTCGCATTCTTGAAGCGCAGGGTCGCCACGACGGGCTGCGGCTGGCCGTCACCGGCGCCGAAATTTTCGTCGATGATGGGATAGGGCGGGCGCCAGTCGCTGCCTTGCGAGCTGGTTTCGTAGCGACGCTCGCAGGCGATGCCGGTCACCGAATCCACCATCGGCAAGCGCTGCACGCTGCCCTGCGGCAGGTTGCCCGCTGCTGGCAATTTGTAGGCGTGGTATTCGCCGGATGCCTGCTGTGCCATCGCCTCGTCGGCCGCCATTGGCGCCGCCATCATCACCTTGGATTCGCGATACAGCTGCGGGCTGGCCACGGCCGTGCGGTTGGGCTCGCCCGCGACCAGGGTCAGCATCACGTCGTTGAAATCCGCGCCCGAGCGATTCACCACCATCGCCGCGCCATCGAGCGACATGCGGCAATCATTGCCCAGGCCCGAGCTGTTGACGTTGTACTCGGCGCGCCAGGCCATGCCGGCGGTCGCGTAATTCAAACTGAAGTCCTGGCGGCCGGCGCGATCGGCAGCTAGTTCCCAGGTGAGTGTCGGCTCGTTGACGACGCCGCCCGGCAGGCGCGGCAGTTCAAAGCTCGAATAATTCGACAGCACCTTGATGCGTCCGTCGGGCAGGCGAAGCGTCAGGCCGTTGCCTGCGGAAATCAGCGTGCCCGAATAGGATTGCCGTTCATTACCCACCGATTGCTCAACGATGACCGACTGCCCGAGCGCACGGCGCAACAGTTCGTCCTGTCCCGCCAAGGCAAAGTCGAAGCGCTGGCCGCGCACGCGGACTCCGGACGGCGGTTTCAGCACGACCGAGCTGGCATCCAGCGCACGCGGCAGGCCATCGAGACTGACGATGTTTGGGCCGGACTTCAGGTCGAAGCCGATGCGCCGATCGACCAATGCAAAGCCGGGTCCGCCGGGTTGACCTTCCGATTGGGTGACGGATTCAAAATCGCCGCTGTAGATCGTCAGCTGGCCGTCGGCTGCCAGTGCGGGTGCGGAAATCGTGAAGGCGAGGGCGGTGGCGACGCTAAGCGGGTGTCGGGACATCAGGACTCTCCATGGGCTCGGGTTATCATAGGCACATGAACGCACCGTCATTCATTTTGGGGTTGCTGCTGCTCACCGGCGCTTCAGCTGCCGTTGCCAACCCGGCCACCTGCACGCCGGTCGCCGAGCACGCCTGGATTCGCGCCGCACCGCCGGGGGCTACGGCACTTGCGGGCTATGCGGTACTGCGCAACCCATGCGCGAAACCCTTCGTCGTCATCGACGTGGGCTCACCTGATTTCGCGATGGGCATGATCCACGAGACGATCGCTGACAAGGGCGTAAGCCGCATGCGCCACGCGAAATCGCTGTCCTTGCCCGTGCGTGGCATTCTGAAATTCGAACCGGGCGGCAAGCACATGATGCTGATGCATCCGCGTCGCGTGTTGAAGGAAGGCGACCGTGTGCGCCTGGTGCTGAAGCTGGCGGACGGACAGAAACTCAACTTGGACGCCGTCGTCCGTCGGGACGCGCCGGCCAAGCCCTGACTATCGCCGCGAGCCTTGCGCTCGCGACAGATTATTCGCAGGCTGCGCGGATGCTCGCCGGCAAGACGACCGACTGGCCGTTGCCATCCACCCAGACCATCACGGTATTGCCATCGGCATACAACACGCCATCATCGGCCTCGGACGTGATCCGGTGGGCCAGGGTCAGGCTCTTGTTGCCGATTCGCTCGGCGATAAATTCGATCACCACCGTTTCCGGCCAGTTGGCCGGCTTGCGATAGTTGAGCGTGATGGCGGCCAGGATCGGCGCCGCCGTTTCACCCGACCAGTCGCTGCTCAGGGACTTGAACCAGGTGACGCGGGCTTCCTCGATGTAGCCGAGGTAGCTGGCGTTGTTGACGTGGTTGACGGCATCGAGGTCGCGCCAACGGACCGGCATCACCAGTTTGAAAATGGATTTGCTCATGCGGCGCTGCGCTTGCGCGAGGGCTTCGGTGCATCGAGGATCTTTGCCAGGAACTGACCCGTGTGCGACGCGGGATTGGCCGCCAGCGTTTCCGGCGTGCCCTCGGCGATGATCTGCCCGCCGCGATGGCCGCCCTCCGGACCCAGGTCGATCACCCAGTCGGCGGTCTTGATCACGTCCAGGTTGTGCTCGATCACCACGATGGTATTGCCGTCGTCGCGCAGCTTGTGCAGGACGGCCAGCAGGTGCTCGATGTCGTGGAAGTGCAGGCCGGTGGTCGGCTCGTCCAGGATATACAGCGTGCGCCCGGTATCGCGGCGGCTGAGTTCCTTCGACAACTTCACGCGTTGCGCCTCGCCACCCGACAGCGTGGTCGCCGACTGGCCGAGCTTGATGTAGCTCAGGCCGACATCCACCAGGGTTTCGAGCTTGCGCGACAGGGTCGGCACCGGCTCGAACAACTTCAGTGCGTCCTCGACCGTCAACTCCAGCACGTCGCGGATGCTGTAGCCCTTGTAGAGGATCTCCAGCGTCTCGCGGTTGTAGCGTTTGCCTGCGCACACGTCGCAAGGCACGTACACATCCGGCAGGAAGTGCATCTCGACCTTGATCAGGCCGTCGCCCTGGCAGGCCTCGCAGCGGCCGCCGCGTACGTTGAAGCTGAAACGACCGGGCGAATAGCCGCGCGCACGCGCTTCCGGAACCTGCGCGAACAACTCGCGCAACGGCGTGAACAAACCCGTGTACGTCGCAGGATTGGAACGCGGCGTGCGACCGATCGGCGACTGGTCGATGTCCACCACCTTGTCGAACAACTCGATGCCCTGCACCTCGCGATGTGGCGCGATGGTGTGCGAAGCGCCGTTCAATTCATTCGCGGCAATGTGGTACAGCGTGTCGTTGATCAGCGTGGACTTGCCCGAGCCGGAGACACCGGTGATGCAGGTAAGCAATCCGGCATGGATGGTCAGGTCGACGTTTTTCAGGTTGTTGCCCGTGGCGCCCAACACGTGCATCGCCATCTTGGGATTGGGCTTGTGCCGTAGTTTCGGAATCTCGATGCGCTTCCTGCCCGACAGATAGGCCCCGGTCAGCGAGCGCGGCGCCTTCAGTATGTCCTTGAGCTGGCCTTCGGCGATCACTTCGCCGCCATGTACGCCGGCGCCGGGTCCGATATCGACAATATGATCGGCCATGCGGATGGCGTCTTCATCGTGTTCGACCACGATCACCGTGTTGCCCATGTCGCGCAGGCGCGTCAATGTGCCGAGCAGGCGCTCGTTGTCGCGCTGGTGCAGGCCTATCGATGGCTCGTCGAGCACGTACAGCACGCCGACCAGTCCAGCCCCGATTTGCGAGGCCAGGCGAATGCGCTGGGCCTCGCCGCCAGACAGGGTGTCGGCCTTGCGCTCCAGGCTCAGGTAGTCGAGGCCGACATCGACCAGGAAGCGCAGGCGCTCATGGATCTCCTTGACGATCTTAACCGCCACTTCGCCGCGCCAGCCGCTCAGCGTGAGCTGCGCGAAGAAAGCGAGTGCTTCATCGACCGGCATCTGCGTGATCTGAGGCAGCGGGCGCTCGGCCACGAAGACATTGCGCGCGGCGCGATTGAGTCGCGCGCCGCCACAGTCCTGGCAGGCGCGCATGCTGATGAACTTCGCCAGTTCTTCCTTCACTGCCTGCGACTCGGTTTCCCGATAGCGGCGTTCGAGATTTGGCACGATGCCTTCGAATTTGTGCTTGCGCTGGGTGCGACCGCCCGATTCAGTGAGGTAGGTGAAGCCGATCACCTGCTCGCCGCTGCCGTACAACACGGCATGCCGGTTGGCGTCGCCCAATTCGCTCCAGGCCGTGTCCACGTTGAAACCATAGTGCTTGGCCAGGGAGGCGATCAGCTGGAAGTAGTAGGCGTTGCGACGATCCCAGCCACGCACGGCGCCGGCAGCCAGGCTCAGTTCGGGATGCACGACGATGCGCGACGGATCGAAGAATTCGGCCACGCCCAGGCCATCGCAGGACGGGCAGGCGCCCATCGGCGAATTGAACGAGAACAGGCGCGGCTCGAGCTCAGGCAGCGAGTAGTCGCAGACCGGGCAGCTGAATTTGGACGAGAACAGCAAGGGCGCGCTGTCGGCGTCTTCCATGTGCAGCACGGAGGCCATGCCGTCGCCCAACTTCAGCGCGGTCTCGAAACTTTCGGCCATGCGCTGCTTGTTTTCGGCGCGCGGCTTGAACCGGTCGATCACCGCTTCGATGGTGTGCTTCTGGCGCAGGTTGAGCGAGGGCACGTCGTTGATGTCGTACACGGCGCCGTTCACGCGCACGCGGACGAAGCCCTGCGCGCGTAGTTGCTCGAACACCTGCACGTGCTCGCCCTTGCGCTCGCGCACCACGGGCGCCAGCAGCATCAGGCGGGCTTCCTCCGGTTGCGCCAGCACGATGTCCACCATCTGGCTGACGGTCTGGGCTTCCAGCGGGAAATGGTGGTCCGGGCAACGGGGGGTGCCGACCCGCGCATACAGCAGGCGCAGGTAGTCGTAGACCTCGGTGATGGTGCCGACCGTGGAGCGGGGGTTGTGCGAGGTGGACTTCTGCTCGATCGAGATGGCCGGGGACAGGCCCTCGATGTGATCTACGTCCGGTTTTTCCATGACCGACAGGAACTGCCGGGCATAGGCCGACAGGGATTCCACGTAGCGGCGCTGGCCCTCGGCGTAGATGGTGTCGAAGGCCAGGGAGCTTTTGCCGGACCCCGACAGCCCCGTGATCACGATCAGCCGGTTGCGCGGCAGGTCGAGGTCGATGTTCTTCAGGTTGTGGGTACGGGCACCGCGGATTCGAATCGTGTCCATGCGCCGGAGCGGGCTCGGAAGGGGGGACCGTGCAGTTTACCAGCCCGGAGGGGTCCGACCGTGACCGCTAGGTGAGCCGGGCCGGCCCGCCCAGGGCGGTCGAATCCGGGAAGGGTTTGACCGGCAAGGGGTTTTCCACCATAATTCCGCTTCTGTCCGTGACCGCGGGCAGGCTTTCATCCAATATAACTACTAGAGGAATTCCGGTCATGTACGCAGTCATCGTTACGGGCGGTAAGCAATACCGCGTCATGACGGGCGAAACACTCCGCGTCGAGAAACTCGACCAGGACGTGGGCAGCGCCGTCGAGTGGGACAATGTTTTGATGGTGGGCGACGGTGACAACATCACCATCGGCGCGCCACATATTGCAGGCGCGTTGGTCAAGGCGACGATCAAGTCGCACGGCCGCCTGGAAAAGATCCGCATCGTGAAGTTCCGGCGCCGCAAGCACCATCGCAAGCAGATGGGCCATCGCCAGCACTACAGCGAAATCGAAATCACCGGCATCACGCTCTAAGCGCAAGGAGAACTCGTCATGGCATCAAAAAAGGGCGTAGGTTCGTCACGCAACGGACGCGATTCCAACCCGAAATACCTGGGCGTCAAGATCTACGGCGGCCAGGCCATTGAGGCAGGCAACATCATCGTGCGCCAGCGCGGCACCGAGTTCCATCGCGGTGCGGGCGTGGGCATGGGCCGCGACCACACGCTGTTCGCGTTGGTCAACGGCAAGGTCGATTTTTCGATCAAGGGCCCGAAGAAGCGTCGTACCGTAAGCGTGGTCCCGGCCGAGTAATCGCCGCCACGTTTTCGCGAAAGGCCCCGCTTCGGCGGGGCTTTTTGTTGTAGGAGCGGCTTTAGCCGCGATCGACGCTAGAATGGGAGCCGGGTCGTGCCCGGCAATCGCGGCTAAAGCCGCTCCTACACAAGTGAAGTGGCCCCATGAAATTCGTTGACGAAGCCGTTATCTCCATCTTTGCCGGTAGCGGCGGCAACGGCTGCGTCAGCTTCCGTCGCGAAAAATTCATCCCGCTCGGCGGCCCCGACGGCGGCGACGGCGGCGACGGTGGCAGCATCTGGGTCGAGGCCGACGAAAACCTCAACACCCTCATCGACTTCCGCCACCAGCGCCAGTTCCGCGCCCAGCGCGGCGAGAACGGCCAGGGCCGGCAGATGTTCGGCAAGGCCGGTGAAGACATCACCATCCGCGTGCCGATCGGCACCGAGGTGATCAACGTGGCCACCGATGAAATCATCGGCGACCTGACCGAGCAAGGCCAGCGCCTGCTGGTGGCGCGCGGCGGCGACGGTGGCAAGGGCAACGTGCACTTCAAGAGCTCGCTCAATCGAGCGCCGCGCAAGGCCACGACCGGTTCGACCGGCGAGGAGCGCGACATCCGCCTGGAACTCAAGCTACTTGCCGATGTCGGCCTGCTGGGCTTCCCCAATGCCGGCAAGTCCACCTTCGTGCGCGCAGTTTCAGCGGCCACGCCCAAGGTCGCCGACTATCCCTTCACTACCCTGTATCCCAATCTGGGCGTGGTCAGCGTCGAGCTGTATCGCAGCTTCGTCATCGCCGACATTCCGGGCATCATCGAAGGCGCTGCGGAAGGGGCCGGCCTCGGCAGCCTGTTCCTGCGCCACGTGCAGCGCACCCGCGTGCTGCTGCACCTGGTCGACATGGCGCCGTTCGACGAGGCCATCGACCCGGTTTACCAGGTGCGCGCGATTGAAAGCGAACTGCGCCAGTACGACCCGGGCATGCTGGAAAAACCGCGTTGGCTGGTCTTGAACAAGGGCGACTTGCTGTCAGAGGAAGAACGACAGGCGCGGGCCGAGGAAATCGTCGCAAAGCTCGAGTGGAAAGATCCGTGGTTCGTCACTTCGGCGCTCAGCCGCGAGGGCACCTGGCCGATCATGCTGAAGGTCCAGCAGTTCTTCGACGACACCAAGCGCGAAGCACTGGAAGCGGCCGAAGACGTGGCCGAGCGCGCCCGGATGAATCCCGATGGCTGACACAAAAAAGCCGGCCAAGGCCGGCTTTTTGATGTTGCGTGCCGCGCCTGGATCAGGCGGCCTTCAGCGCCTTGATGCGGGCGTTGATGCGGCTCTTGTGGCGGGCAGCCTTGTTCTTGTGGATCAGGCCACGCGACGAGTAACGATCCAGGATCGGCACTGCGGTCTTGTAGGCGGCTTCGGCAGCGGCGGCGTCCTGGGCTTCAAGGGCCTTGAGCACGCGCTTGACGGCGGTGCGCAGCATGGAACGCTGGCTGGTATTGCGGGCGTTGCGGACGACGGTCTGCTTGGCGCGCTTCTTGGCGGACTTGATGTTGGCCACGTGAAACTCCGAAAAAATGAATATACGACTCAGAAGACTCAAAAGTATGGCCGATTCATGGGCTTGAGTCAATCCAATCCGGCGCTTGGCGCCGGGGTGCAGGCATGAGTCGCCCCGGCCTGCTGCGGTCCACCGCGGTCTTCAGCGTGATGACCCTGTTTTCCCGAGTGGCCGGCCTGGCCCGTGACCTGCTGCAGGCCGCCCTGTTCGGCGCCGGGCCGGCGGTCAGCGCCTTCGTGGTGGCCTACCGGATCCCCAACTACCTTCGCCGGGTCTTTGCCGAGGGCTCTTTTTCCTCGGCCTTCGTGCCGGTGCTCTCGGAGCTGAAGCAGAAGGGCGACGACGCGGCCCTGCAGGACTTCCTGAACCACGTCGCCGGGGCGCTGCTGGCGATCGTGATTGCCGTGACCGGGCTGGGCATTTTGTTCGCGCCCTGGATCGCCCGCCTGTTCCTGCTATTCGCCGGCAAGGACTCCGCCCAGGTGGCGATGACCGCCGACATGTTGCGCATCACCTTCCCGTATCTGGCCTTCATCTCGATGACGGCGCTGTCGGGCTCGGTGTTGAACAGCTTCCGCCAGTTCGGCCTGCCGGCATTCACGCCGGTCCTGCACAACCTGTCGGTCATCTTCGCGATGCTGGTGCTGGCGCGGTTTTTCGAGGTACCCGAGTTCGCGCTGGCCTGGGGCGTGTTCCTGGCGGGCTTGATGCAGTTGCTGCTGCTTTGGCCGGCCTTGGGCAGGCTCGGCCTGCGGCCGCGGCTAAAGGTCGACTTCAAGCACGAGGGCGTGCGTCGCGTCTTCAGCCTGATGTTGCCGACGATCTTTTCCTCGTCCGTATCGCAGCTCAACCTGCTGGTCGGCACCATGTTCGCGTCCCTGCTGGTGGTCGAGGCGCAGAGCTGGCTGTATTACTCCGACCGCCTGGTCGAGTTTCCGCTGGGCATGTTCGGTGTCGCCATCGGCACGGTGATCCTGCCGCATTTGTCGCGCCGCCATGCCGATTCCGATGCGACCGGTTATTCGCAGGCGCTGGACTGGGGGCTGCGCCTGACCGCGCTGGTCGCCGTGCCCGCCGCGCTGGGCTTGGCACTGCTGGCGGAGCCGTTGGCTTCGACCTTGTTCTACCGCGGCCAATTCACCTTGCACGACACGCGGATGGTCGCGATCAGCGTCACCGCGATGAGCATCGGCGTGATTCCCTTCATGATCACCAAGGTGCTTCTGCCGGCCTTTTATGCGCGACAGGACACGCGTACGCCGATGCGCGCGGCGGTGTTGACCGTCTTCATCAACATCGTGCTGACGGTGGCGTTCGTGACGCCGCTGTGGAAGATGGGCGTGGTCGCGGCGCATGCCGGCATCGCGCTGGCCACGGCGTTGGCGGGTGTTGCGAACGCCGCCTTGCTGTGGCGCTACCTGCGCCAGGCCAAGCTTCACCAGCCGGGCCCTGGCTGGGCAAGGCTCGCTATCCAGATCCTGTTCGGCTGCCTGCTGATGGGCGCGGTGGTCTGGAGCGTGCGGCTGTGGATCGGGGACTTCAACGTGCTGCCCTGGTGGCATCGCCTGGCCTGGCTGCTGGGGGCGGTGGCAGCGGGAGCTGCCGCCTACGCTGCGGGCCTGCTTTTGGCGGGGCTGCGGCCACGGCACCTGCGCGAAAGCTGAGCATTGCGGGGCCGGAGTGGGGCCTGCGCCGGGCCGCCATGGCCGCCTGACGTTATACTTTCGGCCATGAGCAAGCTGTTCCGGGACGTCGCGGGCAAATCCATTTGTCCGCAGGGCAGCGTGGTTTGCATCGGAGCTTTCGACGGCCTGCATCGTGGGCATCAGGCGCTGGTCGGCCGCGCGCTGGCTCGCGCCCGGGAATTGGGCCTGCCGGCGGTGGCGCTCAGCTTCGAACCCCTGCCTCGTGAATTCTTCGCCCGCGGTGAACGTCCCGCGCGCCTGTTGTTGCCGCGCGCCAAGTTCGAAGGCCTGCGCGCCCTGGGCGTGGACCATGTCGGATTGCTGCGCTTCGATGCGCAGTTGTCGTCGATGTCGGCCGAGGAATTCATCGAACAGATACTGGTGAATCGCGTGTCCGCCAGTGAAGTGTGGGTGGGTCCTGAATTCCGTTTCGGAAAGGGCCGCAGCGGCGACCTCGACGTGTTGCGCAGCGTTGGCGCGAAGCATCGTTTCCTCGCCTATCAGATCGATCCGGTACACGTGGACGGCCAGCGGATTTCCAGTTCGGCCCTGCGCGAGCAGCTGGCCACCGGCGATCTCGATGGCGCCGCGCATGCATTGGGCCGTCGTTACGCCATTGACGGCAAGGTCGTGTTCGGGCGGCAATTGGGCCGCAGGCTGGGCTATCCGACCGCCAACATCCGCTTGATGGGCAAGCGCACTGCGCTTACCGGTATCTATGCCACCTGGGTGTACGGCGTCGGCAGCGAGCGACGCGCCAGCGTTTCCAGCCTCGGCACGCGGCCGACGGTGTTCGGCACCGAGCCTTTGCTCGAGGCGCACCTGTTCGACTTCGACGGCGACCTGTACGGCCAGCGGCTGCGGGTGGAGTTCGTCGCGAAGTTGCGCGACGAGGAAAAATTCGACGACCTGCCGGCGCTCGTGCGGCAGATGGACATCGATGCGTCGCAGGCCCGGAAAATCCTGCGCCACGACCGAACAAGAATTGGAGCCAGTGCGTAATGTCCGCAGAGTCGAAGAAAGACTACAAGCACACCATCAGCCTGCCGGACACGGCTTTCCCGATGCGCGGCGATTTGCCCAAGCGCGAGCCGGCGATGCTGGCGGCCTGGCAGAAGGCCGATCTGTACCAGCAAGTGCGCGAACACGCGCGCGGCCGGCCCAGCTTTGTCCTGCACGACGGCCCCCCGTATGCGAACGGCTCGATCCATATCGGCCACGCGGTGAACAAGATCCTCAAGGACGTGGTCGTGAAGTCGCGATTGATCGCCGGCTACGACGCACCCTACGTGCCGGGCTGGGATTGCCACGGCCTGCCGATCGAACTGGTGGTCGAAAAGAAATTCGGCAAGGTCGGCGAGAAGCTCGATGCCGCTGCCTTCCGGCAGAAATGCCGCGAATACGCCGGTGAACAGATCGAGGGACAGAGCCGCGATTTCCAGCGCCTGGGCGTGCTGGGCGACTGGAAGCATCCGTACCGCACGATGGATTTCGGTTTTGAGGCCGAGATGCTGCGATCGCTGGCGAAGATTGTCGAACGTGGCCATCTCGCGCGCGGCGTGAAGCCGGTGCACTGGTGTTTCGATTGTGGATCGGCACTGGCCGAAGCGGAAATCGAATACGCCGACAAGACCTCGCCGGCCGTGGACGTCGCCTATGATGCGATCGCGCCGGAAGAACTCGGTGCGCGCTTCGGCGTGGATGTTGGTGACGCCATCACCAGCATCCCGATCTGGACGACCACGCCTTGGACGCTGCCGGCGAGCCTCGCCGTCACGCTGGGCCCGGACCTCGACTACGTGTTGGTGGAAGGCCCGTCGCGCGGTGGGCGTCGCGTGTTGCTGGTGCTGGCCGAAGCCCTGTCCGAATCCACTTTGCAGCGCTACGGCATCGAAACGCCGGTGGTGCTTGGCCGGGTGAAGGGTTCGGCGCTCGAACTGCTGTCGCTGCAGCATCCGTTCTATTCGCGCGTGGTGCCGGTGATCCTCGGCGACCATGTCACCACCGAAGCCGGTACCGGCGCCGTGCACACCGCGCCCGGCCACGGCCAGGAAGACTTCGTGGTCGGCCAGAAATACGGGCTGGAGGTTCTGAATCCGATCGACGGGCGCGGCATCTTCCTGCCCAGTACGGAAATTTTCGCCGGCCAGTACATCTGGAAGGCGAACGACACCATCACCGCCTTGCTGGAAGAACGCGGTGTGTTGCTGGCGTCGAGCAAGCTCACACACAGCTATCCGCATTGCTGGCGGCACAAGACGCCGGTCGCGTTCCGCGCCACGCCACAGTGGTTCATCTCGATGGAGCAGGCGGGCCTGCGGCCGGATGCGCTGGAAGCGATCAAGCACGTGCAATGGATTCCCGACTGGGGCCAGGCGCGCATCGCCGGCATGATCCACGGCCGGCCCGACTGGTGCATCAGCCGGCAGCGAACCTGGGGCGTGCCGATTGCCTTGTTCGTCAATCGCGAAACCGGCGAGCCGCATCCGCGCAGCGTCGAGTTGATGCGCAGCGTTGCCGATCTGGTCGAACAAAGCGGTGCCGATGCGTGGTTCGCGCTCGACCCCGCGCAAATGCTGGGCGACGATGCGGGCGACTACTACAAGATCACCGATATCCTGGATGTCTGGTTCGACTCCGGCGTAACCCATCAGGGTGTGTTGGCAGCGCGGCCGGAACAAGGCCTGCACAAGCCCGCTGATTTGTACCTGGAAGGTTCCGACCAGCATCGCGGCTGGTTCCAGAGCTCCCTGTTGACGGGTATCGCGATGGATGGCGCTGCGCCTTACAAGGCCGTGCTGACGCACGGGTTCGCGGTGGACGCTGCCGGCCGCAAGATGTCGAAATCCATCGGCAACGTGGTCGAGCCGCAGAAGGTCAACGATTCGCTGGGCGCCGATGTGTTGCGCCTGTGGGTGGCCGCAGCCGACTATCGCAACGAGATGTCGGTGTCCGACGACATCCTCAAGCGCAGCGCCGACGCTTACCGTCGCATTCGCAACACCGCGCGATTCCTGTTGGGCAACCTCGCCGGATTCAATCCGGCCATCCACCTGGTGCCGGTGGAAGACTGCCTGCTGCTCGACCAGTGGGCGATGGCGCGCGCGCGCGAACTGCACGACCGCATCCAGGAAAGTTATCGCGACTACGATTTCGCGCGGGTGGTGTCCCTCGTCCAGAATTTCTGCACCAACGACCTGGGCGCGTTGTACCTGGACGTGACCAAGGACCGTCTGTACACGATGGCCGTGGACAGCCCGGGCCGGCGTTCGGCGCAGAGCGCGATGTATCGCATCAGCGAGGCCTTCGTGCGCTGGATTGCGCCGGTGCTCAGCTTCACGGCCGACGAATTGTGGGGCTTCCTGCCCGGCGATCGCGAAGACAATGTGTTGTTCACCACGATCGCCGACATCGACGAGTTGTTGCCGCCCGACGGCAACTACCTGAAGGTGGATGGCCCGTTGATGGATGGCTTGCTGGAATTGCGCGTGGCAGTGAGCAAGGTGCTCGAGCCCATGCGAGCCGAGGGACGCATCGGTGCCTCGCTGGCGGCGGAAGTGACGGCCTACGCCGATCTCAACCAGGAAGCATTCGACGCGCATCCTGGCATCCACGACGAGTTGCGCTTCCTGTTCATCACATCAGCAATGGACTTGCGTCCGCTGTCGGAAAAACCGGCCGATGCCGTCAAGCCGGAAGGATCGGATTCCTGGATTCTGGCGCGGCCGTCGGAGCATGCGAAATGCGTGCGCTGCTGGCATTACCGCGCCGACGTCGGCAGCCATCCGGACGACCCGGAGCTGTGCGGACGCTGCGTGGAAAACGTCAATGGCGACGGCGAAGCCAGGAAGTACTTCTAAGCCATGGCCCCCCGACCGATTCCCAATCCCAACGCGATTTCCTGGCTGATACTGTCGGCTGTGATGCTGGTGCTCGACCAGGTCAGCAAGTGGTTCGCCGTGGCTTGGCTTCAATTCCAGCAGCCGGTGCAGTTCATACCCGGTTTCTGGAACTGGACGCTGACCCACAACACCGGTGCGGCCTTCAGTTTCCTGGCCGACGCCGGCGGTTGGCAGCACTGGTTTTTCACCGGACTCGCCAGCATCGTCTGCATCGCGCTGGTGATCGGCTTGCGGGTCACGCCGCGGGCCGACTGGCGTACGGCGCTGCCGTTCGCGCTGGTCATTTCCGGCGCCCTGGGCAATGTGATCGACCGGCTTCGTTTCGGTTACGTGGTGGACTTCGTGGACTGGTACTGGCGCGATTTCCACTGGCCGGTTTTCAACGTCGCCGACAGCTGCATCGTGGTGGGCGCCGTGATGTTGGTGCTGTTCAGCCTGCGCCCGCCGCACAAGGATAAAATCGACTGATGGACATCGTTCTGGCCAATCCTCGGGGCTTTTGCGCAGGCGTGGATCGCGCCATCGAAATCGTCAAGCGCGCGATCGAAACCCTGGGCGCGCCGATCTATGTGCGCCATGAAGTCGTGCATAACCGTTTCGTGGTGGAAGACCTGCGCCAGCGCGGCGCGGTGTTCGTCGAGGAACTCGACGAGGTTCCTGCCGGTGGCACGGTGATCTTCAGCGCGCACGGCGTATCGCAGGCCGTCCGCAGCGAAGCGGCCGATCGCGGCCTGAAGATTTTCGACGCGACCTGTCCGCTGGTGACCAAGGTTCACATCGAAGTAGTTCGCCACTGCCGCGCGGGTCGCGACGTCATCCTGATCGGCCACGAGGGCCATCCGGAAGTGGAAGGCACGATGGGCCAATGGCAGGCCGAGGCAGGGCAGGGCCACATCTACCTGGTGGAGGACGTCGACGACGCGAACCAGTTGGAAATCGCGCAGCCCGACAACGTCGCGTTCACCACGCAAACCACGCTGTCGGTGGATGAGACGCGCGACGTGATCGAAGCATTGAAGGTGAAGTACCCGCGGTTGCAGGGCCCGCGCCACGATGACATCTGCTACGCCACGCAGAATCGGCAGGACGCGGTGCGCGAACTCGCCGCCGAATGTGACCTGGTGTTGGTGGTGGGCTCGGTGAACAGCTCGAATTCAAATCGCCTGCGCGAACTTGCCGAGAAGCAGGGCGCGGCGTCCTACCTGGTGGACGGCGCGGAACACATCGATCCCGCGTGGCTGGAAGGCCGTGTCCGCATCGGCGTTACTGCAGGCGCCTCGGCGCCGGAAGTGCTGGTGCAGGGCGTCATCGCGCGCCTGCAGGCCCTGGGGGGCGGCAGCGTGCGCGAATTGCACGGCGAACCCGAGGACATGGTCTTCGCCTTGCCGAAAGAATTGCGAGTGGTGCTGCTCGATTGAGCCACGCGCGCATCCCGCTGGAGGCATGGCAGGCGGCGGGCCGCTACATCAGCTATCGCGGCCACCGGATTTTCGTATCCGACGCAGGCCCGCGCGACGCGGAAGTCCTCTTGTTGATCCACGGATTCCCCACGGCATCGTGGGACTGGGAAGCCTTGTGGCCTACGCTGGTCACCCGCTATCGGATTCTTGCACTCGACCTGATCGGCTTCGGATTTTCCGACAAGCCGCAGGATTACGACTACTCGCTTATCGACCAGGCCAGTCTCTGCGAGCACTTCCTGAGAGTGGAAGGTGTCGACAGCTACCATGTGCTTGCGCATGACTATGGCGACAGCGTGGCGCAGGAACTGCTGGCGCGACAGGCGGATGCCAGGCATGGCCCCCGATTGCTCAGCGTCGCATTCCTCAATGGCGGGTTGTTCCCCGAGACGCACCGCCCGGTGCTGCTGCAAAAACTGCTCCTGTCGCCGCTGGGTCCGCTGGTTTCGCGACTGACCAGCCGCGCAAGGCTCGCGACCAACATGAAGGCGATCTTTGGCGCGACGACGCCTCCCGACGCTGAACTCATCGATGGGTTCTGGCGCTTGCTGAACCACGGCGAGGGCCGCCGAATCATGCACAAGTTGATCCGCTACATGGTCGAGCGCCGGCAACAGCGCGAGCGATGGGTCGGTGCGTTGGCCCACGCCGCCATTCCACTGGCGTTGATCGATGGCGCTGCAGACCCGATTTCGGGCGCGCACATGGCCCGCCGCTATCAGGAGCTGGTGCCTGAAGCCGACGTCACGTTGCTCGACGGGATCGGGCATTACCCGCAAGTGGAAGCCCCCGGGGCCGTATTGACCGCTTACGAAGCCTTTCGCGACCGAATCGGATCGCCGTCAAATTGACCCGGGACCCCGCCGGGGCCTAAACTTCGCGTCCCGCCGGAATAGCTCAGTTGGTAGAGCGGCGCATTCGTAATGCGTAGGTCGTAGGTTCGATTCCTATTTCCGGCACCAAGTCCTGAAATCGTCCCGCTCCGGCGCCGTCGGCAGAATTGCCGATAGGCCGGCTGACATTGCGCAGCTCTCAGGTCCCGACCGCAGGGTTACCGAAGGAAGCCTTCCGTTGCGCCGCCCTCCGCGCGCCTTCCCCCATCAAACCCGCCCACCAGCGGGTTTTTTGTTTCCCGCACTCACCCACCCGCCATAGCCTGCAGCACAATCCCAACGATGTAGGCGCAATACGTGCCCAGGGCATAGCCAAGCACCGCCAGCAGCACGCCCACCGGTGCCAGCGAGGGATGGAACGCGCTCGCCACTACCGGCGCAGAGGCCGCGGCACCGATGTTGGCCTGCGAGCCCACCGCAATGAAGAAGGCCGGCGCACGCACCATCCACGCGACGCTGAATAACACCACGCCATGCACGAGGATCCAGATCGCGCCCAGCGCAAACAGCCAGGGCCGGTCCAGCAGCGCCGACAGGTCCATGTGCATGCCGATGGTCGCAACCAGGAAATACAGCATCACCGAACCAATCCTTGAGGCGCCCGCGCCTTCGAGTTGCCGTGCCCGGGTGAAGCTGAGCAGCACGCCGAAGGTGGTGGCCAGAACGACCAGCCAGAAGAAGCCAGAAGTCAGGCTATAGGCCTTGAGGTTCCATTCCGCCGGCAGCGAGCCGATCCAGGCGACCAACGGCTCGGCGAGGAAATGCGAGAGGCCGGTGATGCCCAGCGCGATGGCGATGATCAGCATCAGGTCACTCAGGCTCGGGATGCGCGCATGCTCGGCCTGGTAGTTCTCCATGCGCAGCTTGACCGCTTCAATGGCGGACGTGTCGGCACGCATCCAGCGGTCAAACGCCGCGGACTTGCCGGCGAACAGCAGCAAGCCTGCCATCCACAAGTTGCCCACCAGCACGTCCACCGCGACGAATTGGCCGAACATCGTGGCATCGACCTCGAAGACTTCCTTCATCGCAGCCTGGTTGGCGCCGCCGCCGATCCAGCTGCCAGCCAGCGTGGCCATGCCGCGCCAGGTATCGCCCGCTACGGTCTCCGGATGTATCCACCGCATCGCCACGAAAGACACGATGGCGCCAAGCATTACGCCGGCGGTGCCCGCCAGGAAGACGATGATCGCTTTCGGCCCGAGGCGCAGGATTGCGCCGAGGTCCATGGACAGGCAGAACAAGACCAGCGCGCCGGGCAGCAGGTAGTCGCGAGCCATCGGGTAAAGCCCCGAAGTGCTGCCGCTGATGACGCCGAAACTGTTGAGCATGGCCGGAATGAGGTAGCACATCAGCAATGCCGGCACCACGCCGTAGAAGCGCTTCCAGAAACCTTCGGTGCGACTGGAGCTCCAGAACACGAAGCCAAGCGTCGCCGCCAGCAAACCGAGCACGACGGCGTCATTGGTGACCAGCACGCTATTGACCACCTCGGCCGTGGATGTCGACATGCGCTTACTCTCCGATAGGCATCAGCCGGTCACTCTACCCCAGCCACCACGAACTCCCGGATCATCAATCGGTCCGCCGTGGAAATATTCTCGAACAACACCCCGGTCAGGTACCCCTCGTCGCCGATATGCACGTGGCAAACCCGCGCCACGGCGACCACGTAGGACAGTTGTTCGTCCGGCCCCATCGAAAACTCACAGCTGACCAGGTCGCCGATCGCGCCGACGGCTTCGTCGGACCGCAGAAGAGAACCATCCGCGCTGAGATCGAGCAGGGTGACGGCTTGCGTCGCCTTGCTGGCGATGCCGGTGACTGACGCGGGCAGGGACGTCCGGATCCGGATCGAGTTGCGCACCTTGCGCGCTTCCACGCTGTCTGGAAACGACAGCACCGCATACGCGAAGGCGGGTTCCCGGAACGTGAAGTCAAAGGCCTGGATGACCTTGGACGTGAAGTAGAAATCGTACTGGCCGGTAAATCCGCGAATGATGAACGTCTCGCCGGCCTTCATGCCGGTCTTGATGCTGAAGGTGCCGACCGGCACCACCATCAGGCACTTTTCATCGATCACGCCCAGGAACAGCGCCTCGTAGTTGGGCGAGTTCTTTTCCATGCGCTGGGTCTGCAGGAACATGCCCGGGCGCAACTTCAGCGTCTTCAGGCTGACCTGGTTGAATTCTGGAGCCACCGGATTACTGGCCATCGTCCCTCCGCACAGCGCATGGCGAACCGCGGGCAAGGCGGCTCCGACGGGATTGTGCGCCCTGGCGCGCACGACAGGAATCCGTAGATGCCGCAGTCGCCTGACAGCCCACGGCCACGTCAGGCGGTTTCCCGTAGCGTCCCGGCCGGGCTAGCATGGTGCACTTGCCGACAGGAACCATCGTGGCCAAAGCCAAGACCGCCTATGTTTGCGCCGACTGCGGCGCCAGCTTCAACAAATGGCAAGGACAATGCAGCGAGTGCGGGGCCTGGAACACCCTGTCGGAGTTCGTGGTCGAACCTGCGACGGCCGCGGGCAAGCCGGCCGTGCGCAATACCGGTTACGCCGGCGCCATCGACGCGCCACGCATCACGGCGCTCAAGAAGGTCAGCCAGACGGCCGAAGTGCGGGTGTCCACCGGCATCGGTGAACTCGACCGAGTGCTGGGCGGTGGCCTCGTGGAAGGTTCGGTCGTGCTGGTCGGCGGCGACCCGGGCATCGGCAAGTCCACCTTGCTGCTGCAAGCGCTGGCGGCGATGGGTAGCCGGTTTCCGGCACTGTACGTCACCGGTGAAGAAAGCCTGTCGCAGGTGGCAGGGCGCGCGACGCGACTCGGGCTGCCGCTGGATGGCCTGGATGCGCTGGCCGAAACCGGCGTCGAAAAAATCCTTGCGCTGGCGGCGGAAGCCAAGCCCAGGTTGATCGTCGCGGACTCCATCCAGACGCTGTGGTCGGAGCAGCTCACGGCCGCCCCCGGCTCCGTCAGCCAGGTGCGCGAGTGCGCGGCGCGGCTGGTGCGTTTTGCAAAGGAAACCGGCACCAGCGTCTTCCTGGTCGGACACGTGACCAAGGACGGCGGTATTGCCGGCCCGCGCGTGCTCGAGCACATGGTGGACGCCGTGCTTTATTTCGAAGGCGAAAGCGGCAGCCGCTTCCGCATCCTGCGCGCCTTCAAGAATCGCTTCGGTGCCGTCAACGAACTGGGCGTGTTCGCGATGTCGGACAAGGGCCTGCGCGAAGTGCCCAACCCGTCGGCCATCTTCCTGTCCGGTTCACAGGGTCCGACGCCCGGCAGCGTGGTGATGGTGACGCGCGAAGGCACGCGCCCCTTGCTGGTGGAAGTACAGGCGCTGGTGGACCACAGCCCCTTGTCCAATCCGCGCCGCGTCACCGTCGGCCTGGAACAGAATCGGCTGGCGATGTTGCTGGCCGTATTGCATCGGCATGGTTCGGTCGGCGTCTTCGACCAGGATGTTTTCGTCAACGTCGTCGGTGGCATCCGCGTGCAGGAAACGGCAGCGGACTTGCCGGTGTTGCTGGCCGTGCTGTCGTCGTTGCGCGACCGGCCGCTCGCGGAAAAGACCGTCGCGTTTGGTGAAGTGGGATTGTCCGGCGAGATCCGCCCCGTGCCCAATGGCGAGGAGCGTCTGCGCGAGGCGGCGACGCATGGCTTCAAGCGCGCGCTGGTGCCGGCGGGCAATGCGCCGCGCAAGGGTCGCATCGGCGACATGGAAGTGATCGCGGTCAATCGATTGTCGGACGCACTCGCGGCCGCGTACTGATCGCGCGAGTCAGGGCGCCAGCAACATCTCCAGCACGTACTTGCTGCCGAAGAAGGCCAGCAATAGCAGCGCCATCGAGGTAAGCGTCAGCTTCACGGCGCGCGGGCCGCGCCAGCCGAAACGCCAGCGCCCGAACAACAGCACGCCCAGCACGATCCAGCTCAGCACCGACAACACGGTCTTGTGCCACAGGTGCTGGGCCAGCAGGTTTTCCACGAACATCACGCCGGTCAGCAAGGCCAGCGTCAGCAGGATGAAGCTGGCGCCCAGGGAACGGAACAACAGTTCTTCCAGTTGCACCAGCGGTGGCACGGCGCGAAGCCAGCCGTGCAGCTGCCGACGACGCAGGGCGCGTTCCTGGAACCAAAGCATCAGGGCCAGCAGTGCCGCGATGGCGAGCGTGGCGTGGGCCATCAGTGCCAGCCAGGCGTGCAGTTGCAGGCGCCAGTCCAGCGCCTGCGTGCTGCCATGCCCGGCAAATTGGTAAAGCATCATCAGCAACACGGCCAGCGGATAGACGATGACGCCGAGCGCCTGCGCCCGTTGGGTTACCGCAGCAATCGTACTGAGCGCGGCCATTCCCAGTGCGACCAGGGACAGCGCAGCGAAGAAATGCAGGTCCGGGCCATGCAGCCGGCTCCAGCCCAGGGCGTGCACGGTGGCGTGCAGCGCGATCGCGGGCAGGGCCAGCCACAGCACGCGCCGGGTGCGCGGCCGGTCGGCCTGCAGGCTGCCGACGAGGACGGCGGCGGCGGCAAGGTAGGCCAGTGCGGCCAGCAGGGGGATCAGCAATTCAGGCATTGGCCGAGTTTCGCATACCGGCCAAGGCCCGCGCATCGGGCGCTATAATTGCCGACCCTTTGATACGGCCCCCAACACCATGTTCGAGTCGCTGACCCAGCGCCTGTCCGGCACCCTGCAACGCCTGCGCGGCCGTGGCCGCCTGAGCGAGGAAAACATCCGCGAGTCGCTGCGCGAGGTTCGCATCGCCCTGCTGGAAGCCGACGTGGCATTGCCGGTGGTCGTGGCGCTGATCGAGCGCATCAAGTCGCGCGCGGTCGGCCAGGAAGTGTTGACCAGCCTGACCCCGGGCCAGGCCCTGATCAAGATCGTGCACGACGAAATGGCGGCGGTGATGGGCTCGCAGGCGAGCGAGCTCAATCTCAACGTGCCCGCGCCGGCCATCATCCTGATGGCGGGTCTGCAGGGTGCGGGCAAGACCACCACCGTCGGCAAGCTGGCAAAACACCTGAAGGAACGGCGCAAGAAGAAAGTGATGGTGGTCAGCTGCGACGTTTATCGCCCGGCCGCCATCCAGCAGCTCGAAACGCTGGCCAAGCAGGTGGACGTGTTGTTCTTCCCGAGTGAAGTGGGGCAGGACCCCGTGGAAATCGTCCGTGCCGCCATCTCCGATGCGCGCAAGAGTTTCGTGGACGTGTTGCTGGTCGATACCGCCGGTCGCCTCGCCATTGATGAGGCGATGATGGCCGAGATCAAGGCGCTGCATGCCGCGATCAAGCCGGTCGAAACCCTGTTCGTCGTTGACGCGATGACCGGCCAGGACGCCGCCAATA
>JANNWV010000115.1:0-9121 GCA_031408815.1 Gammaproteobacteria bacterium
GCCGCGTTCGTTGCGGCTGAGTGCGATGCTCGTTCCTGTCCCCTAATCTTTCAGCGGATCAACCGGCACAACAGAGGATCAACCGGCTAACCCCCTACTCTTCTCCCGGCCCCAAGTCGTGAGCCATCCTCGAATCGTATCTGGGTCCAAAATGGCGGGGAATCGAAGTTGCGCGAACCGAGCGAAAGCAGCATTGCTGACTGGCCGCACCTCTCCTGGCTTTAGCGCGATCGGCCCGGCCTGCCATTGTCGCCACAGTTCCTCAATTTCAAGCTTGTCTCGCTGTTTGGGGTCTTTCGCAAGTCGGCGCTTCGCGTCCTGCCTTCCTCGTTTCGAGGCCATGAGCGGCTCAATGAATTCGAGGGTCAATGCACTCACTTTCAAGATTGCGACGTTGGCATTTTCGTGGGCATCCCTGACCATCGAAATGGTGTTCATCAGGTCCGTGAGAGGCAGCTTTGTCGAGTCCGGCATCTCGGCGACTTTCACGGCCCTCAGAAGGTCCGCCCACAACTCGTCAAATCGAGGCTGAGTTATGGAAAGGGTCGCTCTTGCGGCGCTGACCGCTTGAACAACCTTTCTCCAATCTGGCATCACCTTGGCGTTCTCATTCATCCGACATTCCTGCACTTCTGGATGCGCGGATGGTGGAATCCGGATTCACGATCAGCCGCAGCGCAGGCCGTACGCGCTCGCTCAGCTGTGGGTCGTCGCTCACGAGCAGGCGAAGGCTGGCTGGCGCTGCGGTCTCCAGCTCCGATTGAATACCTAGTTGCGGCAGAAGGTCTGTAATCCGCGGCACAGGCCGCCCGGCGCGTCTCGCTGCAAGAGTCACGCGGAAGGCTTCGGCGTATGGGTCGCTGAGCGGCACGTAGTCGTCCGGCCGAGCGGCCAACGCTATGACCATGGCTACCGTTCGATCAATCTGTTCCTGCGTCATTCCGCCCTCCTCGAGATGGTTGAATTTCGGCTCACGCCGGATTCTTGCGCCTCATCGGCACGATGTTGCCCTTGCCCTTCCCTGTAAGCACGACGGTCTCCAGACGCTCCATGGGCGCGCGTAGGCGGTTCACGTCGTCCGTCAGGTATCCGGCCGTTACGTCGCCCGCCTGGCTGTGTGCAGCGATTCGCTTGAGCGCGTAACCGGAAACGTCCATTGCCTCCAGCACCGTCAGCGCCGTGCGCCGTAGGTCGTGCGGGGACCACTCGATCAGCTCGCCCTCCGAATCCTTGAGCTTGCCGAAGAAGCGCTTCGACAGTCGGCCAATCGGCTGATAGGTGGCTTTCTCGCCCTTGGGCAAACCGGGGAAAACAAACTCCTTCGAACGCGCCTGATCGCGCCGCGCGCGAAGCATCGCCATCATGGCTGGGCCCAGTGGCAGGGCGTGTTCTACTTTGCCCTTCATTCGGTCAGCGGGAATGGTGATCGTGTTGGCCTTGAAATCGACTTCCGACCAACGCAGGCCCGCAGCGCTCGACCAGCGCAATGCCGTGCAGACCAGCAACAGAGTCAGGTCGCGTTGTGTGCCCGTCAGGTCGGGCGGCAGATCATCGCCCAAACTACGCAGCACGGCGACAAACTCTGGCAGAGCGTCACCGACTAGCGAACGCTTGCGGCGCGCAACCTTGCCCCAGCCATTGGCCGCAGTGATCTTTCGGGCCACGTCGGGCAAGTCCAAGTCACGCTCGGCGCGGAGGTAGTTCACAACGGCCCTCAGCGCGCGTACGGCGCCGTCAGCACGGCTCGGGCTGGCAGTGATTCGCTTGCGGTCCCGGGCATGTTCCACCTTCGCCTGCGCCCGAATCGGGCGAGTCTTGCGGTCCTTGTGCCGGTCGCGGACTCGCTCGGGCGTGAGGTCGATCAGCGGACGGTCCAGGTAGTCCCCGAACGTCATTCGAAGATCTCGCTCGTAGGTCGCTTTCGTCGCCGGCCGCAGCTTGTCCCGTTCCGCAAGGTAGATGGCGAGGCCTTCGGCCAGCGTCAGCCCTTTCTGCGCGGCAGTGACTTTCCGCGCCCGTTTCTCGGCCAGGACATCGTGGCCCGACATCAGCCTGCCAATGACCTTTTGCGCTTCGGCGCGCGCGGCAGCGACTGCCAGCGAATCAGAGGAACCGAGCAGCACACGCTGACGCGCGCCGCCCGGGATTCGCTTGATCACGTACCAGGAGGCCGACGTAGCGCTCACACGAAGCCACAGGGAGGAAACGTCCTTGTCCTGGTACTCGACCCGCCCTGACTTCACCTCTTGGCGCAGGCTCGCAACCCGGGCTTCTGTGAACTTGATTGGGTCAGGCATGGCCGGTGTCCGCCTTCGTGGGGGTACGCCCGGGGTACAGGATTGCCGTTAATCCCCGGTACGTCAGGGGACAGAATGAGCCTAAGAGGCCCATATTTCAAGGGGTGACAGTAAATCCCCGTATCTATCCGACGAACGGTAGCTAGGATTGAAAATCCCCGTGTCGGCGGTTCAATTCCGTCCTCGGCCACCATTCAATTTAAGGGCTTGCGAGAAATCGCAGGTCCTTTCTTTTTGTCAACGGTTTAATCGGTTGCCGCTCGGTTGCCGTTCGTCCGAAAGTCGGGCTTTTTCCGACCCTGCTGTGAGGGAAGCCCTCGCAGCGTCGAATGTAGGGCTTTTCCTACCGGGCAACGCGGCAACGTCTGACAGACGCCAGCCGATCCATGCGCGATTCTCTCCCTGCCCCGGAAGCCTTTGGCGCGGCAGCTTGCAAGCGCCGCAAGTGACCGCGTTGTGGCATGGCGTGTTCCTGCTGCTGGCCTGGGCGGCGCTGGGTTGGGCCTGGCCGCGGCTGGCGGAGATTGGCCGAGCACAAACGCGGTAAAGTCGCCGGGCACCCAATCCGCGAACCCCAGGGGAAATCGATGTCTGCCAAACACCACCGCTCCATTCACGGAAATCTCTCAAGGGCCTTGGCCCTCATGGTTGCGATGGCGTTCGCGCCAATAGCCCTTGCGGTCGATAGCCTGGAAGCGCGGATGGGCATGGCCTGCGGCGGCCCCGCGACCACGGACATCCCCAATATGCAGGCGTTGATGTCGGCCTCGCCGGTCGTGCTCGGCATTCCCTCCCGGGACCCTTGCGACGAACTGCGCCGCTTCGTCTCCGTGAGCGTGGGCCAGCCGGCCTACAACATGCTTGCCGAGTGGAACGAAGGATTCAGGTACACCGATGCTGTGAAGTACCTGAGAATCCTGCTCGCCCAGCCGGACATGGTGGGCATCCGCGCGCAGACCGTCGACCTGGCCTACCGGGAGATCTACGGACGGGCGTCCACGCCAATCGAGCAGGCCAGTTGGGAGGTACAGATCAAGGCGCAGAAGGCCTGGTATGCCAGCATCGTCGGCGCCGAACTCAAGAAGCTCAATGCCAGCCAGGCCCAGCGCCGGCTGATGCTCGACCGGGTCTACCAGGCAGGAATGGGCCGCAATGCCGACGACAATGACCGCGCCTACTGGCTAGCTCGCCCCGAACATTTCCGCCTGATCGTCGAAGCCAATCGCACCTGGCTGTATTCCGCCAATGGCGTGAACGACCTGGTGCAGACCGTAACCCGGGCCCTGACCGCAAAGTCGGGCAAGGCGCCGAGCGATGCCCAGATCAAGGCGGCGATGATGAATTACACCGGCTCGCGGCTGATCTATTCGGAGATGATCAAGTCCTAGCCTCCAGCCCCGGGCAGAAATGTCACGAGCGCTACCCCGCGCTGCATGTCATCGGACAATAACAAAAGGCCGGAACCCTTGTATGTACTGGGGATTCCGGCCTTCTTTGGACTGCGTTGTACTTGTAAATGGTGGAGGTGGTGGCGCTGACATCAGTGGCCATGGGAAGCGATGCCGAGCCATGGCGGGACGCCGGTTGTGACAGCTATATCGACAAGACCTTGCTCTACAACGACCTGTGGCACGCCATTGAAGTGGAACTCGCCAAGCAGGTCTGAGCAAGGCCCATCAATGGGCAGCTACCCGCAGATGCCCGCGCAGCCGGAACTTCTCCGGCCGCGCAGCAATGCTTCGAAGGCTGCTTACTTCGCGCTGGCAGCTGAGGTCTTGGCTTCGGACTGGCGCGCCGAACCCACGACCACGCCTTCCGGCGCTGAATCGGCACGGTGAGCGTAGTTACTGCCTGTTCCCGTACCGGTCTTGCTGATGCAACCGGCGAGACAGACAGTGGCGAGTAGAACAACAGAGACTAGAACGGGCTTGGCCTTCATCTTGAGCTCCTTGGTTGTGTCACCGGGCAGGCGCGCATGGCGCGCGACTGATTCTATGCCTATAACGCAGGCCGGGCGCGAGCCCGGCCGCCCGCTCAGTTCAAGGTCTTTCGAGTTGCCGGGCGAAGCTTGGCCTTCTGGCCCTTCGCCGCCGGCGTGGACTTCACCGACGCTCCATCGTCATTGGTGATGGTGCCCAGGCCGACGCTGTCACCCAGCAGCGCGTCCTGCACGCTGCTCAGCTGCACGGTGAAGGTCTCGTCGGGCTCGGCCAGGCCATCGGCGCTGACCATCACCGCGAACACGTGCGTCGTCCGCCCGGGATCCAGGTAACCGCCCGAGACGACCTTGCCCTGGAAGTCATCACCGGCTGCAGCACTGCCGCTGACGGTTGCGATGGCAAACCGGACCGGGTTGGGCACGGGCGCCGACAGCCGCACGACGAAGTTCATCGTCGTCCACGCGCTCGCTCCGCCGGGGCTGCCCTCCACCACCGTGGCATCGCCGATCGACAGCGTCGCAAGGTCGTCGTTGTTGATGCGCCCCTGTGCCTGGCTGTCCGCGACGTTGCTGCCGACTACGTTGCCCAGGTTCACGGTGAAGGTTTCGTTGTTTTCGATCGCCGTATCGCCATTGATGGTGACGCTGAAGTTGTAACTGGTCTGGCCCGCCGGAATCGACTGGCCCGCCAGCGCCTTCGATACGAAATCCACGCCCGGTGCGGCCGTGCCTGCCTCAGTGTTGATATCGAATGTCACCGGGTTCGCGGACACCGCTGAAAGACTGACCGTGAAGTTTGCCAGCTTGGTGCTGGCATCACCCTCGGACACCACCACATCGCCGATCGAAATCGCCGGCACCACCGGATCGGACGGCGAGTACTGCGCCGTCAGGCTGGCGCCGCTGAAGGTGGCGAACGAATACAGCAACACGTAGTAGGTTCCGGCCTGCGGCGAATTGAAGGTGCACAACTCCGAGGTAATCGGGCCTTCCGACTTGCAGTCTCCGGTTCCCACCGAGGGGATCGAACCGCGCTTGATGTACATGTCCAGATCGCCCGTTCCACCCGCCGTGGTGAAGGTCAGCGATGTCTTGCCGGCGGGCACGTTGAAGGTGTAGATCAGGCCCTCGCCGGTGGGGATGCCAAGCGGGCCAACCGCAACGCCATTCGCCAGTTCCACGGGAATGTTCAATGCGATGGATGCTTTCACCGATGCGGTCTTGGCAGGCACGCCCTGCGCGGTTGCAACCACGGGAATGTCGTAGAAACCCGGTGTCGCACTGGCATAGCTGGTGATGCCGATATTGACGATGGCGCTGCCACCCGGCGCGATTGCTTGCGTTTGTCCGGTGCCCGAACTCCAGCCGCCTGGCACGGTCGCGCTGACATCGTAAGCGGTCGCCGCACATTGGCAGCCATCGGTGTTGGTCACTGTCACTGCGTAGTTGATGGTCTCGCCAGGCGTGCGCCACTGTGTTGCAACCGGCGACAGGGAAACGCGCGGTGGCGTGGCGCACGACGACGCCGCGTAGGTGATGTTCACGTTCGCGAATCCGGCACCGACCGACGAGGGCTGGATGCTCAGGCCGGTCGCCGGATCGGTGAAGGTGCTACCCGCATTCAACTGCACGTCGGGCCAGTTCGACGAGACCGGCGTCATATCCAGCAGGTAACTGCTGTCGGCGTCGCCTTCCGTTACGCGGTGCACGATGACGCCCGACGAAACGGAGTTCGGCAGCTCCGCAAGAAAACTGTCGAAGCCCACGGCCTCACGCTTTTCAATGTAGTACCACTCGGTCGGTGCCAGGTTGCAGGTCGGCAACTGGTTGGCAACCTTCAACGCGCGCGATGTGTTGTTTCGCGGTGCTTCGAGGTTGGCGATACTGAATTGCCCGCTGCTGTTCTGCACCGTCGTCAAAGGCGGTGATATGCCAGAGTTCAACCAGCCGAGTCGTTCCTTCTGGAAGGCGTTGAAGTGGGCCGACGGCTTGTTCCCGGCGAAGCCCACGGACGGCGTTCCACCCATCACATCGAGCGCGTCACCGTATTCCGATGTGGTGCAGCCCGTCGATCCAACCACCGCAGCGCCGCAATCGAGCGAATGCGAGTGATACAGGCCCAGGTTATGGCCCATCTCGTGCATCACCACCGGCAGGATGAAACCCTTGTTGGCGAATATCCATGACTTGGACGGATTGCCGCCGACCGTGCCCAGGCCCCACCAGCCACAGCCATTCGACGGGAAGGCAAAGATGTAGCGCTTGTAATTGGACAGCACGAATCCGCCAGCGGTGGCGGCGGCCTGCGCCTGCGTGGCAAGCGTGGTCGGGTCGCAGCCGGCGGAAGTCATCGCAAGCGTGTACCAGGGCGTCACGTCGCCGACCGACGTCGTCTGCTGGTAGGAAACTTCGAAGTCGTAGTTGTTCATCTCGCCGAACACCACGGCCGCACCCTGCGCCGGCGTGAATGGCTGCAAGCTTGGCGCATCGCTGAAGTTCACCAGGATCAGCAAGGTCTTCTGAATGCCCAGCGTGTTGGGCAGCGCCGCCTGGATAGTAATGACGCTGCCGCTGCCGCCCGATGCCAGCGCGATGTCCGAACCCAGGCGAATTCCCTTCACGCGAATCTTCGAATCAGTTAGCAGGCGGGTCGGGTTCTTCGCAAAATGCAGTTGGCGTTCGCCCGATGCGGTAGAGAGGAAATATTCATAACGGTCGCCGCCGTATTGCTCGCCTTCCATGTCCACATGGAACACGGTCAGCACGCCCTCCTCGCTTACTTCGTTCTCGAAGGAGCGGCGCGCGGACGCAGGGAAAGCCACTTGCATGTTCTTCGGCATCGCCAGGCGAAGTACTTCGCCTGGATTCGACTCCATCAGCAGCGCGAGCAAGTCGCGGCGTTCGCTGGCAATCGATTCGAGCGCTGCCAGTCGCCTGGCCCGGTCCTTGCGCTCGGCCCGCGCATACAGCGCCTTGGCCTGCACCAGTTCGACCGTCAGTTCTTCTGCCAGATGCGCCGACGCGGGCCGCGCGGTCGAAACCACCTTGCCTTCTTCACCCCCGTGTCCCGACGCGATTGGCGCTGCGAAGGCAAGGAAAATTGCTGCAAAGGTAGCGAGGCGGATTTTCAAGAGGGCTAGCCTGGTGGTGACAACGTGGCGCTGGCTTGCAGCCGATCGGCGATCGTGTGCAAGGCCTGGTCGAAGGCGGACTCGGAATGGCGCGGCCGCAAGCGGCCTTCGATTTCCATTTCGGCGAGTTCTTCCGGGGATGCCACCAGCATGCGCTGGCCGCGTCGGTTGCTGATGATGCGGCGACCGCTGATGGGGCTGGTCCAGCTTATGCGCGCGGACGTGACACGCCCGTCTTCGGCGATGAAGTCCAGCCAGGTGCCGATCGGGAAATCCACGTAACGGGCGACAATTTCAGCCGGCACTTCGGCATTGACCAACGCCGACACCAGGAACGAATCCTCGACCGGCTCGGCATCAGGCGCCAGCACGGTGTGCTCGACGATCACCTGCGGCGAATCCACCAACACATGCTCGACCCGTGCCGCGGAAATTGCTTCGGCCACCACTTCGTCAGGTGTCCTGCTGTGATCGGGCGCCTGCCGTACGGCCAGCGCCAGCGAAAATTCCACCAGCAGTTCATCGGCGGCGCTGCCGGGCTGCCCGGAACTGGCCAACGCTTCGACTATCGTCGGGCGCAGGCGCGGCGCGTCATGCAGGGCGCCGGAGGTGTTGCACTCCAGCAGGTCATCGAGCAATTGCCGGCTCAGCTGCACGCCTTCGCCCAGCACGCCTTCGCGCAGCAGAACGACGGTGTGGTGGTGCTGCCAGGGGCCGGCCAGGAAATCGAGCAATACCGACGGCAGGCTCATGCCGACGATCGCTTCGCTGAGGATGGTAGACACGGATTCGCGCGCCACCTGGCGACGTTCCTTGCCGCTTTGCGCATCGGCAGCACGGCGCTCGGCCAGTTCGGCGCGGCGGCGACAGGCTTCGATTTCCGTTGACAACAAGTCTTCCAGCAGCTCGAACAATTTCAGCGTGTCGTCGAATTCCTCGACGACCCGGTCCACCACCGTCATCGCCAGCTCGCGCAGGCTGCGGAAATGCGGGACGTCGGGGCCCGCGATTTCGAAGGCTTCGACCAGCAGGTTCAACACGCGACGCGCCGGATGGCTCGATTGCATGAACATGCGCCGGTCCAGCATCGCCACGCGCACATAGGGAATGATGAGGCGCGCGAGCTGCGTGCGCGCTTTCTCGTCGAGGCGGCGGCCATCGAGCAGGGCCTCGAACAGCATGCTCACCAGTTCAAGCATGTCCTGTGCGGGACCGGGCATCGCTTGGATTCCGCCGGCAAGACCGAGTTGCGTTGCCGTGGCGCCGATGGCTTCGTGCAGGCGGCCAACCGACGACGCGCCGACCGCGCCTCCCGGGCCTGCCGTGTAGCTGCCCTGCATCAGGGAAAGAATCGAGAAGATGTCGGCCTGGGTCCAGGGTACAACCGGAGCGGGCGGGACAAATCCTTCGCCTGATGCCGGCATGCCACCGGGCGCGCGAGGGGCAAACCCTCCCGGCATTCCCGGGTAGCCACCCGGCGCGCCCGCGCCGTAGTCGCCGCCTGCGGGATAGCCGGGGCCCGGCACATAACCCGGTCCGGGCACAAAACCTGGCCCGGGCACGAAACCCGGCGGAGGCCCATAACCAGGCGCGGGTCCGTAGCCCGGTGCAGGCACGAAACCCGGCGGAGGCCCATAACCAGGCGCAGGCGCGTACCCGGGACCCGGATTCCAGCCCGGCTGGCCCGGCCCGGCGCCTTGCGGCCAAAGGGCCGGCGGGCCATAGGCCTCCGGGCCCGGCGCGCGGCGCGCACT
>JANNWV010000116.1:0-5543 GCA_031408815.1 Gammaproteobacteria bacterium
GTCGGAAGCAAACGGCGCGCCCTTGTTGTCGCCGATGCGGATGATGCGATCCACCGGCAGGCCGATCTGCGTGTGCCAGATGTCGAAGGCTTCGTCGTCGGTGTGATAGATCGTGACGAGCAGCTTGTCCTTGGGCAGGCCCCATACGCCGGTCAGCAATTCCCAGGCGTAGTGGATGGCATCGCGCTTGAAGTAGTCGCCGAAGCTGAAGTTGCCCAGCATCTCGAAGAAGGTGTGGTGGCGCGCGGTGTATCCGACCTGGTCGAGGTCGTTGTGCTTGCCGCCCGCGCGCACGCAGCGCTGCGAACTGGCCGCACGTTTGTAGCTGCGCTTTTCCGCGCCCAGGAAGACATCCTTGAACTGCACCATGCCGGCATTGGTGAACAGCAGCGTCGGGTCATTGCCCGGCACCAGGGAACTGGAAGGAACGATCGTGTGGCCTTTGGAGGCAAAGAAATCGAGGAAATCCTTGCGGATTTCGGCGCTGCTTTTCATGGGGAAGTTTTCTATCGAAACCGCGGACGCCTAGATTATCAGGCCGGGCTGGGGTCTCGCTTCAGTCTTCGGGCGAGAGCTCTCCCGGACGGGCCCGGGCTGCGGCATAGGCGGACTTCTGGTCGAAGCCCCGGCGCAGCAGGAAGTCCACGGCCTTGCGCCGTTGGACCGGATCACCCAGGTCCTTGTTGCCGTATCGGCGCTGGATGATGTCCACGGCGCTGGCATCCCAATCGCGTTCACAGGCGTCCAGCGCGGCAGCGATGTCGTCGCGGCCCAGTCCGTGCGTGGACAGCTCCGCGCGAATCCGGTTCGGGCCGTAGCCCGCGCCGGCCCGGCTTCGGGCCAATGCGCAGGCGAACCGGGCATCGTTCTGGAAGTCCTGCCGATTCAATTTGTCGAGGGCGAGGTCGGCGTCGTCACGCTCGACGCCCTTGGCGCTGAGCTTTCGGGACAGCTCCTTGCGCGAGTGTTCCCGCCGTACCAGCAGGCCCAGGGCCCGCTGATACGCGGTGGGTTCGGCGGCGTCCGATGCCTTTTTCCGCCCCCAGGCCATGGACTCAGGCCTCGACGTCCTCAGGCGCCGGCGGCGCCTTGGCCACGATCTTGGGCGCCAGCTTCTCGCGCAGCTTGGCTTCAAGCGTGACGGCCATGGTCGGGTTGTCCTTGAGGTACTGGCGGGCGTTTTCCTTGCCCTGCCCGATCCGCTCGCCCATGCAGCTGTACCAGGCGCCGGATTTCTCGACCAGCTTGTTGTCCACGCCCATGTCGATCAGCTCGCCCTCGCGGGAGATGCCCTCGCCATAGAGGATCTCGGTGATGACCACCTTGAACGGCGGCGCCATCTTGTTCTTGACCACCTTGATCTTGGTCTCGTTGCCGATGATCTCGTCGCCCTTCTTGACCGAGCCGATGCGGCGGATATCCAGGCGCACCGAGGCGTAGAACTTCAGCGCATTGCCACCGGTGGTGGTTTCCGGGTTCTGGCCGGGCATCATGTTGCCGATCTTCATGCGCAGCTGGTTGATGAAGATGACCATGCAGTTGGAACGCTTGATGTTGCCGGTCAGCTTGCGCAATGCCTGGCTCATCAGCCGCGCCTGCAGGCCGACCTGCATCTCGCCCATCTCGCCTTCGATTTCGGCGCGCGGCGTCAGCGCGGCGACGGAGTCGACCACCACCACGTCCACGGCATTGGAGCGCACCAGCATGTCGACGATTTCAAGCGCCTGTTCGCCGGTGTCGGGCTGCGAGATCAGCAGGTCGTCGAGGTTGACGCCAAGCTTCTGTGCGTAGCCGGGGTCGAGTGCGTGCTCGGCATCGACGAAGGCCGCGGTGCCGCCGGCCTTCTGGCACTGCGCAATGACCTGCAGGGTGAGCGTGGTCTTGCCCGAGGATTCCGGACCATAGATTTCGACGACCCGACCCTTGGGCAGGCCGCCGATACCCAGCGCCATGTCCAGCATCAGCGAGCCGGTGCCGATCACTTCGTGGGCTTCGACATTCTTGTCGCCCATCAGCATCACGGTGCCCTTGCCGAACTGCTTGTCGATCTGCGCCAGTGCAGCGGTGAGGGCGCGCTTCTTGTTCTCGTCCATGGTTTGTTTCCTAGGGTCAGGTTTGGTTGCAGGTAATTTGGGACAGGGCCGTCGCATAGCCTGAGATGTTGCTGTCCGGAAACGAAATATGCGGCGGCGTCGGTAGTGCCGGTAGCAGCCGATGTCCCGGCGCAGCGTAGGAATACGCCCCGTCGCGCGGCGCGACACCGATCAACGACTTGGCCTCACCAGGCCGCAATACAGGCCTTCGATGGCGAAGTCCTGGTCGGGCCGCACTTCGATGGGCTGGTAATCGGGGTTGCGCGGCAGCAAACGGATGCAGTCCTTGCCTATCTTGAGCAACTTGACCGTGATCTCGTCGTCAATACGCGCCACGACGATTTGCCCCGAACTGGCGACGTTGGTGCGATGCACGCCAATCAGGTCGCCGTCGAGGATGCCGTCGTCGCGCATCGAATCACCTTTTACCTTCAGCAGGTAATCGGGTGCCGGGAAAAAGAAACTGCGATCGAGCAGCACCGTTTCGTCCGAGGCGATGCCGGCGCCGATCGGCGTGCCGGCCGCGACGCGACCCAGCACCGGCAATCGCAGCACTTCGTCGTCGCGATGCGAGGCATCGGCACGGCTGCTGTTGCGGCTCTCGCCATCTTCGTCCACCCGGCACAGCCGGATGCCCCGCGCCTGGCCCGGGATGCGCTTGATGAAGCCGGCTTGTTCCAGGATGTCGAGGTGGTATTGGGCCGCCCTGACGCCGCTGAAGCCGCAGGCTTTCGCGATTTCCGCCTGCGAAGGGGGTACGCCGTCGAACTCGACCCGATCGGTGATCAGGTTGAGGATGGTCTGCTGGGTTTCGGAGAGTGTTTGCATGGTGTTAGTAGTAATACTACTAACGAATTGCCAATGCAAGCCCTGGCGTCAGTCGAGCAGGTTCAGCAGCCCCGCCAGGGCCCTGGCTACCGTCTGCCGGCGGATCGCCTCGCGGTCGCCGTCGAAGTGGAACACCTCTGCCGTGGGATAGCGCCCGCGCCGCTTCCAGGCCACCCAGACCGAGCCGACCGGTTTGTCTGGCGTGCCGCCGGTGGGGCCGGCGATACCGGTGACGGCCACCGCCAGGCTGGCACCGGACGTGATCAGTGCCCCGGACACCATCTCCAGCACGGTCTCCCGGCTAACCGCGCCGTATTGCGTCAGTGTCTCGGGCCGGACGCCCAGCAAGGCCTGCTTGGCCTCATAGCTGTAGGCCGCCAGGCCGCAGTCGAACCAGTCGGAACAACCCGGGATGTCGGTGATCATCTTGGCGATCCAGCCGCCGGTGCAGCTTTCGGCCGTGCAGACCATGTGCCGGTTGACCCGCAAGGCGTCGCCGACCTGTTCGGCCAGCCGGTGCAGCGCAGCATCGTCGTATTCGGCGTGGGCCGACGGGGTTTTGGCGTCCATCCGGTTAGACTAAGCGAGCGCTTACCAAGATGGAACAAGCACTTGCATCGGACTCCTTTCGGGCCTTTTCAGTGGTTTCGCTTGCCAGCGGCAGCCTTCTCGTGCTACTCCGCAATCTTGATTTACGCTTTGATAACCAAGACTTAGACGCCATTCGCAAGGGGAACCCTCATGACCGCATTTGATCGTTACGCCAAAACCAGCCTCGCACTGGTCCTGCTCTGCGGCCTTGCAACCGGCTGTGCCACGTCATCCCGGACCAGCCCTTCCCTTACCGGCGAGCCCATTCCGGCCCAGGTCTGCGGTGGCGACGCCGACAGTGACGGCGACGGCGTCACCGATTGCTACGACCGCTGCCCGGATACGCTGCGCGGAGAGTCGGTCGACCCCGATGGTTGCCCACTGCCGCCGGTGGTCGTGCCGAAGCCGTTCCGCGGCTGAGCTCCCGACCATGCGGGGCCCGACCGCAGTTCGATCCGGGGTGAAATCGTTTCCCATCGTGTGCGTCGGCGGCTCGGCAGGCGGCCTCGACGCCTATATCCGGCTGTTGCAAAACCTTCCGGCGGACATGGGCGTGGCCATCGTCATCGTCAATCACATGCGCACCATGCCTACCCAGCTGCATGAAATCCTGCCCAACTACACCAGCATGCCGGTTGAACTCATCACCGACAAATTGACGATTGAACCCAATCATGTGTTCATCATCCCGGCGAATCGGGATTTGCATGTGGTCGATGACGAATTCCGACTGAAGCCGATATCAAAGCCGCGCGGCTGGCCCGATGTGATCACGGTTTTCCTGCGTTCCCTTACCCGTTGCTGGGACGGCAAGCTGGTTGCCGTGATTGTCTCCGGCTACGATGGCGATGGCGCTGCGGCCCTGTGCGGCATTCAACAAGTAGGCGGTATCACCATCGCGCAAAAGCTGAGTACTGCGCGTCAGCCGGATATGCCGGAGAGCGCCATCGCCAGTGGCTGCGTCGATTTTGTCTTGTCACCCGAAGACATCGCCGACGAGCTTGTGCGAATTGCGCAGGAGCAAGCCTAGGTCACGCTGTTTTTGCCGCGACCGGCGGCCGAAGCCGAAAACTCCAGTGCAGTATCCAGCGTATCCATGAACTCGTCGAGCTTGATCGGCTTGGTGATGTAGCGGAAAAATCCTGCGCCCAGCCCGTATTCGATGTCGGTGGTGATTGCATTGGCAGTGAGCGCAATCACCGTGATGTGCGCGGTTGCCGGATCATCGGCCAGGATTCTCATTGCCTCGACCCCGCTGATGCCTGGCAGGTTGATGTCCATCAGGATCACATCAGGAATTTCCGCACGGGCAATCTCGACGCCCCGGGCGCCCTCCGCCGCCGTCAGCAGGCGGATATCGGTCCGACTCGAAAGGATTGCCTCCACCAGTGCCAGGTTCGCCGGATTGTCCTCGACGTAGAGTACGGTGCGCATCGGCGTGTCGGTGCGACCCGGCGACGGGGCGACGGCCGCGGCCTGGCCTGCGTCGGCGACCGACGGTGCAGCGGAGTACAGGTTCAATTCAAACCAGAACATGCTGCCTTTGCCGACCGTGCTTTCCACGCCGATAGTCCCGCCCATCATTTCGACCAGGCGCTTGGATACCACCAGGCCGATGCCTGTGCCTTGCTCCGTACCGCTCTCCTTGCCCAGGCGATTGAACGGCTGGAAAAGCTGGGCCAGCCTGTCGGCGGACAATCCCTCGCCGGTATCGCTGACACTGATACGAATTCGGCCCGCATCGCCTGGCACACAATCCACGGCGACTGATCCATCCGGCCTGTTGTATTTGATGGCATTGGAAAGCAGGTTGCTAAGCACCTGCGTCACCCGTTTCCGGTCCGCGTGGATGAGACACGGGGGATCAAAGTGCGGGAACGACATGCTGACCCCGCGGGCCAATGCCTGTTGCTCAAGCATCAACTGACAATCTTCCATCACCTCGTCCAGCGACAGCTCTTCCATCGCCAGCGAGAGCGAGCCGGACTCGATCACCGCCAGATCAAGGATTTCATTTATCAGCGCCAGCAA
>JANNWV010000117.1:0-23230 GCA_031408815.1 Gammaproteobacteria bacterium
TCCAGACCTGCGCCCAGGCCATGAAGAAGCGCTGGTCGCCGGTCATGCCGTCGATCACGGGTGCGGGTTTACCATTCAAGCTCAGTTGGTAGGCGGTGTAGGCCATCGAAAGCCCTCCTAGGTCGCCGATGTTCTCGCCCATGGTCAGCTTGCCGTTGACGCAGGTGCCGTCGAGCGGACAGAACGTGTTGAACTGCTCGCCGAGGATCTTGGTCTTGGCATCGAAGCGCGCGCGGTCCTCGCCGGTCCACCACTGGCGCTGGATGCCGGCGAAGTCGGACTTGCTGCCCTGGTCGTCGAAGCCATGGCCCATCTCGTGGCCGATCACCGCGCCGATGCCGCCGTAGTTAACCGCAGGATCGGCATTCACGTCGAAGAACGGCGCCTGCAGGATGGCCGCGGGAAACACGATTTCATTGAATTGGGCGTTGTAATACGCGTTGACCGTTTGCGGGGTCATGAACCATTCGTCGCGATCGGGCTTGGTGCCGAAGCGCGCGTTCTGGTCGTCGGCGTAGTACTTGCGCAGCGCCATCACGTTGGCCATCAGGTCGTTGGACACGATGGCGACGGCGCTGTAGTCGCGCCACTTGCTGGTGTAGCCAATCTTGGGATTGAAGGTTTCCAGCTTCTTGTAGGCCTCGGCCTTGGTGGCCTCGCCCATCCAGTCCACTTGCTGGATGTTCTGGCGCAGTGCCTTGCGCAGGTTTTCGACCAACTCGTCCATCGCCGTCTTGGCTTCGGGCTGGAAGTGGCGCGCGACATAGATCTGGCCGACCGCATCGCCCAGGCCCGTCGTGGCACCGACGCTGGCGACGGCGCGCTTCCAGTCGTCGCGCTGCGTCTTCTGGCCCGATAGCACGGTGCCGGTGAAGGCGAAGGTGGCCTTGTCGATTTCCGTGCTTAGCATCGGTGCATTGGTGCGCACGGCGTGGAAGGTGAGGTAGTCCCGCCACACCGACAGCGGCGTCTTGCCGATGATCTCCAGCACCGGGCCGGTGGCGCTGGGGGTAGACACATTCACTTCAGTCGGCACCGGCATGCCCTGGGCGGTGAGGTGCGCCGCGAAGTCGTAGCCGGGATACTTCGAGTTGAGCTCGGCGAAGGTAGTCAGGTTGTAGGTCTTGTCGCGGTCGCGGCGGTCGGCGCGATCCCAGTGTTTTTTCGCCAGCTCGGTTTCCAGCGCGAGGATGGCCTCGGCGCGCGGCTTGCCGTCCTTGATGCCGGCAAAGCCGAGCATGCGCGTGATGTGATCGACGTAGGCGGCGCGGATGCCGACAAAACGCACGTCGGTGTTGAGGTAGTAGTCCTTGTCGGGCAAGCCCAGGCCGCCCACGCCGACGCCGACCAGGTAGCGATCGGGATTCTTGCGATCGATGCCCAGGCCGATACCGACCGGCGAGTTGCTGCCTTCGATGTCGGAACGACCGAAGGCTGCGACTAATGCGGCCGGCGAATCGATGGCGGCAATCTTGTCCAGCGTCGGCTGGATGGGTTTCACGCCGGCGGCATCGCGTGCTGCCTTGTCCATGTAGCTGGCGTAGAAGTCGCGGATCTTCTGTTCGTTGCTTCCCGGCGCGAGATCTTTCTTCGCCGCCAGTTCTTCAATGATCGTGCGGACCTGTTCTTCGGCCTGGTCACTCAGCGTATTGAAGGAACCATAGCGCGCTTCGTAATCCTTCAACTGATAACTGTCGAACCAGTGGCCGTTGGCGTAACGGTCGAAATCAGCGCCGGGCTTCACCGAGATATCGCGATTGCCCAGTTCGATGCCGAAGCTGCCCAGCTGGGGCGTGCCCGTGGCCGGGGTGGCGGCCATCAGGCCGGAGGTGGTGAGGGCGAGGGCCAGGCCAAGGCTGAGCAGGGATTTCTTCTTCATTCAGGCACTCCGGATTGCACGTGCTCAAAGGGTAACGCAGGTCAGCCCCGTGCCATGCCGCCACTGGGTCGGATGGACTACCGGAAGTACTACGCACGTCGTCTCAGGCCCGGACGAGAAATGCTGCAATGCAGCGTGACCGCGTCAGTTTTTGGCCGGTTAATGCCCGCTAGTCCGTATTTTTGTGACAAGCGTCGAAGATTCCCCCGGATCGCGACCTGCCCGGCTCACCCCCAGGCCACCGCGTCAGCAGATCAGGGAATTGTAAATTGAGCGCCACGTCACACTCGACCCCGTCACTGCAACAGCTCGCGATTGCGATGCTGATGGTGTTTGCCGGCTCCGCCGCGCACGCCGCCAGCCGCGACGACTTGCATCGCGCCGACGTGGCCAAGGTGAATGCACAGTATCGGATGGCGAGCCAGGGCCTGGGCATGCCGACCAAGGCGAATGAACGCCATGCCGAACTGATTGGCCTCGATGGCGAGTCGCGCCTGCAGGTGCTGACCCATCGCCAGGACAGCAAGGGCACGCAGTATTACCGTTACCAGCAGACTTTCCGCGGCGTGCCCATCTTCGGCGAGCAAGTGGTGGTGTCTGAAGCCAACGGCGAAGTGCGCAATCTGTTCGGTCGCAAGGTCTCCAACCTGTCCAGCGAGTTGCCGCAGGGCCAGCTGCTGATCGGCAAGGCGCGCGCCTTGTCGGTGGCGAAATCCGCGGCACTGGGCAAGCGCCAGGCCTCGATGCAGGTAGAGCGCGAACAAGCGCAGCAGATGATCTACGTGGATGCCGACAACCGTGCCCGCATGGCGTACGTGGTGTCGATGTTCGCCGACAAGCCGGGCGGCGGCGCGCCCACCCGTCCGATGGTGGTGGTCGATGCCGGCACCGGCGAAGTCCTCAAGCAATGGGATGGCCTGACCCACGCACAGGTCGGCACCGGCCCCGGCGGCAACCTCAAGACCGGCGCCTACGAATACGGCACGCATTTCGGCTACAACGACGTGCTGTCCAGCGGCGGCATCTGCACGATGAGCAACCCGCAAGTGCAGACGGTGAACCTCAACGGCGGCACCGCTGCCTATTCCGCGTTCTCGTACGCCTGCCCGCGCAATGCCGCCGATGGCATCAATGGCGCGTACTCGCCGCTGAATGACGCCCACTTCTTCGGCAAGGTCACCTACGACATGTACGGCGCCTACCTCGGCGTTGCACCGCTGCCGTTCCAGCTGACGATGCGCGTGCACTACAGCAGCAACTACCAGAGCGCGTTCTGGGATGGCGCCACGATGACCTTCGGCGACGGCGGCAACCTGTTCTATCCGATGGTCAGTCTCGACCTGTCGGCGCATGAGGTGTCGCACGGCTTCACCGAACGCAATTCCAACCTGGTCTATTCCGGCATGTCCGGCGCCATCAACGAAGCCTTCTCGGACATGGCCGGCGAAGCGGCCGAGTATTACCTGACCGGCAGCAACGACTTCCGTGTTGCTGCGCAGATCACGAAGGGCGACGGCGCGATGCGCTACATGGACCAGCCGGGTAATGACGGCCAGTCCATCGACAACGCCAGCCGCTACGGCGACAACCTCGATGTGCATTATTCGTCGGGCGTGTACAACAAGGCGTTCTTCCTGCTGGCCAAGACCTCCGGCTGGAACACGAAGAAGGCCTTCCAGGTTTTCGCTCGGGCCAACCAGTTGTACTGGACGTCCAGCAGCAGCTTCGACCAGGGTGCCTGTGGCGTTGAAATTGCCGCCGGCGATCTCGGCTTCATTGTCGGCGACGTGACTCGCGCGTTCACGACCGTCGGCGTCAGCTGCGCCACGGCCAAGAGTGGTGGCGGCACGCGCGTCTACGCCAATCAAACGCCCGCCGCGATTCCCGACGGCAAGACCCTGGTCAGCACCATTACCGTGGCCGGTCGCATCGGCAAAGCCGCGACCAGCCAGGTCAGCATGGTCATCGTCCATCCGCAGCGCGGCGAACTGGTGATCAGCCTGATCGCGCCGGACGGTAGCAGCTACCTGCTAAAGGCCGCGACCAAGAACGACACGCGCGAGAACGTGACCGACAGCTACACCGTCGACCTGTCGTCCGAAAACCTCAACGGCGCCTGGAAGCTGCAGGTGCAGGACAGGTTCCGCAAGAACATAGGCAGCTTGAACAACTGGAGCATTGAATTCTGATTCCCCACGCTGCCGTCATCGGCAGCCAGGACCGCCAGCGATGCACGCCCCTACCCAGGCTGTGAATTTCGCGACGCGGGTGTAAACGCCGACCTTGTCCACGTGTGCACAGCCGTCCCCCCAGCTGACTATTCCGGCCAAGGTCGGCGTCCTTTTTCCGTCGATGTCCAGATCGATGGTCAGCGGACCCCCGCTATCGCCCTGGCAGGCGTCCCTGCCGCCCGCGGCATGGCCCGCGCAGATCATGTGGATGCTGATCGCGCCATCGTAGGCCAGCGCGCGATTGCAGCTGCGCCGCAGCACCAGCGGCACCTCCAGCACGCGCAGCGATCCGGCGGCCATGCCGTCTTCCACCGTGACACCCCAGCCGGTTACCGACAGCGGAGCATCCTTCACCAGGCGCTTCTTCTCCTGGCCCGTGTGCAATAACGCAATGGCCTGGATGCGATTGTCCAAGGGCAGGGGCTCGGCAAGTTCGAGCAGGGCGATGTCGCGATCGACCGTGGCGGCTGCGAAAGACGGATGCACGATGATCCGTTTCACCACGTAGCGTGGCAGGCCGGGCTGCAAGGTGTTGCTGCCGGCAACCACGCGCACCTTGTCGGGTGCCAGGCGCGCGACGCAATGCGCGGCGGTGACGATCCAGGTGGCAGCCACCACGCTGCCGCCGCAGAAATGTGCGGCCCGCGGATCGGGGATGCTGGCGACGCCAAGCGAGACTTGCCAGGGCGCCTGGCCGTCGGCCGCCTCGATGCCGCCGACGATCTTGCTCGTTTCATGGCGGGCGTGGCGGGCGATGGCTTCGTCGTAGGGATGGGCGGCGATGGCTGCATTGGCCGCCGCGGCCATTGTCATCAGCAGGGCCACCGAGAGCAGGCGGCCGAAGAAACGCAGGCGCACGCCATTGCCGATGGTCGCATGCGTGTGGTTGCCGACGGCGGCGTGGACGTCGTCGTCATTTGTGGTGCGAACGAGCTGCCCACGATCCAGGCCGCTGCGCTCGAGCAGGAAGAGGGCATGTTGCAGTCGCGCTTCGCGAACTTCGGATTCGTCCTCGTCCTCGCTCGGCTCGATCGCGAGCGTGACCTGGGTGATCCGGCGCTGGCTGTCGCGCAGGTCGGCCAGGGCGCGCTTGACGACGACGCCATGAAGCAACTCGGGCAACCCATCTTGAAGCGGTGGAACCAGCAATTCCAGAAGTAGCGCGTTTTGCTCGGCCTGCGTGGCCGAAACCAGCAGGTTCGATCGCAGATTCCTGGAACCAGCATTGGCCGGAAATGCCGCCAACTCACGCGGCTGGAAGGGCCTGGCGGCGGTATCGTCGAATACGTTTTCCGCCAGCCAGGCGCGCGCCGCCGCCGCATGGCGACTGATCGAGAACCGGTAAGCGAAACGCTGGATGAGTTTGCGGCTGCGGCTCGACAGCGCCACCAGCCACGCCTCTTTCTGCTGCTCGCGCAATGACGTCGGCAGGCGCAGGTAAAGCTCGGTGTCCGACCAGTCCTGCAGTCCTGGTTGTTGCCGTTCGCCCGACGCCAGTCGGACCTGCGCGCTGACGTCGTTGAACATCGCGCCGAATTCGCGTTCGTCCATGCCCAGCTGCGCGAGCAATTCGGCAGTGAACAGGCTGGGACCGTCGCCGCCGGCATCGCTGGCGATGGCCGGCATGCCGGGCCGAGACGCATAGGCCGCCAGCAGGTTGATGCGCGCGTCGTGCATCGGTCGCGTGGTTGGCGCGCCCTTCAGCACCGTGTCTCGCGTTGCGGCATCGACGATGCTGAAGCCGCCGATGCTGCGGCACGCATCCATCACCATCAGCAGCAGGCCCGGCGCAGGCCGCGACAGATAGGTCGCCAGGGCCTCCACCGCGATCGCGACTTCGCCCAGGTCGCGCGCCGCAATCCGCAAGTCCATGCCGGTGACGGCCAGGTAGCTATCGGGCCCATGCGAAAACCCGTGCCCGGAAAAATAGAACAGCACCAGGTCGCCGGCGCGGACCTGGCGACGAAACGCCGGCAGCACGTCGTCCTCGAATTGCGCGACGGTCGCAACGTCCGTGCAGCGCGTTACCTGGAAACCCAGGTCCAGAAGGCGGGCTTCCATCTGGCTTGCGTCAATAAGTGCGCCGGGCAAGGGGCCCAGTCGCGCATAACCCGCATTGCCGACCACCAGCGCCCAGCGGCGTGGCTCGAGTTCGGCCAGGTAGTCGGCTGCGCTCAACGCGTGGCCGGCATGCGTGCTACTTCGGCAAGGGCGAGGCTGATTTCCGGCGCGAGTGGATGCTCGCCGTACTTTTCCAGCAAGCCTTCCAGCAGGTGTTTTGCTTCGGCAACACGACCGAAGCGTTCGGCCATCAGCCGTGCGGCGGTCAGCAGGTTGCGTGGAATGTCGGGGTCTTTCGGGAAACGCGTGTTGAAGCCCTCGGCCAGGTCCATCGCCAACTGGCTCTGGCCGCTGGCGCTGGCATGGGCAATGAGCGCGCTGATGTGCTCGGGCGCGTCGAGACGGAACGCAGGATCGTGCAATCGCGATTCCACCAGCAGCGCCGCAGCGCGCTTGGGCTGGCCCAGGGCCAGCAGCACGCCGATGTATTCGCGGCCGTGCGTACTGAGTCGCTCGATGTCGCCATTGGCCAGCAGCAGTTGCCGATAGCGTTCGTGGACGGGCGCCGATGATCCGCGACGCGCGATCAGCGATTGCAGCTGATCGGCGGCAGCCACGGGCTCGTCGTTGGCGAGCAGCCGCTCGGCTGCCTGCATCACTTCGTCTTCCTCCGCGTTTGCGAGCGTCGGCCGCACGATCGGCGGCGTCAGGTCGAGGTCGAGCGCCTCATGCTTGTAGAGGATGACGCGGCCCATCAGGTGGTAGCCGACCAGCACTGCATAAAATCCCATGAAGGCCGACAGCACGGCGGCCAACACGCCGGGCAGGCTCCGACCGAGCACCCATTGCAAGCCGATGACGACGACGACCAGGCAAGCCAGCATCGCCACCATCACGAAATACGAAACACCCAGGCGTGACAGCAGGGCCCACCACGCGCGCGGGTCGAGTGAATGCCACAGATTGTCGTCCACGGCCTGCAGGATGATGGCCGCCGGCACCACGGCCATCGCCATCAAGATTGCCAGCCAAACCAGGTTTCCACCGACCATCAGCGCAAGCGCGAAGATCGGCACGCCGAAGATCAGCAGCAACAGGATCTGGCCGACGGCCTGGCTGTCGGTGGCCGACATGCCACCGGCCTTGTCGGGGCCGATGCGATCGTGCGCGGTGTCCACCAATGCTTCCACCGCCAGCTTCAGCACCAGCATCAGGATGATGAGGTCGATGATCAGGCCCAGCATGACGGCGAACACACTGCTGGAGTCGCCCTGCACCGAAATCGTCGGCAACCATTGCACCTGCAACGACGAGCCGAGCGCGTACGAGACTATTTTTGCCAGCGCACATCCGACCAGCATCGCCAACGCCTCGCCCCGCAGGGGAAAGGCGAGGATGGACGGGATGTCCTGCCAGAAGGCAGAAGGTCGTGGCTTGGCGGTCACGACCAATCGTAGTGCCAGATGTCGCTCATGCCATCCCCTTGTTCTTCCCTGCGCCCACACTAGTGGCTGCGCAGCCGGGCGACAAGGGCGATGCTTGATTCAGTCTTTTTCGAAGGCGGCGATTTCATCCAGCACCGCCTGCGCCGAGTGCAGGCTTCGCCCAGCGACGCCGTCTTCCATGGCCTTGGCCAGGCGCGGACGACGAGGGTCTCGGGACCAATGGTGGAACCACCAGGTCGCGGCCAGGCCAAGCACGCCGATCACGGTGCCGAAAACGAATATCGACGGCAGCGTCTCGAACAGGTTCACGCCGGTGCCCGACTTCACCAGCGCCGCCATGATCGGCATCCACAGGAACCACCAGGGCAGCCCGGCCCACAAGCCGCTCAGGATGTAGGTGCGTCGAAGACTGGCGAGCTGCTTTTGCAGCGTGATCACCGGCGCCGAGTGGTCGATGGCGCGCATGCGGCCCAGGGTCATGCCACCGGTGATAATCAGCGCCACGCCATAGGCATGCAGCACGATGCCCGACAGCAGCATCGGCCACGCCTGGAGGTTGCTGGCCCAGAAGCTGCTGGCGGGAATCAGTACCAGTGCGCCCAGCACCATCTGCGCCACCTGGCCCCAGAACAAGGGACGCAGGCGACGCTTCAGCTGGTCGTGCTTGCGTTCACGCAAGGCTTGCAACTGCAAGCGATTGCTGGCTTCCAGGCGCTGGTCAAGGACTTGCCAGGCGGATTTGAGTTCGTCGAGTTCCATGGTGGCTCCGATGCAAAGATGAAGTGGGATGGCGGCTGGGCGTGTGGCGATCAGGAAAGTTCGGCGCGAAGGCGTTGCCGCAAGCGGCTGAGCTTGGTGGTGACGTTGCTTTCGCCGATGCCGAGAATCTCGGCGATCTCGCGGGTGCTGCGTTCTTCCAGGTAGAGCACCAGCAGCGCGCGATGGAGCGGATCCAGGCGCTGGATCACTGCGTGCAATGCGCGCACGCCGGCATCGCTTTCCGGCTGCGGCGTGTTGTGGTCGGGCGCGTCGTGCAGGCTTTCATCCAGCGGCACGGTGTGGCGGCGATTGCGCGAGGCGATGCGGAATTCCGAGATCGCGACGTTCAAGGCGATGCGATACATCCAGGTCGAGAAGGAGCGCGCCTCGTCGTATGCGGGATAGGCGCGCCACAACTGCGTTGCGATCTCTTGCGCGAGGTCGGCGCGGTCCTCGACGCCGGTGGCATAACTTGCCGCGACCTTGAACACGATCTTGCGATGCGCCTGCAACAGCGCATCGAAAGTGTCGCGGGCGTCAGCGATGGCGGGGTTCATGGCGAGTTGCATGGTGCGGCATCCTTCGGGCGATTGCGCCTGTCAGGAACGTGATTCGCGGTCGGGCGGGGTTTGTCACAGCCGTCGGCTCTTGCGGCTTCACCCGGCCGCTCCCGGCCGCGTCCGCTCAGGGTCGATCGCCGCGCAGCAGCGCCAGGTACCGGTCCGATTGCGCGATCGAGTTGTGGCTGGCGCCGGGAATCACTTCCAACTGCGCGACGCCCTGCCTGAATCGTGTCAGCAACTTGCGTGTGCTGGCGCGTGGAATCACTTCGTCATTTTCCGCTTCGACCAGCAAGGTCGGCGCGCTGATTTTCGGTGCATAGCGCCAGCTTTCGTACTTGTCGATCAGCAACCAGCGCACCGGCATCCACGGATACAGGTCGGCGGCGATGTCCTGCAGGCTGTCGTAGGGCGTCACCAGCACCAATCGCGCGACGTTTCTCTGGCTGGCGACACGCACCGCCAGGCCACTGCCCAGGCTGCGGCCGATCACCGTCACCCGGCCATGCGTTTTCTGCACGAGGTCGAACAGGGCCAGGGCATCTTTCGCCAGGCCTGCTTCGGTCGGCTCGCCGGCGCTGCCGCCATAGCCGCGGTAGTGCAGCAGGTAGATGGCGTGCGTTGGAAAGGCCCCGGCAAGATCCGGCAGGTTGCGGGAAACGTCCTCGGCATTGCCGCCGAAATACACTACCGCGTCGGGGCCGTCGGCCTCGCGCACGCTGATGCGGATGCCCGCGTCGGTGCCGTCCAGCGCGCGCATGTTGGCTTCGGCGCCGGGCGCGGCCGGCTGCGGGTAGTACATCAGGGTGCGTTGTTTCGAATACAGGCCCGCACACAGCACGCCGTAAACCAGCAGCACGAATCCCAGCAGGGCGAGCAACAGTTTGCGCATGGTGGCGATGTCCCGGACGGCTTCGCCGCTGAGTGTAAGCGGGCAGGGCAGGATCGTGAACTGCGTAACAGTGTCGGGAGTCATGACTGGCAGTTCACTTCGCGGCGATTACACTCGGGCTCTTGCCCGCCTTCCTGGAACCCCATGCGCCGCATCCTGTGCACCGCCATCGTCCTTGCGCTTTCCGGCGCCGTATCCACCTCCGTGATGGCCACCGCGCCTGCGCCCGCAGCCAAGCCGGCGCCGGCCCAGTCCGCCTTGCCCACCACTCAGCTTCCACGTGAAGTGCGGCCCACCCATTACGACGTGGCGATCACGCCGCATGCCGCGCAGATGGTTTTCGATGGCAGCACCACGGTCAGTATCACGGTCGCGAAAGCGGTGGACCTGATCGTCCTCAATGCGCTGGACATGGATTTCAGCAAGGTTGAACTGGTGCCCGCGAGTGGCGGCGCGGCCTGGACAGCCTCGTCGGTGAAGGTGGATGCCGCCACGCAGACGGCCAGCTTCGGCTTCGGCAAGCAGATTCCCGCAGGCAACTATCAACTGCGCATGGTCTATCGCGGCAAGATCGGCACCCAGGCCAATGGCTTGTTCGCCATCGACTACGTGAACGAGTCCGGCCCGCAGCGCGCGCTGTACACGCAGTTCGAAAACTCCGATGCCAGGCGCATGTTCCCCGGTTGGGACGAGCCCGCTTTCCGCACGACGTATTCGTTCGAGGCAACCGTGCCGGCCAACCAGATGGCGGTCAGCAACATGCCCATTGCCGAGCGCACCGAGCTTGGCAACGGCCTCGTGCGCGTGCGCTTCCAGCGATCGCCTTCGATGTCGAGCTACCTGCTGTTCTTTGGCCTGGGTAATTTCGAACGCGCCACCGCCGATGCCGATGGCACCGAGGTGGGCGTGGTGACGCAGGCTGGCAAGCTGGCGCAGGGAAAAATTGCGCTGGATGCGTCGGTGGCCTTGCTGCGCGAATACAACGACTACTTCGGCGTGCCATATCCCCTGCCCAAGCTCGACAACGTGGCGTCGCCGGGAGGCAGCGCGTTCTTTGGTGCGATGGAAAACTGGGGGGCGATCTACAGCTTTGAATCAGCCGTGCTGGTGGACCCGGATGTTTCGACCACGGCCGATGCGCAGCGCGTGTTCTCGATCGCCGCGCATGAAATCGCGCACCAGTGGTTTGGCAACCTGGTAACGATGCAGTGGTGGGACGACCTGTGGTTGAACGAAGGCTTCGCCTCGTGGATGGAAGGCCGTACCACCAGCAAACTGCATCCGGAGTGGAACAACCACCTCGGCCTGGTGGCCGTGCGCGAACTGGCGATGGGCCGCGATGCCGTGGCCAGCACGCATCCCGTCGTGCAACACATCGAAACCGTCGAACAGGCCAACCAGGCCTTCGACGCGATCACCTACAGCAAGGGTGAAGCCGTCATCAACATGCTGGAAAAATACGTTGGCGCCGATGCCTGGCGCGACGGCGTGCGCCTGTACATGAAGCAGCACGCGTACGGCAACACCGCGTCGGATGATTTATGGCGGGCGATGGAAGTGAGCGGGTCGAAGGCCATCACCGATATTGCGCACGACTTCACCTTGAAGCCCGGTATTCCAATGATCCGCGTCGGCGCGCCTGATTGCCGTGACGGCCGCAGCTCGGTTTCGTTGACGCAGGACGAGTTCACCGTGGATCGCCCGGGCAAGGTCGCATTGCGCTGGCGCGTGCCGGTTATCGCGGAATCGTTGGGTTCGGGCAAGCCGGTGAGCACCCTGGTGCAGGATGGCAAGGCATCGCTCGATCTGGAAGGCTGCAATCCGGTCGTCGTGAATTCCGGCCAATCGGGCTATTACCGCACGCTGTATTCGCCGGCGCATTTCGCCGCGTTGGCAGGCAGCTTCAATCGAGTCGAGCCGATCGACCAACTCGGCTTGTTGTCGGACAGCTATTCGCTGGGACTGGCTGGCAACCAGGCCAGCAGCGACGTGCTGGAACTGGTGCTGGCAACGCCACTGGACGCCGATACGCAGGTCTGGGGCAAGATCGCCTCCATCCTGACCGGACTGGACGGCTACTACGCGCCCGGGTCGGCCCAGCAGCTTGCGTTCCGCAAGTTCGCCATCGGCAAGTTGTCGCCGGTCATGGCGCGCGTGGGCTGGGCCGCAGGCGCGGGTGAAGCCGATACCGTGTCGATCCTGCGCACCGAGTTGATTGCCGCGCTGGGCGGCCTGGGCGATGCCGGCGTGATTGCAGAAAGCCGCCGACGCTTTGCCGCGATGGACGGAGACGCCAGCGCGATTCCCGGCCCGCTGCGCAAGACCGTGCTGGGCGTGGTGGCGGCCAATGCCGATGCGGCGACTTGGGATAATTTTCTCGCCCGCGCGCGCATCGAGAAAGTGCCGCTGATGAAGGACCAATGGTTCGTGCTGCTGTCCTCGGCCAAGGATGCCGCGTTGGCCGGACGAGCGTTGGAACTGGCGATGGGCGACGAGCCAGGCGCCACCAACACCGCGAAGATGATTGCGACGGTGGCCGGCATTCATCCCGACCTGGCTTTCGATTTTGCCGTGGCCCATCGCGAGGCGCTGGACGAGCGCGTGGATTTCACCTCGCGCAGTCGTTACTACCCGAGCCTGGGCGCGACGTCGCGGGATGCGACCATGGTCGGCAAGATCCGCGCCTACGCGAAGGCCTACCTGGCCGAAGGATCACGGCGCAGCGCGGATACCGCAGTGGAGGCGATCCAATACCGGATTCGCATCCAATCCGAACGCATGCCGGCGATCAACGCCTGGCTCGCTGCGACAGGATTGGCCAGCCGCTGAATTGGCTGGCCGCTGAATCAGGCCTATCGGGTCGCCGCCGTCGTGATCGCGACGGTGGCGCACTCGGCGTCGGTCAGGCGACTGCTGCCCGGCGGGCAGGCACCGTCATCCTCACGGCGCTGCCTGTCGGAGCCGTCGACCCATCTCAGCCTCGGTCACCTCGGCACTACCACGGGTACCGAGCACGGCGGCCCGGAATTCCAGGCGCGATAGTGACAGCAGTTTCACCGGTCCCACGGCAACACAAGTTGCCATGCGCGGCACGTCGCGGAGCAGGGCAATCTCGCCGAAGAAATCACCCGGGCCCAGCATTGCAACCTGGCGGCCGACGACACTCACCGCCACCTCGCCCTGGTCGATGACATAGAACAGGTCACCCTCTTCGCCTTCGCGAATGATCGCTTCGTCGCAGGCGTTGACCGTGTTGCTCCGGGCCGCCAAGCGTTCGAGCAGAATGCCCGATAGCGGTTTGAGGATGGACACCGAACTCAACAACGCGAACTCGCGTTCCGGTACCACGCTGCGGTCATCGAGCTTGCGCAGCATCCGAGCTGAGGCCAGGGCCGCCAGCGGCAGGCAAGCGCCAGCAGCGGCGAACGCGCCGCGTACGCCAAAGGCCGCCACCAGGATCGGCGCAAGCACTGACCCCAAGGCCAGACCGGCCATCGCCAGGCCTTCCTGCAGGCCCAGCACGCGCCCGAGCACGTCCGAGCGAATCGAGCGTTGCATCAGCGTGCGCGCAGCGACATCGGCAAAGCTCTTGCCGGCACCGGCTGCCACCAGGAACGCGATCGAAGAGATGTAGCCGAAGGGTAGGCTCATCAGAAACAAGGGAATGCCATTGAGCAGTGCGCCGAACAGGAACGGCACTCCCAGCCGTTTGCGTCCCAGCAGCAGCACCGCCATTGCCGCGCCCACCAGTCCGCCCACGCCAAAGCCGGCGGTAAGCACCCCGGGGCCCGAAGCGGAGGTATTGAGCGCATCCAGGGCCAGCCCGATGACAAGCACGTCGAGCATGCCGGTGATAGCGAACTGGGCGGCCACCAGACCCAGCAGCAAAATCGCGCCGGGTTCACCGCGCGCTTCGCGAAAACCGGCCATCAGGTCGCCCAGCAAGCCGGCCCCGCTGTCGCTGGCGGCGGATTCGGTGCCCCGGTCTTGCGGTGCCGCTGCAGTAAAAAGCAAGACGGCCGCCACCAGCATGGTGGCGCCCATGGCTGCAAATACCAGCCCCGGCCCCGACGCCGCGATCAAGAGGCCTGCCAGCATCGGCCCGGCGAATACGCCCACGCCCTCAACCCAGGAGCTCACCGCGTTGGCCGCCGTCAACTCGTTGGTGGTTCGCGACACAGCCAGCACGAGCGTGCCAAACACCGGCCTTGTCAGGGTTACGGCACAGGCGGCCAGGGCGGCGCAGCCATACACGACCCACACCGGCGCACCGCCGACCATCGCAGCCGCAGTTAGCACCATGGTGCCCGACTGCGCCACGAAGCCCAGCGCAAGCGCCCGGTCGGGCCGCATCTGATCGACCAGGGCCGACCCGATCGGCGCGAAGAGGGTGGCGGGGATCAGTTGCACCAGCGCCGCCAGCGCCGCGCCGCTGGCACCACCGACCTTGTAGCCATAGAAAAGAATGGCCACCCAGACACCAAACTCGGCGGTGCCGAAACACAGGAAGCCGGCCAGCGCGCGGCGCAGGGAAGCGTTACCGGCAACAGCGCGCAAGACGCGAATCGATTCCCGTTGCTTCATTGGCAACCTCGTCGGTGGGCGTGGCACAGCCGCGGCCGAGTCGCCCGAACGGCATGCTGAAAGAGGGCCATGTTAGGCGAAATCCGGCCGGACGGATGCGGCGCCAGCGTTCAACCGGGATCGGGCAGATCCGGCCAGGGCTCGGTCACCAGACCCGGAGTTCATCGCGCGTCTTGGGGCGGAAGACCGCTCGCTGCGCAAGTACGTGCACGAGGAATTCGAGGAGTTCCTGCGCTGCGGATGAGTTCGATCACCTACCACATCGCCACCGGCACGCGTCGTGCCGAAATCCCGCCCGCGAACACCCGATCCGTGCCCAAACCGGCGCTTGCGCGGCCGCCACCTACTCGCCAGACTGCCCGAAAAGGGCGTTTGAGTTTCCTATACGTTTTTCGAGTCACCTTGGAGAATGCGGATGAGTTTGCTGACGAGTCTCGTCCTTTCTTTGGGCGCCGCGGCTGCGCCGACCGGCAGTGATTATCTTTTTCTCTGGACCGCGGACGAAGACCGCGCGCAGGAAGACTTCCTGGCGGTCATGGATGTTCGCGAGGGTTCGCCGACCTTCGGACAAGTCCTGACGACCCTGCCGGTGGGCGAGAAATCCACGGTGCCGCATCACACCGAGCATGAGCTGGATGCGAGCGGCGAGTTGTTCGCCAACGGCTTTGCTTCGCAGCACAGCTTCGTGTTTGATCTCAACGAACCGGAAAAACCGCGCCTGCTGACCAGTTTCAAGCCGCCAGCCCCGTTCCAGCGACCGCACAGCTATGCACGCTTGCCCAACGGCAACGTCCTGATGACCTTGCAGGAACAGGGCACCGACAAGGAAGTCCTGCCGGGCGGGTTGATCGAAGTGACTCCGCGCGGCGAAGTAGTGAAAACCGTGGATGCGCGCGATGACGTCGTCGACAAACGCATCCTGCCCTACAGCCTGGCGGTAGTGCCGTCGCTTGACCGGGTCGTGACCACCAGCGCCGACATGCACGCGCGCTGGGTCAGCCAGGCCGTGCAGGTGTGGAACCTGCCCGACCTGAAACTGGTCCGCTCCATCCAGCTGCCCCCGGGCCCCAAGGGCGAGGAAGGCTGGGACCCGGCCGAGCCACGCGTGCTGGCGGATGGCAAGACCGTGCTGGTGTCCACTTTCAGCTGCGGGCTGTACCAGATGACCGGACTGGACAGCCACGCGCCCTTCGCAAGGTTCGTCTACAGCTTCGGCGGTGAAGGCTGCGCGCTGCCAGTGGTGGTGGGCAATTACTGGGTGCAAACCGTTCCCGATGAGCACGCCCTGGTGGTGCTGGACATTACCGAGTCCCTGAAGCCGCGCGAGGTCAGCCGGCTGACCTTGGGCGCTGACTTCAAGCCGCACTGGATTTCCGCCGAGCCGGGCGGAAACCGGATCGTGATGACCGGTTACGGCCCGCGGGTCATGCTGTTTTCCATCGATCCCGGGACCGGAAAGCTGAGCGTCGTCGAAAACTTCCGCGACCCGGGTACCGAATTGCCTGGCGTCAGTTTCAATCGCACGGACTGGCCGCATGGCGCGAGCGGCAATGCCGTGCCGCACGGCGCTGTTTTCAGCCGACCGCGACACGCAGCCGATGATGACGCTGACCTGCCGCCAGCCGCCATTAGCGGCCAGCCGCTGAGTCGCACCTATCGGGTCGCCGCCGTCGTGATCGCGACGGTGGCGCACTCGGCGTCGGCCAGGCGATTGCCGCCCACGGGGCAGGCACCGTAGTCCTTGAGTTCGAACTGCAGCGTGCCGACGGCCGTTGCCGGTGCGCGCGAGCTCGCGAGTTCGAAGCGCGATTTGCCTGAAGGCGACTTCACCTCGAATTCAATCGTCACTTCACCGGCCCACACGCATTGCACGTCCTTCGGACAGCGGCTGTCGTTGACCACGCGCAGTAAACGAAGTTGCGTGTCTGGCGCGATGGTGGCTTCATCGCCGAAGCCAAGGACCACGGTGCCGGGCGTGGCCTCGGGCGTGGGTGCAGGCGATGGTGCGGGTGTCTGCGCGACCACGTCGCCGCTTGGTGCGGCCGTGCCTTCGGCCGCGGCAGCGCGGCTTTGCGGCTGGCACGCGGCAAGGCTGAACAACACGGCGAGGGCGAACAGGGCCGCGCGCGGCCCGCGCGAGAAAACGTGAATCGAAAGGCTCGCCATGGGCGTGTCGTCCTGATCGGTGATGGCCAATGATAGTCCCGCGCACCCCGAGGCTGCGCTGAATGCTGGCAACCGGGTGGGCGATGGTGGCATTGTTGCCGAACCCAACCTCCACCGACCGTGACCGCATGAGCCCCAGCGCCGCTTCCCAAGCCACCGATGCCGCCGCTTCGGCGCGCCTGCCCCACCAGATCAAGTACATCATCGGCAACGAAGCCTGCGAGCGCTTCAGCTTTTACGGGATGCGCAACATCCTGGTGCAGTTCCTGGTCAGCAGCGTCATCCTGGCCTACATCCCAAGCGACGCGCGCGAAGGTGCGGCGAAGGACATCTTCCACAGCTTCGTGATCGGCGTTTACTTCTTTCCGCTGCTCGGCGGCTGGCTGTCGGACCGCTTCTTCGGCAAATACAACACGGTGATGTGGTTCTCGCTGATCTACTGCGCCGGCCATGCCTGCCTGGCGATGTTCGACGACAACAAGAACGGCTTCTACGCCGGTTTGTTCCTGATCGCGTTGGGGTCAGGCGGCATCAAGCCGCTGGTGGTGAGTTTCGTCGGCGACCAGTTCACCCGCGACAACAAGCACCTGGCCAAGATCGTCTTCGACGCCTTTTACTGGACGATCAACTTCGGATCGTTCTTCGCCTCGCTGCTGATGCCCTTGTTCCTGCGCAGCTATGGGCCGGCGGTGGCGTTCGGCATCCCCGGCGTGTTGATGTTCATTGCCACGGTCATCTTCTGGCTTGGCCGCAAGCACTACGTGCGCGTGCCGCCAACCCGCGGCGAAGATCCGCATTCCTTCTACAACGTTGCGCGAACCGCGCTGACCACGCAGGCGCCGGGGCAGGGTCGCAACGGCTTCCTGGTCGCGGTGTTCGGTGCTGCATTGGCCGTGGGCATGTTGCTGTGCTGGGCTTTCAAGCCCGGTTTCTGGCCGGCCGATTTCGGCTTCGTCATTACTGCCTGCCTGGCGCTGGGTTCGCTGATCGCCTTCGGCGGCATCGGCACGTCCCTGCAACTCGAGCGCGCGCGCGGCGTGCATCCCGACGCGGCGGTGGATGGCGTGCGTGCGGTGTTGCGCATCATCATCGTGTTCGCGCTGACCACGCCGTTCTGGTCGCTGTTCGACCAGAAGGCATCGACCTGGGTGCTGCAGGGCAAGACCATGGTCATTCCGCATGACGTGTGGTGGTGGCCGAGCTTCCTGGTAAAGGACGCCGGCCAGATGCAGGCGCTGAATCCGCTGCTGATCATGCTGATGATTCCGTTCAACAACATCGTGCTGTATCCGTGGCTGCGACGGATGGGTTTCGAGCCGACCGCGCTGCGCCGGATGGGTTCGGGCATTGCCTTCGCGGGTATCGCCTGGATCGTCGCGGGCGCCATCCAGCTGAGCATCGACGCCGGCGCGCCGGTGTCCCTGGCCTGGCAGATCGTGCCCTACGCATTGCTGACTTTCGGTGAGGTGCTGGTGTCGGCGACCGCGCTGGAATTTGCCTACAGCCAGGCGAGTGGTTCGATGAAGGGCGTGATCATGGCCTTCTGGTATCTGGCCAGCACCTTCGGCAGCCTGTGGGTGTTGCTGACCAACGCCAGCGTGCGCAACCCGGCAGTGATCGAGCGCATCGCCAGTACCGGGCTGAGCGAGAACGCCTTCCTGATGTTTTTCTTCGCCGGCTTCGCCTTCGTGGCGGCGGCGGTGTTTGCCTGGTACGCGCGCAGCTATCCAATGCAAGACAACTATCGCGCGGCCTAGCCGGGGAGCGCGTCCAGGGGACACCATGATCCTTCGCAAGCTGACCCAGGCCCTGCGCGAGCAGAACTGGACCGCCATCGTCATCGAGTTCGTGCTGCTGGTCAGCGGCGTTTTCCTCGGCCTGCAGGTCTCGACCTGGAACGAGGAGCGCCGGGATCGGGTGCTGGCGCGCCAGTACCTGGAGCGGCTGCGGGAGGACTTCTCGCTGTCGGTCACTGGCGCTGAATCCAGCATCGAGAACATGGAGCTGCAGGCCCGCAGGGCCACGCTGGTGCTGGACCGCCTGCGCGCCTGTCGCCTGGAGGAGGGAGCCCAGCACGCCGAGTTCGCCGCCGGCCTCTACGTGATCGGCAGGCTCGAACCGCCAACGCTGACCCGCGGAACGATGGACGAACTGCGCTCCACGGGGCGACTGGGCATCATCCGCAGCGTCGGGCTGCGCCAGAAACTTTCCAACGTCCTCCAGCAGCAGGAGCGCACGGTGGGGGTCTTCGGTTTTCTCGTCGCCCGGCGAACGGCTCAGCTTGCCTACATCGATGCCAGGAATACGGTCCTGGTGCCGCAGGAAAAGGGCGCCACGAACGAGCCGGGGCCGGGCGAAGTCCTGTTCGACTTCCCGGCCTTGTGCAGGGACCCGGCCTTCATCAACGCCGTGTCGCACCTTCGCCAGATCGCCTACGTGGTGATCCGGCAGAACCAAAGGCTGCTGGAGGAATACCGCGCGATGGAAGTCCTGCTTGACGCCGAACTGGAAAAGACCCACCGATGAGCCTCTCAAGAGATAGCAATGCGCAGGCGTGAATTCATGCAATACGGCGGGCTCGGCGCTGCCGCGCTGGCGCTGCCCGGCTTTGCCCGCGCCATCGCGACGGAAGACTTGCTGTCAACGATGGACGTCGGCATCAAGAAGGCGATCGCCGACACGGCGATGACGGCCGCCACTGCCGCGGGCGCCAGCTATTGCGACGTGCGCGTCGGTCGTTACCTCAACCAGTCGATCCTGACCCGCGAGGACAAGGTGCAGAGTATCGGCAGCACCGAATCGCTGGGCGTGGGCATCCGCGTGATTGCCAACGGCACCTGGGGTTTCGTCGCCACCCGCCAGCTCGACAGCGCCAGCGTTGCCGCCGCCGCGCGCAAGGCGGTCGACGTGGCGCGCGCCAACTCGCGCGCGCAGACCTCGCCGGTGGTGCTGGCGCCGACTCCGGGCGTGGGCGAAGTGTCCTGGCGCACGCCGATCGTGAAGAACGCGATGGCCGTGCCGGTGAAGGACAAGGTGGACCTGCTATTGGGCGTGAACGCCGCGGCCCTCAACGCCGGCGCGAATTTCGCGGCCTCGCGATTGTTCGTGGTGAATGAGCAGAAATACTTCGCCTCCACCGATGGCTCCTACATCGACCAGGACGTGCATCGCATCTGGGCACCGTTCACGGTGACGGCGATCGACAAGGCGAGCGGCAAGTTCCGCACGCGTGACGGCCTGTCTTCGCCGATGGGCATGGGCTTTGAATTCTTCGATGCCGATCCGTCGGGGCGCATCGCCTTGCCGGCCGGTGTGGTCGCCTATGGCCGAAGCTACGACATGGTTGCCGACGCCATTGCCGCAGCGAAGCAGGCGCGCGAGAAGCTGATCGCGCCTCCAGTGAAGCCCGGCAAATATGACCTGGTGCTGGACCCGACGCATTTGTTCCTGACCATCCACGAATCGGTCGGCCATCCGCTCGAGCTCGACCGCGTGCTCGGTTACGAGGCCAACTACGCCGGCACCAGCTTTGCCACGCTGGACAAACGCGACGCGAAGTTCGCCTATGGCAACCAGCGCGTCAATTTCTTCGCCGACAAGACCCGGCCCGGTTCGCTGGGCGCGGTCGGTTACGACGACGAAGGCGTACCGACCAGGCGCTGGGACCTCGTGAAGGACGGCATCCTCGTCAACTATCAAGCCACGCGCGACCAGGCGCACCTGATCGGCGAAAGTGCCTCGCATGGCTGCTCGTACGCCGACTCTTGGTCCAGCGTGCAATTCCAGCGCATGCCCAATGTGTCGCTGGCGGCGGGCAAGGCGCCCTTGTCGGTGGATGAAATGATCAAGGATGTCGAGGACGGCATCTGGTTCCTGGGCCGCGGTTCCTATTCGATCGACCAGCAGCGCTACAACGCGCAGTTCGGCGCGCAGCTCTATTACGAGATCAAGCAAGGAAAAGTCACGCGCATGCTGGAGGACGTGGCCTACCAGATACGCACGCCGGAATTCTGGAACGCCTGCAGCGCCATCTGCGACGATCGCGATTTCCGGCTCGGCGGTTCGTTCTTCGACGGCAAGGGCCAACCCAGCCAGGTGTCGGCGGTGTCGCATGGCTCGAGCACGTCGCGCTTCGATGACATCAACGTGATCAGCACGGCGCGTAGCCTGGGCTGATCGGCGCGACCCGGGGACCCCTGCCTTTCGTCACTTGACGGCCCTTTGGCGGCATCGTCACAGTCGGGCGCACAACAATCTGGCTCGGCGCCGTGTCTTGCGGTGCTGGCCAGGCCATCCGGGGAGGTTTGCAGTGGATAGACGAGATTTCATGCAGTTCACAGGCTTCGGGCTCGCCGGCCTGATGCTTCCCGGCTTCGGCCACGCGGTCGCCGCCGAGGTACTGGTCAGCACGATGGACGTGGGTCTGAAGAAGGCCATTGCCGACGCCGCGCTCAATGCCGCCACCGCCGCCGGCGCAACCTATTGCGACGTGCGCGTGGGCCGCTACCTCAACCAGTTCGTGGTGACCCGCGAAGACAAGGTGCAGAACGTCATCAACACCGAATCGGTGGGCGTGGGCATCCGCGTGATCGCCAACGGCACCTGGGGTTTTTGCGCCACCAGCGACATGAGCACGGGCAGCGTCGCCGCCGCCGCGCGCCGGGCCGTGGCGATCGCCAAGGCCAACTCCAAGACGCAGACCGCACCGGTCATCCTGGCGCCGACGCCCGCGCTGGGCGAGGTGTCGTGGAAAACGCCGATCGTGAAGAACGCCATGGCGATTCCGATCAAGGACAAGGCCGACCTGCTGCTGAGCGTGAACGCAGCGGCTATCAACGCCGGCGCGAACTTCGTCAATTCGACGCTGTTTTTGGTCAACGAACAGAAGTATTTTGCGTCCACCGATGGTTCCTACATCGACCAGGACGTGCATCGCATCTGGGCGCCTTTGAACGTGACCGCCATTGACAAGGCCAGCGGCAAGTTCCGCAGCCGCCAAGGCTTGTCGTCGCCGATGGGCATGGGCTACGAATACCTGGACGGCGCACCGTCGGGCAAGGTGCTGTCGCCGAACGGCGTGATCAACTACGCGATGTCCTACGACATGGTGGAAGACGCGCGTGAAGCGGCGAAGCACGCCAAGGAAAAACTCACCTGCGCATCGGTGAAGCCGGGCAAGTACGACCTGGTGCTGGAACCCTCGCACATGTGGCTGACCATCCACGAATCGGTTGGCCATCCGCTGGAACTCGACCGCGTGCTCGGCTACGAGGCCAACTACGCGGGCACCAGCTTCGCCACGCTGGACAAGCGCGAAAACAAGTTCAAGTACGGCAGCGAAAAAGTGAACCTGTTCGCCGACAAGACGCAACCAGGCAGCCTGGGCGCCGTCGGTTATGACGACGAAGGCGTGAAGACCAAGCGCTGGGACCTGGTGAAGGACGGCATCCTGGTCAACTACCAGGCCATCCGCGACCAGGTGCATATCCTGGGCGAGAAGGAATCGCACGGCTGCTGCTATGCCGACAGCTGGTCCAGCGTGCAGTTCCAACGCATGGCCAATGTCTCGCTGGCCCCGGGCAAGGAAAAACACAGCGTCGCCGACATGATCAAGGGCGTCGAGAAGGGCATCTACATCGTCGGCGCCGGTTCGTTCTCGATCGACCAGCAGCGCTACAACGCGCAGTTCGGCGGCCAGTTGTTCTACGAGATCAAGGACGGCAAGCTGGGCCCGATGCTCGAAGACGTGGCCTACCAATTGCGTACACCCGAGTTCTGGGGTTCGTGCGTGGGCGTTTGCGACGAGTCGGATTACCGCCACGGCGGTTCCTTCTTCGATGGCAAGGGCCAGCCGGGCCAGTCGTCGGCGGTGTCGCACGGTTCGAGCACGGCGCGCTTCAATGGCGTCAACGTCATCAACACCGCGCGCAGCCTCGGCTGAGCCCCTGAGCGCAGGAGAAATATCGAATGAAGATGTTCAATGAAGCCGAAGCCCGGGCACTGCTCGAGAAAGTAGTGAAGATGTCAGTGGCCGACGAATGCAATGTCAGCCTAAACGGCAGCAACACCGGCAACATCCGGTTTGCGCTTAACAATGTATCCACCAGCGGTATCGTCGGCGACGTTACGTTGGGCGTTACCGTGGCCTTCGGCAAGCGCCAGGGCACGGCCACGGGCAACGAGTTCGACGACGCCTCGCTGGAGCGCGTGGTGCGGCGCGCCGAAGAACTCGCCCGGCTGGCGCCGGAAAACGATGAGTACATGGCCGAGCTCGGCAAGCAGACCTATGTGCCGAGCCCGAGCTATGTGCAGGCCACCGCCGACATCGCGCCGGAGTATCGCGCGCAGGTGGCCTCCGATTCGATCGGACCGTGCAAGGCCGATGGCCTGATCGCCGCGGGCTTCCTGGTCGACCTGGCCGGGTTCACCGCATTTGCCAACAGCAAGGGCAACTTCGGCTACCAGCAGTTCACCGACGTCAACTACACCTGCACGGTGCGCACGGAAGATGGCCGCGGTTCGGGCTGGACCTCTGCCAATGTCGAGGACGTGAACCAGTTCAACGCGAAGGAGCAGATCAAGGTCGCGATTACCAAGGCCAAGGGGTCGGCCGATGCCAAGGCGCTGGAGCCGGGCAAGTACACGGTGATCCT
>JANNWV010000118.1:0-40153 GCA_031408815.1 Gammaproteobacteria bacterium
GCCACGACACCAGTGTGGGCGATGCCGGTGCGCACTTCCAGGCCGAGCGAGCGCAGGTGGTCGGCCACCAGCTTCGAGGTCTTGAATTCGCGGTTGCTCAATTCGGGATTAGCATGGATCTGCCGGCGCCAGGCGATAACGTGCGCATTGACGTTTTCGCTGAGTGCCCGCGCATCAGGAGCCTGCGCTTGCGCGTCTATCGGAAGGCACAGCGCGAGTACAAGGGCGGGCGGGATCAGGCGCATGCAAACTCCATGGACTCAGGAAAGCGATGGTTGCTGCAAAAGCCTAGCACGCAGCCTCAGGGGCGATGTTCGCTGGCCAGGTAGTCATTGCTCTGCATCTCGATCAAGCGCGAACTGGTGCGCTCGAATTCGCGCTCGAGGCGCGTGCCCTGGTACAGCGACAGCGGATCGGCGGCGGCCGATAGCAACAGGTTGACATGGCGGTCGTAGAACTCGTCCACCAGGTGCACGAAGCGACGCGCGGCGTCTTCCCGGTCGGGGCCCAGGCGCGGCACGTTTGACAGCAGCACGGTGTGGAAACCACGCGCGATCTCGATGTAGTCGGCAGCCGAGCGCGGGCCTTCGCACAAGTCGGCAAAATCGAACCATGCGATGCCGTCGGCCTGCGCGCGCACGGCTATCTCGCGCTCGTTGATCTGCAGTGGGCCATCCGTTCGTGGCGAATGTGCGGCAAGCCGCTCGAAGTGGCCGGACAAGGCCGCGTCGGCCGCTTCACCCAGCGGACACAGGTAAGTCGCGGCGCGTTGGAGTTCGCGCAGGCGATAGTCGTGCGCGCTCTGTAGTTGCCACACGGTGCAATGGCTTTTGATCAGCGCGATGCAGGGCAGGAAACTGGCGCGCTGCAATCCGTCCCGATACAACTCCGACGGCGGGATGTTGGAGGTGGTGACCAGGGTGACGCCGCGCCCGACCAGCTGGTCCAGCAGGCGGCCGAGGATCATCGCGTCGCCGATGTCGCCGACGAAGAATTCATCCAGCACCAGCACGCGCATGTCCCGGGCCAGGTCGCGCGCGACGGTGCTGAGCGTGTCGGCGGTATCGGGAAGTGCGCGCAGCCGGGCATGCACCTGGCCCATGAAGCGATGGAAATGCCAGCGTTGCCGCGGCACTTCGCCGAGATTTTCCACCAGCAGGTCGACCAGGAAGGTCTTGCCGCGGCCGACCCGACCCCAGAGATACAGCCCCGGCACCGCGACCGGATCGCGAAAGCGCGAGGCCAGTTTTTCCAGAACGGATGTGTCCTGCGCGGCATGCAGCGCCAGGTGGATTCGATCGAGCTCGATCAGCGTCGCCGACTGCGCCTCGTCGTGTTGCCACGCGCCGCGCGCCACGCCTTGCGCGTAGGCCTGGGACGGCAACAGGCCGACGGCGGTCTCGACGATCGCCACGAGCCCTCAGCCCGAAAGCGGCGGCAGGTTCTTGCGCACGCCGTTCTTGATCGCCCCACGCAGGTCGAGCAGGCGGCGATGGAAGAAATGCCCGGTGTCGGGCATGCGCACCAGGGTCGGCGCGGGTTTCTGTTTCGCCACCCAGGCGAACACGCCGGACGCATCCACGATCTCGTCCTTCTCGCCCTGGATAACCAGCCACGGACAAGGCGGCGGCAATACGCCGGTGAAATCGCGACGGCCGACCGGCGGTGCGATGGTGATCATCTGCTGCACGGGCAGCTGTCGGGCCGCCTGCAACGCCACCCACGATCCGAACGAAAATCCGCCCAGCCACAGGGCATGGCCCGGATGCGCGGCGATCGCCCAACGCGCCACGGCCAGCAGGTCGAGCACTTCGCCGCGACCATCGTCGAAACTTCCCTCTGAATTTCCGGTGCCGCGGAAGTTGAAGCGCACGCTCGTCACGCCCAGCTCGGCCAGGGCGCGCGAGGTCATCGTCACGACCTTGTTATGCATGGTGCCGCCATCGGGCGGATTGGGATGGCAGACCACCGCGATCGCGCGACGCGCTTCGGAGCGCACCGGCAACTCCACCGCCACTTCCAGCAGGCCCACCGGGCCGGGCAACAGCAGGCTGCCGGTGACATCGGGAAACGCGGGCGGGGATGGGGCAACCGGGCTCATGCGCGGATCATAGCCCGGGCCGGGCGAGGTCGAAGCCAAGCAACATGGGGTCGTGGTCGGAGGCGCGATAGGGGTCGCGGTCCGGGTCGTCTTCGTAACCGAAGACCGGCGCCTCGTCGGCGTTGATGTGCCACTCGGCGACGCCCCGAAAGCGCGGCGCAAGCGCCGGCGTCAGTAAGGCGTGGTCGAGGCGCCCGGACTGGTTGTCGAAGTTGAAAGAGTACGGAAGCTCGCCACGCGCATCGGAGAATGCATCGCGCCACCCGGCCTTGCGCAGCAGCTGCAGCGGATCCTCCAGCGCATGCGAATTCAAATCACCCACGACCAGTCCTAGCTTGCTGCCGCTGCGGGTCGGGTCGCTGGCCAGCCACGCATCGAGCAATCGCGCCGACTCGACACGCGTCGGATTCCAGCAGCCCTGTCCATCGCCCTGGTCGGCGTCCTTGCCCGAGGCCTGCTTGTCGTCGCGACCGCAACCCTTGGATTTGAAATGGTTGGCGGTGACCACGAACACCGGGCCACCACCGGCGCGGAAGGCCTGTGCCATCGGCACGCGCGACCGGCCTTCGAACGGACCGCCGCGCAACAATGCCGCGCGACCGGCCGGCTTCACCTTGCTGCTGCGATAGATCATCGCCACGCGAATGCCGTCGTCGCCGGGGCGAGCACCTGCATCCACCACGCGAAAATCGCGGATCGGTCCGGCCGCATTCAAGGCCGCCACGAATTGCGCCAGCGACGAGTCCTTGTCGATACCGTCGTTCTCGACTTCCATCAGCGCGGCGATATCGGGCCGCAGCGCTTGCACCACAGCCACCAGCTTCGATTGCTGTTCGGCATAGTGCGCCGCAGTCTCCGCGCCGCGCCCGGTCGGAAAGCCGCCGCCGCGGCCATCGCCGTTGAACAGGTTCAACAGGTTGAGGCTGGCGATGCGCACGTCGCCAGGCACCGTGGGCACCTCGGGACGCGGCGCCTGGGTGACGTCGAGCTTGTCGTTGAGTTGCAGCCGATACTGGCCGCGCCGTTGGTCGAGCACGCCGGCGACGCCGCGCAACACGCTGCCCACGCGCAACGGATGCGCATCGTCGAGCGCCTGCGGCAGGAACCACAGGTTGTGTGGATTCTTGCTGGTGCGGTTGTCGTCGAGCAGCAGCAGGCGACGCGCGTTGTCTTGCTTCACGGCTTTCGCGGGCGCGCCGGGCAAGGCGATCTCGGTGGGCTGGAACAGGCGGCTGCCGAAACTTGCAGCGATTTCGCCATAGCTCGCCACGCTGCCGTTGCCGGTGACGGTCAGAGGCACGGCGACGCGCAATGACATGCCTTCGTAGCGCTCCCAGTCATCGGCGTGGGCGGGCGCCTCCGAAATCACAACCGGTTCGAGCTGGCCGCGCCCGATGACTTCGATCACCGAATCGCGCAAGGCGGTCAACGTCGCGCCCTTGTCGCCGAGTTCGGCAACGCGACCGGACACGCGCACGCGATCGCCCTTGTGCAGCTCCGATTCCGCAGTGCCCTGGTACTGGATGAAGAGGCCTTCGGCGGTCAGCGGGTCGCCATCGTCGCGCTCGGACTGCACGAAAACGCCCTGCAGGCCCTTCGCGAAATTTCCGACCACCACGCCTTTCACCATTACCTGCTTGTCGAGCAGCGGACTGGTCGCGCCCCGGCCCTGCACTTCGGAAATCGTCACCTGGCCGGGCATCGGCACATCGCGACCGGCGGCGCCGCTGGCGGTGTCCGGGGCAGCGGGGTCGGTCGAAGCCTGGCAGGCCGACAGCGAGAGCGCAGCGAGCAATGCCAACCCGACCAGCGGCGATTTCGAAACCATTCCACGATCTCCAGAGACGACAACGCCGCCCGTAGGCGGCGCTGGCAGGTAAGAACCGAGGATCTTACTTGAGTTGGGTCAGCATCCAGTCAACGGTGGCCTTGACCTGTTCGTCCGACAGCGCCGGGTTGCCACCGCGCGCCGGCATCATGCCGGCCGCGCCGTTGTAGCCGTTGATGGCATGCGAGTGCAGGGTGTCTGCGCCCTGGGCGATGCGCGCGCCCCAGGCAGCCTTTTCAAGCTTCGGTGCGCCGGCAACGCCACCGGTATGGCAGCCGGTGCAGAGCGCGCCGTAGATCGTCGCGCCATCCAGCGAGCCGCCGTAAGCGACCTGGCCCTTGGCTGCGTCGGCAGCGGCCTGCGCCGCAGCGGCCTGCGCAGCGGCGCCGGTGGCGCCGGCAAATACCGCGCCGGCCGGCAGGATCCGGGCCAGGGTCGCCGCTTCGGCAGCAGGGTTGGGTCCGGCCGGCTTGAGGCCGTTGATGTAGGCGCCCAGCACGATCAGCGCGATGGTGATGCCCACCAGTAGGCCTATGATCTGGGAGAAATGCTTGAGGAAAACGAGGTCGTGGTTGCGCACGTGGGTCCGGTGCGGGCCGCAGCCCGAATGAAGTCAAGGCCGCGATTATATCGGTCTGGCCCCGCCCAGCGGAAGCGCCAGCCGCTTGGCGCTTGACCGCGGGCGGGACTTGCGGGGTAATCCGGGAATGCCCGCCCCTTCGCCTCCGGATCGCGTGATCGACCCGCCGCGCCCGACGGCCGCCCGAAGCCGGGACTGGACGACGTTGCGCAATAGCGGGCTGCTGCTCGCGCTGGCCTACGCCGTGGTCTGGACCGGGCTGGTCTCGGTATCGCATTTGCTGTGGTTCCTGCCGGCCGGCCTGCGCCTGGGCTCGCTCTGGCTGATCCCCACGCGACGGTGGCACTGGCTGGCGCTGGGCGAATGGTCGGCCCAAGCGGTAATGGCGAGTCGCGGCGACTGGGCGGTGCTCGATACACGCTTCGTAGCGATGAGCGTCTGCCCCTGGCTGATCTACGCCCTGGTGGTGCGCGGTGTGCGCGGCCGCGAGGCCCCGGCGCAGATTGATGACCCGCGCAGCATGGTCACCTTGCTGGGCACCGGCCTGATCGGCGCGGCGCTGGTGTCGCCGGTGCTGCAACAGTTCATCGTCGACGACAGCGGTCGACTGAACGGCATGGCCGGCCTGTTCGCCTTCCTCTATGGCGACTTCATCGGGCAGCTGGTGCTGGCGCCTCTGCTGGTGCTGCTGGCCCATCAGGCTTCCCGGCAACGGCTACGCGCCGCACTGTGGGTGGACGTGGCGTTTCAGCTGCTGCTGTCCCTATCCGTGTTCTGGCTGATGCGCACCCGCGACGACCTGGCGCCCTATGTGCTGTTGCTCGCGTTCGCGCCGATCTTCTTCGTCGCCTTCCGGCAAGGTTGGGAGGGCGCCGCGATTTCAGTCGCGCTGGTCGGCGTGTTGATCCAGGCCCTCACCGGGATGCACCTGGTGCCGGTGGACATGCGCGTGCTGCAGCTGGCGCTGGCCGTGGTCGGCGGTGGCGGGCTGGTGCTGGGCGCCGCCAGCAGCGAGTTGCGCCGCAGCCACGAACGACTGGCGCTGCGCCATCGCGAACTGGGCGCAATGAACCGGACCCTGAGCGATGCCGCCAACGAGCTGCGCAATGTCAGCCAGCGACTGGTGCGTCTGGAAGAACAGGGCCAGCGTGAACTCGCCGGCGAACTCGACTACGAACTCGGCCGGTCCATCCATGCGCTGAGCACGCGCATCAGCCTGGCCTTCCGCGACATGCGCGACGAAAACATGTTGCGGCTGCTCGAATCGATGCGTGAACAGGTGCGCGAGATGCAGGACAGCCTGCGCCGCGTGCTTCGCCAGTTGCGTCCGCAGGCGCTCGACACCCACGGCCTGCGCGAGGCGATGGCCTTCGGCCCGCTGCGCGATATGGCCGAGGACGCGGGCATCCAGTACGAAACCGCGTTCGGCGGCCGGGTGGAGTCGCTCAACGACGACACCCAGACCACGGTGTACCGGATCTGCCAGGCGGCCGTGCGCGATGCCAGCCGCAGCCAATCGATTCGCCGCGTGCTGCTGCGCGTCGACGTGCTGCCGGGAAGCGACAATCGGCTGCAGGTGCAGGTGCAGATTGACATCGAGGCGACGCCGTTCCTGGATTTTCCGATCGAACCCAACCCGCTGGCGGCGATCACCGATCGCGTGCTGGCGCAGCAGGGCAGTTACTGGGTGGAGATGCTGTCGCCCGGCGTGCGCCATCGCATCCAGTTCGAAGAAGGCGGCGAGAACCTGTTCTGAACCGGCGAGCGGTTTGTGGCCGGTCTCACCGGCTGCGACGGGCTTTCCGGCATCATGGCGGCATGGGCTTGTCGGCGAACCAATTTCTCCTCTATCACGGCAACGACCTGGAGCTGCTCGCCGGCGTACTGGCCGCAGAACTCGCACGCCCCATGCCGGGTCGCGACCTGCTGGCGCCCGACACCATCCTGATTCCGCAGCCTGCGATGCGTCGCTGGTTGCAAAAGACGCTGGCGGAAACCCATGGCATCGCCGCGAATCTCCGCTTCCTGGCGCCAGGCGAATTCGTACGCGAGGCGCTGGATGCCAACGTGGCCGGTGCCGGTGATGAAGCGGTTGGCGATGCGGAGGTGTTGCGCTGGCGGCTCTGGCGGGTACTCGGCGATCCGCAGGCGATGGCCGAGCCGGTGTTTGCGCCATTGGCACCCTTGTTCCGTCGGCCCGGCGACGCTTTGGCGCCGTGGACGCTGGCCGGAGAACTCGCTGCGGCCTTTGAAAAATACCAGGCGTGGCGGCGCGACTGGCTGCGTCGCTGGGACAAGGGCGCGGACAGCGACGACTGGCAGGCACAACTATGGCGGCGGGCGACGCGCGGCCTGGTCCATCGCGGCCGTCGGCTCGACAGTTATCTGTCGCGCTTCGATGGCGCCGACGGGCACGTGCCGGAAGGTCTGCCGCCGCGCGTGTTCGCCTTCGCCTGCCAGAACGTGTCGCCGGACGTGCTGCGGGTCATTGCCTCCAGTGCGCGTGCCGGCACGCTGCACTTTTTCTTCCTGTCGCCGGTGGCCGGCTGGTGGGGCGACCTGGTCAGTGCGCGCGAACGCCTGAAGGCGGATGCCGAGGCCGTGTTCGACGACGGGGAAAATCCGCTGTTGCGCGCCAATGGCGCGGCCGGGCGCGATTTCGTGCGCACGCTTTTTTCCTACGAAGTGGTGCACCCCGACCGGGACTTTCCCTTGTACGTGCCGCCGGATCCGGCAATCCGCACCGGCCTGCTGCATCGGCTGCAGCGCGACCTGCTGTCGCGACGCGCACCACCGGCCGATGCGGCATCGCAGCCGTCCTTCGATGCCGCGGCACTGGCCGATCGCAGCCTGCAAGTGCATGCCTGCCACACGCGGCTGCGCGAGGTGCAGGTGCTGCACGACCAGTTGCGCGAACTGCTCGAACGCGATCCGAAGCTGCAACCGCGCGAGATTGCCGTGCTTACCCCGGACATCGATGCGTACGCGCCGTTCGTGCAGGCCGTGTTTGCCGGCGAGGCCGGCTCGAGCCCGGTCATCCCCTATGCGTTGAGCGACGGCAGCAGCATCGCGAGCGACGCCGTGGCCGAGGCGTTTGCGCGATTGCTGGACCTGCCCGATTCGCGCTTCGCGATCAACGACGTGCTCGACTTGCTGTCGGTGGCCGCCATCGCCGAGCGCTTCGAACTGGAGCCCGCGGATTTCGATTCGCTTCGCCATTGGCTGGGCGCGGCTGGCGCACGCTGGGGCCTGAATGCCGAACACCGCGCCGAGCTCGATGCGCCGCCCGAAGCTGCCTTCAGCTGGGCCTGGGCGCTCGACCGCCTGCTGCTCGGCCATGCCACCGGCGATGAAGCGATGCTCGCTGGCGTCGCGCCGCTTCCCCTGTTGGAAGGCGGCGACCTGCTGGTGCTCGACCGGCTGCTGCAGGCGCTGCGCCGGCTCGCGCATTGGCAACGCGCACTGTCCCTCGCCCGCGCGCCCGGCGATTGGGCGGCGGCGCTGGGCGCACTGATTGCCGACTTCTTTCCGGAGCGCGCGCGCGACAACACCGATCGCGACGCCATCGATGGCTTGCGCGCGCAGGTGGCGGCCTTCGCCAGCCAAGCAGCTCAGGCGCGCGTGGCCAACGATGTGCCCGCGCCGGTCGTGCGCGCGTGGTTCACCGCGGCGCTGGCCGAAAGCGACAGCCGACAGCCTTTCCTCACCGGCGGCATCACCTTTGGCCGCATGGTGCCGATGCGCCTGGTGCCGTTCAAGGTCATTTGCCTGCTGGGAATGAATGACGGGGAATTCCCGCGACGCGATCCGCCGGGCAGCTTGAATCGACTGGCGGCCCAGCTATCGGGGCCGCATCGGCAAGTGGGCGACCGCTCGGTGCGCGACGACGACCGCGGCTTGTTCCTTCAGTTGTTCGCCGCAGCCACCCAGGTTTTTTACGTGAGCTATCTCGGCCGAGATCCACGCAGCGGCGAATCCTTGCCGCCGTCGGTGGTGGTTTCGGAATTGCTCGATGTCGCCGCGCAGTATTTCGCGGCGCCCGCTGCGGCGCGCAAGGACCTCACCGTCGCGCATCCGCTGCAACCGTTCTCGGTCGCTGCCGTCGGCGGCGATGTGGGTGAAGGCAGCGATGCGCGCCGCTTCACGTATCAGGCGGGCTGGGCAAACGCCGCGGCACTCACTCGTTCGCATCGCTCGGCACCACCTGCGTTTGCAGCGCCGCTGCCCGCGCCCGCCACGGTGGCAGCCACCGACTGGAGCCGCGACCAACTGGTGCGCGTGCTCAACCATCCCGCGCGCGCCTACCTCACCCATCGACTCGGCCTGCGCCTGCCCGATGCGCAGGACCGGCTGCCCGACGAGGAACCGTTCGACAGCCACCAGGGCCTGGAACGATTCCAGCTGGACGCGCGCATCCTGGATGTCTGTCTTGACGATCCGGTCCTGCCCGCCGAAGGCCTGGCAATCCGCTTGCTCGCGGAAGGACGCATTGCGCCGGGCGCGGCCGGGCGCGTCGCGATTGCCGAGTCCCTGAAGCGGCTCGGCCCTGCGCTGGGCGCCTGGCGCGGCCGGGGCGGGCAGCCAGGCAAGCTGGCCTACAGCCTTGAACTGGATGGGCTCCGCCTGACCGGCATGTTGCCGCGCGTGCACGAAGACGGCTTGCGCCAGTTCAGCGCCAGCAAGGGCCACGGAAAAACCTTGCTCGCATTGGGCGTGGATGCACTGGCCTGGTTTGCCTGCGGTGAAACGGCGCCGATCGAGCGCATCGTCAGCGGCGCGCCATTGCAACGGATCGAAGCGATTCCCGCAGCCGAGGCGCAGGCCCGACTGGCGGAACTGATCGCGCTGGCGCAATACGCGCAGGAAGTCGCGTTGCCCTTCATGCCGCGGGCCGGACTCGACCTGGTCGCCGCAGACAAGCTGGAAGAGGGCCTGCGCGATGCGGCCGCGGCGTGGGGGGGCGAACACGGCGAGGGCAGCGACGCCTGGGTGCAACTGGCCTTGCGCGGCGGCATGCCATTCGCGTCCGACCCCGCGACCACCCTGAGCTTCGCGAAAATTGCGCACCAGGTTTTCGACGGCCTGCCTGGCGCGGCGAGCGGCCACGCATTGCTCGCGGCCAACGCGGAGCAAGCCGATGGCTGAGCCCCTGGACCTGGGCCTGTCGCTGCCGGTAAGCGGCGTGCAGCTGATCGAAGCCAGCGCGGGCACGGGCAAGACCTTCACGGTGGCGACGCTGTATGCGCGGCTGGTCATCGAATTCGCCATTCCCGTGCCGCGGTTGCTGGCCGTTACCTTCACCGAGGCGGCGACCAAGGAGCTTCGCGAACAACTGCGCAAGCGACTGCTGCAGGCGCGGCAGTTGCTCGAGCAACCGGCACTCGAAACGTCCCTGGCGCCAGCGGATGTCGACTCGGCCGAAACCACGCTCGGCAAGCAACTGCTTCGCGAAGCGGTATCGCGCGAAGGTGCACAGCCGCTGTTGTTGCGCCTGCGCCAGGCGGTCGAGCAGATGGACATCGCGCCCATCCACACCATCCATGCCTTCTGCCAGCGCGCCTTGAACGAACACGCGCTGGAAGCGGGCCAACCGCTGGCGCCGCGCGAATTGCTCGCCAACGAAGCGCTGCTGCGCCAGGAAGTGGCGCTCGAATTCTGGCGCCGCCATTCGCTGGACGCGAACGATGCGCAGGCCTTGCTGGCGGTCTGGAATTCGCCGGCGCAATTGGCCGACAGCCTGCGCGAACTGCTGGCGCTGGACGCCATCACGCCGCTGCCGCCGACCGACACCAGCGCCGAAGCGCAGTCTGCCTTGCGTGCCACTCGCGCGGCGCTCGCCACGGCCTTCGATGTCCACGGCAACGATGCCCGTGAGCTCCTGCGCAAAGCCTTCGCCGCCAAGGAAGTACACGCGACCTACAGCAAGGACAGCGCCGTTGACCCGGTCTGGAACGCGCTTCGCGAATGGCGAAATGACCCCACGGAATCCGATCCGGACACCGACAAGCTCGCCAACTACAGCTCGAGCGCGCTGCTAGCCAAGACCAATGCGCGCAAGACAACGCCGACATCGCCGCTGTTCGATGCCATCGAGGCCTGGGCGCTCGCCAGGCAGGCGAGCCTCACCGCCCTGGAAGGCCGGAAGATCGCCATCGTGCATGCGGCGCGAGATTTCGCGGCGGCGCGCATCGATACGCTCAAGCACCAGCGCGGCATGCTTGGCTTCGACGACATGATCCGCGGCGTGGCGCAGGCACTGGACGCCGACGACGCGGGTCGCTTCGCCGCCGCCTTGCGCAAGCAGTACGCGATCGCGCTGGTGGATGAATTCCAGGACACCGATCCACGACAGTGGGCGATCTTCCGCCGCCTGTTTGCCGAGCCTGGCGCGCAGGACGGTTCGACACCGCGCGCCCTGTTCCTGATCGGCGACCCGAAGCAGGCGATCTATCGCTTCCGTGGCGGTGATGTCGCCACCTACCTGGCCGCGCAGGAAGCCGCTGACCAGCGGCATCCGCTGCCGACCAACTTCCGGTCCAGGCCGATCGCGCTTGAGGCCGTGCAAGCGCTGTTCGAGATCAATGGCGAAGGCGCGTTCGACCAGCCTGGCATTGAATTCGAGAACGTCGCGCCGGGTGGCGCCTGTGCGAATGACGCGTTGAACATCGACGGACAAATCGCGCCGGGGCTGGTCTTCCAGTGGCTGCAGCCCGACCCGAGCGACGATTCCATCGACAGCGTGCGCGAACAAGCGACGGCCGCCTGCGTATTGGCAATCCACAAGTTGCTGGCCGACGGCCAGGCCGGTCGCGCCATCCTGACCGACCGCGAGGGCAGGACCCGCCCGGTGGCGCCGCGCGACATCAGCGTGCTGGTGCCGCGCAACGAAGACGCTGCGCGCATCCAGCGCGCGCTGTCGGACGTCGGCATTCCCAGCGTCGCGGCAGGGCGCAGCAGCCTGTACCAGACCGAGGAGGCCGCGCACTTGTGCTGGCTGTTGCACGCCTTGCTCAGCCCCGGTGACGACGGCCGCATGCGCACCGTGCTCGCCTCGCCACTGTTCGGGCTGGACGCAGCACGGATCGCCGCGCTCGACGTCGACCTGGCGGGACATCGCGCGTGGCAGGATCGGTTCCAGGCCTGGCAGGCCCGCGCGCGCCGGCATGGGCCGATGGCCTTGCTCGGCGAGATCTGCGCCGAACAGGCACCGCGCCTGCTCAGCTGGCCGGATGGCGAGCGACGCCTCAGCAACTACCTGCAACTGGCCGAGGAATTGCAGTCCGCCGACAGCCGCGCGCTCGGCTTGGGCGGCCTGCTGTCCGGGCTGGAGCGGCGGATCGAAGCTGCCGATGCGCGCAACGATGCGGAATTGCTGCGCCTCGAATCCGACGCCAGGCGCGTGCGCATCATGACCTTGCATGTCAGCAAGGGCCTGACACTCGACCTGGTGTTCCTGCCCTACGCGGCCACCACCAGCAGTGGCGCGCGCAGCACCGTGCCGCCGATGGCGCGATTCCATGATGGCCTGGCGCGGGTCGGGCAACTGTTTGCCACGAAGGACGACCCCGCGCGCAAGGAAGATGCGCGCGAGGAGCGGGCCGAGCGCATCCGCCTGTTGTATGTCGGCCTGACCCGCGCGCGGCTCGCCACCTGGGTCGGCTGGGGCGCCATCAAGGACGCGCACAAGACGGCGCTGGGTTGGCTGTTGCATCGCAGCCCGGGCGCGCCCGACGTCGCACGCTTCGACGACGAGGCAGCGCATGCGCGCTTGCAGCAGTTGCAGGCACGCGCGCCGGGAGCGATTGCAATCGCCGATCCGGTGGACATGGCGCAACTGGCCAGGCTGCCGCGACTGGATTTCACCGAGTCCGACGGCGCCACGCCGGCCAGGATCGCGCGCCGAACACTCGACCGCGACTGGTGGGTGTACAGCTTTTCGCAACTGTCGCGCGAGGACAGCGGCATGGCGACAAGCGGCGCCGGCGACGAAGTCGAGGCCACGCCCCTGCAACGTTCGCGTTTTTCCGGCAGTCGTTTCGGCAACGCGCTGCATGAGGCGCTGGAGCGGATCGATTTCGCCGCCTGGCTCGATTGGCGCGATGTCCTGCCGCCCGCCGGACAACTTGAAGTCATCGCCAGTGCCTTGCGCAACTGGAGCTACGCCAGCGAACTCGACCAGGAAGAAGGCTTGCCGCTGCTGACTGCGCTGGTCAGCGAGACGGTGAATGCGCCGATGCCCGAGGGCACGCGACTGGCCGCGTTGCCGAACGCCCGTCGCTGCATCGAAATGGAGTTCCACCTGGCGCTGGCGCCGTTCGCGGTCGATGCCTGGTTGTCGCTGTTGCATGCTCACGGGCTGTTGCCCGACCGCAACGGCTTCGGCATTCGCCAACGACTCGAAGGTTTGCTGACCGGACGCATCGACCTGGTCTATGAGGCCGACGGCCGCTACTACGTGCTCGATTACAAATCCAACCTGTTGCCCGATTACGGCCGCGATGCCGTGGCGCTGGCGATCCGCGAAGGCGAATACGACCTGCAATACCTGCTCTACACTTTGGCCCTGCATCGCTGGCTGCGCTTTCGCCTGGGCGCGGACTACGACATCCACCATCACCTGGGCGGCGTGCGTTATGTGTTCTGCCGGGGCCTCGATCGCGATGATGCGGCGCATCCCGGCGTGCATGCGCTGCGCTTGCCCAGCGACACGATCCTGGCGATCGATGCGCTGATGCAGCACGGGTCGGTGCCGGCATGAGCGTGCTCGCGTCCCTGTGGCGCGATGGCTGGCTGCGCAACGTGGACCATGCGTTGGCGCTTAGCCTGCGCCACGCGCGCGAAGACAGCAGCGATTGGGTGATGACGGCAGTTGCGCTGGCCAGCCGCGCGCTCGGCAACGGCCATAGCCGTCTGCCGCTGGCGCGCCTGGCGGACCTGTTTGCCGAGATCGACGCCAACCGCGATGCACCCATCTTGCCGCCGCTGGACGAGTGGTTGGCGATACTCGCCGTGTCGCCCTGGGTATTCGATGCCGGCGCCGCGGACGCAACGGCCACCGCCGGGCGATCGGATTTCGTCCTGGTGCTGGAAAGCGATGCGATTTCACTGCGTCGCTACCACGACTATGAATGCCGGCTCGCGCGCGCCTTGCTGCAGCGGGCGAGGGCTGGATCGCGATTGCAGTTGCTTACCGGTGGACCAGGTACCGGCAAGACCACGCAGGTGGCGCGACTGATGGTCGAGTTCAGCCAGTCGATGTCACCATCAACATCGTTTTCTGCAGCGCCACGGATCCTGCTCGCGGCACCGACGGGCAAGGCGGCATCACGACTGTCGGAATCGGTGCGCGAATCCCTGGCCGCGCAAGTGGACGCCGGCGAGCTCGATGCCACGATCGCGCTCAGCCTTCCGACCCAGGCCAGCACCTTGCACCGTATGCTGGGCTGGCAACGCGGCGGCGGATTCCGCCATGACCGCGACCATCCCCTGCCCGCCGACCTGGTGGTGGTGGACGAAGCGTCAATGGTGGACCTGCCGATGATGTGCAAGCTGGTCGAGGCGGTGGCGCCTGATGCGCTGCTGGTGCTGGTCGGCGATCGCGATCAGTTGCCTTCGGTGGAAACCGGCGATGTGCTCGCGGCGATGTGCGAGGCCAGCGAAGCCGCGGGCTCGCCGCTGTCGTCGTGCCGCACGCATCTGACCCACAGCCATCGCCAGGGCGAGGACGTGGATGTGCCGGAACTGGCGCGATTGGTTCGCGACGGCGACGCCGCACGCGCCATCGACGACCTGGCGCAAGGAAATTTTCGCGGCGTGTCCTGGCACAACGAGGGCGACCACGGCCTGCACGACGGCTTGCTTGCGCAGGCGTTGCCCGCCTACCGGTCCTTGCTGGACGCGCCCGATGTCGCCACTGCCCTGCAACGCGCGCGCGAGTTTCGGATCCTGTGCGCGGTGCGCGAGGGGCCTTCGGGCAGCGCGACCATCAACGCCTTGGTCAGCCGTGCGCTGGATCCCTTGCGCGGCGGCCAGGGCTGGTTTCGCGGACGCTTGCTGCTGGTAACTGAAAACAGCTACCGGCAACAATTGTTCAACGGCGACATCGGCATCGCCTGGCCGGATGAGCAGGGCGAGATGCGCGCCTGGTTCGACACCGACACCGGTCCGCGCGCGTGGTTGCCTGCCGCCATTCCCGCGCACGAATCGGCCTTCGCCATGACCGTGCACAAGGCGCAGGGTTCCGAATTTGGCGTGGTGGCTTTCGTATTGCCCGAACGCGGCGCGCGGGTGATCTCGCGCGAACTGATCTACACCGGGCTGACCCGCTGCCGCCGCGGCGTCACGCTGTGGGCAACCGAAGCAGTATTGCGCGAGGGTATCGCGCGTCGGGCGCAACGCTGGAGTGGGTTGGCAGAGCGGCTGGGCTCGACGTGAATCGCGCGGCACAGTTTGGCGCGCGCCGCCCGACCTAAAGCGCGTCGAACTCGCTTTCATCCATCACGATGAAGCTCCACAAGGGCAGGCCGCGGCCGCGCCATTCGACGCTGGCCGCCTGCAAGGCTTCCATCGCCATCTTGAAATCCTCGCGCGCCTCGGCGCGCAATCCCTCGCTGTGCTCGAGCAACAACACCTGGCCGCGCCTGCTCGGGTCGCGCTGTTGTTCCAGGGCATCGGACAGCGCGCTCCAGTCGCGCACCACGTGCGGCGGCATGTCCAGCACGCCGGCGATGCGCAGGCGCAGGTCCGCATCACCGTGGCAATCGCGCAGGTTCACGCGCAGGCAGGGAAAGCGATTGACGGCGGCGGCTTCCAGCAATTCGTCCACGTCGGGCTCGGGCAGGAAATAAACGCCCGCCTCGGCCGCGTCGGTCAACAATCCGTCGAAAAACAAAACCGCCATGGTCAGCTCACTTCCTGGCTGCGTGGATCTGGCTGAGGCGGTCCGGCGTGCCCGGGATGCGCTCCAGGTGCGGATTGCGCAGGCCGCCGTGGTAGTCGATCTTGACCGTGTTGATGTGGTCGAAACTGTTGATCAGCAGGACGATCGGCGTCTTGTTCTTCTTCGCGGCCTTCACCGCCTCGATCAGGCGATCGGGCGTCGAGGCCTCGTCATTCACCGCCACCACGATCATGCCCGGCGCGAGCCCGGCCTTGAAGGCAGGGCCGTTCCACAATACGTCGCTGATCTTGTTGTCGGTGCCCATGGTCATGCCCAGCGAATAGGTCAGGCTGGCGCCCGAGGGGCCGCGCGAGAACGCCGCGGCGACCGCATTGGGCTCCTCGGTGTAGACCAGCTTCCAGCCACCACGGGTCAGGCCATCCAGCGGCGGTTCGGCCGAGATGCCCTCGACCCGGTCGCGCAGGAACGTCGCCCAGTCGTGCGGCGCGACCGAGTTCAGTGTCGCCACCACGTCATCGAAGGTATAGGTCAGCACGTTGACGCGACCGTTCTCGACGCCGAAGAAGGCGCGCGCGAAATCATCGAGCGACTTCTTGCCCTTGGTCTTTTCGCGAATGAGGGTGTCGGCATCGAGCCAGATCAGCTCGCCCTCCGAGTAGTAGTCCTCGCCGCGTTGCCAACTGCGCCAGGCCTGCGGGCGGCGGTCGCTGATGATGGGCTGGTTGGTGGTGTCGAGCAGGTTGCGCCACAGGCGCCCCTCGCGATAGTCGTAACCGGCCGCCACCAGCGCCAGGCCGTCGCGCGCCTGTTCGGCGGTGCGCATACCCGCTCGGGCGGAAATCACATTGCCCCAATACTGGTTCTGGCCTTCGTAAACCCACAGCAGGCTATCCTGCATCGGCACGTTGAAATGCGGCGTGGCGATGTCGGCGCCGCGCCGGAATTTTCCGTTCCAGCTGTGGCCGAATTCATGCGGCATCAAATCGTTGCCGGCCATTTTCTTCGGGTCGGTCAGGTATTCCAGGCCCGTGCCGTCTTCGCTGGACTGGTGGTGTTCCAGGCCGATGCGCGCATAGCGCTCGCTGATGGACAGCAGGAAGTGGTAATGCCTGAAATGCTTGGAGCCATACAACTTGTAGGACTGGCGAACCATCTCGCGATGCTTTTCGACGATCTCCGGTTTGGCTTCGAGTTCACTCGCCTTGTCGGCCACCGCATCGATATAGACCGGGCGGTCGCTGCCCGGGTCCAGGTCGAAGCGCTTGTAATACTTGCCGGCCAATATCGGCGAATCGATCAGCGTGTCGAAGTCCACCTGCTTGAAGCGAACCTCGCCCGAGGGCGAGGCCGGCGCTTCATTTTCCAGCGCGGTGCCGAAGCCCCAGCCTGCCGGCAACTTCACGCTCGGCCGCACCTGAATCTGGTCGGCGCGATAACCGACCGGATACAGCGCCACCGCATTCCATTGCAGACCGACGATTTCCGGCGTCACCACGACGCGGCCCTGCACGGAATCCATGGGCGACAGATGTTCGAACTCCGCCACCAGCACGCTCGCGCCGGCGGGCACGTCGACGCGGAAGCGATACATGTCGAGCGGCTCCCGGCGCCAGGGCAGCGGCTTGCCATCCACGCTGAAGCGCAGGCCGCCCACTTGGTCGATCGGGCCGCGCGGGCCGTGGTTTCCGGGCAACCACTGCGGGTAGTAAAGGTGCACGGGGCCGGGTTTTACCGGAATCTCCTCGCGCACCCGGAAGATGCGGCGGGCCAGGTCGGACGCGTCCACGTTCAATGAAAGGATGCCGTCGTAGGGCGTGCTGGCGATGCCGGCGTCGGCCGCGGCCTGCGCGACTGCGGGCTGCGGCAAGGCGAAGGCAAGGGTCAAGGCGGAGGCGAGAACAAGGACACGGCAGGCTGGATTCATGGTTTCGGGGGCACGATGGGGCGAATGCGCGATTCTCACATGTCCGATGTTCGTTCCGCGTCTGCAACGCTGCATCCTTCCCATCGCGCTTGGGGTTCGGCGGGCAGGGGCCATGAAACGTGTTCCTTGTCGGAGAACGCCATGACCACCCAGCCATCCCTGTTCCAGCCCCTGTCCGCCGGCCCGCTGTCGTTGGGCAACCGCATTGCCATGGCGCCGATGACCCGTTCGCGCGCGCCGGGCAACGTGCCCAACGCGCTGATGCGCGAGTACTACGGCCAGCGCAACGGCGCCGGCATGGTGATCACCGAGGGCACGTCGCCGGCCCCGGAAGGCCTGGGCTACGCCCGCATCCCCGGCCTGTTCACCGACGAACAAGCGGCCGGTTGGGGCGAGATTGCCGACGCCGTGCACGAGGGCGGCGCGAAACTCGTCATCCAGTTGATGCACACCGGGCGCATCGGTCACCCGGAAAACCTGCCCGCCGGGGCGACGCTGATCGGACCGTCCGCCATCGCCGCCGCCGGCCAGATGTGGACCGACAGCGCGGGCATGCAGCCACATCCGGCACCGAAAGCCATGGATGACGCCGACCTGGCCCGCGTCCGCGACAGTTACGCGCAGGCGGCGCGCCTGGCCGTGGCCGCTGGCGTGGATGGCGTGGAATTGCACGCCGCCAACGGTTACCTGCTGGCCCAGTTCCTCAATCCCAAGAGCAATGTGCGTGACGACGTCTATGGCGGTAGTGCAGAAAATCGCCGTCGCTTCGTGCTGGAAGTCGTGGATGCCGTCTCGGCCGCCATCGGCGCCGATCGCGTCGGCATCCGCATCTCGCCATTCAACACCTTCAACGACCTGGCCAGCGGCTATCCGGACGAAGAAGCCGAAACGCTCGCGCTGGTCCATGAACTGGCCGCGCGCAAGATCGGCTACCTGCACCTGATCGCCACGCCGGGCAACGTGCCCGACAGCACCGTGCAGGGCGTGCGTGCCGCGTTCCCCGGCGTGTTGATGCTGGCCGGCAATTTCGACCGCGACCGTGCGGAGGCCGCATTGGCCGACGGCAGCGCCGACGTCATCGCCTTTGCCCGCGGCTTCATCGCCAATCCCGACCTGCCCGAGCGCATGCGCCTGGACCTGCCGTTGGCGAGCTTTGATGCAGCGACTCTCTACACGCCCGGCGTCGATGGTTACAGCGACTACCCGGCCTACGACGCCGAGGCGACGCTGGCTGCCTGAACGCCCCATTCACGGGCCGCCGCACTGGAGCAGGAATTCAAGGATTCCGCGCTAGAGTGGCGGCCCAAGCGTGGCTGGGTGTCGAGGCTGTAATTTCATGGGCAAGTGGATAGTCAATCGCGCCGCAGGGCTGGCGCTGGCAATGATGATGTTGGCGGGCTGCGCGACGCAGCCCGATCTGATGCGCCTGTACGAAGGCGTCAGCGATGATCCAAACCAGCCCCCGGTGATCGTGATCCACGGCCTGGCGGGCTCCACCCTGGTGGACGCCAAGACCGGCAAGCAATTCTGGCCCGGCTCGTTGAGCACGCTCACCTTCAGCAACTACACCCAGTTGGCGCAGATGAGCAGCGAGTACCGCGAGGGCGAAGGCTTGGTGCCGGGCGAGTTGTTCGCCAGCGTGGCCGGCGTGGATTTTTACGGCGAGATGTTGCATGCCCTGGAAACCGTGGGCCGCTTCCAGCGTGGCGTGCCGGGACAGGCCGTGGGCCAGGATCGTCGCCGCTATTACGTGCTGTTGTACGACTGGCGCAAGGACAACCTGGTTGCCGTGCGCAAGCTGCATGCCTTGATCGAACAGATCCGCGACGACTACAACGATCCCAACCTGCGCGTGGACATCATCGCGCACAGCAATGGCGGGGTGATCGCCAATTACTACCTGCGTTACGGTCCGCGCGACGTGCTGGACGAAACCACACCCACGCCCTGGAACGAAGGCGACAAGCGCATCCGCCGCCTGGCCATGCTGGGCACACCGGTGCTGGGCGCCGTCACCAGCCTGGAGCGCCTGCTGTACGGCACGCGCATGGCCGTGCGCACGGTGCCGGTGGAAGTGATGGTCACGTTCTCCACGCCGTTCCAGGCCTTGCCGCATCCGCTGGTGAAGCCGGTGCTCGATACCAGTGGCAAGCCACTGGACGTCGACATCTATGACCTGTCGGTCTGGAAGGATCGCAAGTGGGGCGTGTTTTCAACTGAGGTGATGACGCGCGTGCGCAGTTCGATGGCCACGCCCACGCAGGGCGAACTGGCGCTGGCCGACGTGCAGCAGACCTTCGCGAAAAACCTCGAACGCGGGCGGAAGATGCAATGGGCGCTGTCGGCGCCGGTGCCTCAGGCCCGGGTAGACGTTTCGGTCTTTGGCGGCGACTGCGAGCCGACGCCGGCGCACGCGGTGCAGATCGATGAGGCGGACGGCACGCGCCTCGTATTCCGCCCGGGACAGGTCGATGGCAAGACCTTGCCCGGCCAGCCGAGCATCAAGAACAACGGCGTGGACTTCGAGAAGCTGATGTTCGAGCCCGGCGACGGCCTCATCCCGCGCTCGTCCCAGGTCGGACGCCTGTCGGTGGCCGAAGCGACCCCGGAGGCGGAGGCGCGCTTCCACCCGCTGCCGGTCGCGCAGACCTTTTTTCTGTGCGAATCGCATGGCCGCCTCACCCATAATCTGTATTTCCAGAACAACCTGTTGTACTTCCTGATGGCCAGGTGAGACCCCGGTCGCAGATCGCGCGATGGGCTCCCCGAGTGGCCTGCAGCTGAATAGAATGCGTTCATGAAGGATCTTCGCGCCCTGCTGATCGACTGCCGCATCGAATTGCGGCGGCTCGTGCGCGACTTCCACAAGACGCCGCTGTGCGAGCGGCTCGATGCCGCGACGCAGGCCTTGGCCAATGCGCCGGCCGAAGAGGCACCGGCCGCCGATCCAGCCGCGCCCGGGCAACGGCAGGTTCGCGAAACCTCCAACCAGGTCGCGCTGGCCTGGCAGTTGGTGGCGCGCGATCTGAAGTTCACGCATCCGCCGCTTTACGAGGCGATGAGCAAGAAAGTGATGGCGCGCCTGGAGACCAAGACGCTGATCGACCAGGTGGACGAACTGCGCCAGGCCGAAGCCAACGTCGCCGGCCTGCGCCAGCACCAATCCGAACTCGAAGCGCAGCGAAAAGCGCTCGAGGCCGAGCGCGATACCTTGCTGGGCGCGCTTGCCAGCGCCGTGCCGCAGTTGAAGGATGGCGGCGACCGCATCGGCGTTGCGCTGGCGCGCATCGATTGCCTGAAAGCGCAATCGGCCAAGGCCGCGCCGGCGGTTACCGTGGGTACGGTGTCGGAGGAAGAAACGCGCATCCCCAGCGAAGAGCTGATGTCATTGATCGCGGCCGGCGGCCGCCAGTTCACCCAGGCGCAGCGCGAGTGGTGCATCGGCGAGGCGATGGTCTTGTCGGGCTTCCAGTACACGCCGATGGAACTGATCGAACAAGGCGACGCCAGCATCGCCAGGATCATCACCGGCGCGCGCAAGAACCACTGATTGCGTCGCTGGCGCGCGCTGCCTCGCGAGCCGCGCCAAGCCTCAACCCGCGCTGCGTTGTTCCAGCAATTTCTTCAGGGCCGCCATCTGCTCGGCCTGCCCATTGATCAGGGCCTGCGTGTGTTCGATGCGCATCTTCTCGAGCTTGTCGTGCAGCCCGAGGATTTCGATTTCCGCCTTCAGGTTCACTTCGTAGTCGTGCTCGGCCATTTCGCGGTCGCGTTTACTGTGCCGGTTCTGGCTCATCATGATGATCGGCGCCTGGATGGCGGCCAGCATCGACAGCAACAGGTTGAGGAAGATGAAGGGATAGGGATCGAGCGGTTTTTTTACCAGCAGCAAGGTGTTGGCCAAGACCCACAGTGCAAGGAACGCGCCGAACAATCCGATGAAAGGCCACGAACCGCCGAAGCTCGCCACCCGGTCGGCCACGCGTTCACCGACGCTGGCCGGACGCTGGTCGGCGCCGAGCGGCCGACGGCTGACGGGCAAGCGGCCGTGCACGCGCGTAAGCACGCCGCGCTCACTTTCAGTGACCTGGTCTGCAGTTTTGCCCAGCCATCGCTTGGCAAGGCTGGACAGATCGATTTCAGCGCTCATGATGGGTTCCTGGTGCGTGCCGTGGGGGTATTCTGCGGCTCGCTGCCTGAATTGCGTCGACATTCCCCCCCAGGTCGAAAGGCAAGCCCGATCCCCCGTGTCCGCCATCCCCGCCACCCCTTCGCACTGCCCCTGCGGCAACCTGCGCCCCTACGCCGACTGCTGCGGCCGTTTCCACTCGGGTGAAAATGCCGATACGCCGCAGCAGCTGATGCGTGCGCGCTACGGCGCCTTCGTGCTGCGCCTGCACGAGTACCTGCTCGCCAGCTGGCATCCCGACACGCGGCCGGAAACGCTGGAGCTCGCCGACGCGGACCAGTTGCGCTGGCTGGGCCTGGATATTCGCTCGAAGCAGTTAGGCGCCAGCGGCCTGCGCGCGCGGGTGGAGTTCATCGCCCGCTATCGCGAAAGCGGCGGCCCGGTGCAGATGCGCCACGAGATCAGCCGGTTCGTGCGCGAAGACGGTCGCTGGTACTACGTGGACAGCGAATTTCCGCGTCCGCCGGCACCGTTCCCCGATCGCCGCTAAGATTGCCGGCATGACCGCCCCCGCCTATCTGTCCGACGACCAGGTTGAACGCCTGTCCGAATTGCTCGAACGCCGCGCCGTGCCCGCGCAAGGATTCAACCTCGAGGCCCTGGACGGTTATCTGTCCGCGCTGGTGGTGTCCCCGGGCCCGGAGATTCCCTTCGACGAATGGAAGGCCGCCGTCTGGGGTGAAGCACCGCGCTGGGATTCCGCCGTGCAGGCCGCAGAAGCAGACGAACTCTTGCAAGGCCACTGGAACGGTTGCAGCGCGCGCGTGGGCCACGGCGAAGATCCGCCGGAACATCTCGCGCCGCTACTTTGGTTGCCCGAAGACCCGATGGCCGAACATCCCGACAGCCTGGACGTGGGTCGTGACTGGGCACTGGGTTTCTATCGCGGTGTCGATCTAAGGGCCGAAGCGTGGGATACGTGGCTTGAGAAGGAGGACTGGATCGACGAGATCTTCGGACTTCTTGAACGCCTCGCCACTGGCGAGGTGCTGGGCGAGGACGACAGTGAACCTGCGACGCCGCTGACCTATCGCGAGCGCCTGGAAATTACTGCGAGTTTGCCGGCCATGCTGGCCGACCTGCATGAGTACCGGAAGGAAGCGTCGCGCAAATAGAGTGGCGCGCCCGACAGGATTCGAACCTGTGACCCTTGCCTTCGGAGGGCAATACTCTATCCAGCTGAGCTACGGGCGCGTGGCCGTATTCTCGCATGGAGGCCGCGGGGACACTACTTCGGCCCGTTTCAGCCTGAATGCGGGCGATAGACCGCGGCGTGGATGGTGGACATCACGCTGACCACGAACCAGCCGAACGGCAGCAGGCTTAGCGTCAGCACCCAGGTGATGCCGAACGCTGCGCAGGCGAGCACGAACCAGGTAATCGCCCACAGGATCCGACCTTGCAGCAATTGGCCGAGGCCCGGCACGAAGAAGCTGCACAGCGCGGCGATGACGTTGCCGGTGGAACCTTGTCCGTTGCTCATGGCGATTTCATGTTTCCCTGTTGGCCTGATTGCAAGATGCGGCCAGGCGACCCGCGGTTCAAGTGGGCGTTTGCGGGCGCTTCGGCTGAGAAGTCTTTGCTAGGCTAGCGCCATGAGCATCCACCCCCCCGGCTCGCGCCACGCCGGATTCGACTGGCGCGAGCGCCTTCCGCACTACTGGCAGCTGATCCGCGGCGATCGCCCGGTCGGTACCCTGTTGCTGTTGTGGCCGACGGCCTGGGCGCTGTGGCTGGCCGCGGGCGGTATTCCGCCCTTGAAGCTGCTGCTGGTGTTCGGCGCCGGCGTCTGGCTGACCCGTTCGGCCGGCTGCGTGATCAACGACTACGCCGACCGCTGGCTGGACCCGCAGGTGGCACGCACGCGCTCGCGACCGCTCGCCACCGGCGCGGTCAGCCCGCGCGAGGCGCTGTGGGTTTTCGTGGCGATGATGCTGGCGGCGTTCGGCCTGGTGTTGCTGACCAATCCACTGACGATCGCGCTTAGCGTGGCCGCCCTGGCGCTGGCCGCGACCTATCCCTTCCTCAAGCGCTACACCTACTTGCCACAGGCGTGGCTGGGCCTTGCCTTCGGCTGGGGCATCCCGATGGCCTTCGCGGCGGTGCAAGGGGACGTTCCGGTGCTGGCGTGGCTGTTGTTCCTGGCCAACCTGCTTTGGACCACCGGCTACGACACCTGGTACGCGATGGTCGACCGCGACGACGATTTGCGCGCGGGCTCTAAGTCCACGGCCATCCTGTTCGGCGACGCCGACCTGATCGCGCTGGCAATCTTGTACGGCGGCTTCTTCATCGCGATGTTCCTGCTCGGCCAACGCGCCGGGCTGGGCGTCAACTACTGGGTGGGACTGATGGTGGCGGCGGGCTTCACCGGTTGGCTATTCGCGATCGGCCGCAACCGGCAGCCGGCGAATTGTTTTCGCGCCTTCCTCGCCAACCAGTGGGTGGGCCTGGCGGTGTTTGCCGGCATTGCGCTGGAGTTGGCGATGCGATCCGCCGCCTGAAACTTCTAGGCGCGTGCGATGGTCCACGCGTCCACCCGTTGCACGCCCGATGACAACAACACTCGCGCGCATTCGGCCAGCGTGGCGCCGGTGGTCATCACGTCGTCCACCAAGGCAACGTGCGCCGGCAGATCGGCGCCGGGCCGCAGGGCGAAGGCGTCGCGCAGGTTGCGCTGGCGTTCGGCGGCGCCCAGCTCGGTTTGCGGATGCGTGGCCCGGCGTCGGACCAGGGCATTCGCGAGCAGGGGCACGCGAGTGCCGCGGGCCAGTGCGCGAGCCAGCTCGAGCGCCTGGTCGTAACCGCGCGTGCGCAACCGGTTTCGATGCAAGGGCACCGGCACCAGGGCCTGCGGCAAATCGCCCGGATCGATCGGCCATTGCATCAGCGTGGCCAGCAATTCTCCGGCCGCCAGGTCGCCATGGAACTTGAACCGGGGCAGCAGGCGATCGATCGGAAAGCGGTAGTGCAGTGGACAGAACGCGTGGGTGAACGGCGGAGGATCGAGCCGGCAGGCACCGCAATGTGACTGGCCCGCTGCCGCGAGGTCGATTGCGCACTGCCGGCAGGCGTGCTGGTTCCACGGCAGTTGCGCGCGACACGCCTCGCACAGGTCCAGTCCGCCGTGACCGGGCTCGCCGCAGGCCAGGCAACGCGGCGACAGCAGGACGCGGCTGAAGCGGTGCAGGGCGGTGGCGATCAGCATCGGGCATACTCGCTGCCGGCTCCGCGGGAAGGCGAAGCCGAACTTCCATCATCACCAACAGGGGCATTACCGATGACCATTTCCAACAGCGGGCGCTTGCTCGCCTGCAGCCTGCTTTGCGCCTCGATTGCACTTTCCGGCTGCACTTCCACCAGCTCCACCAAGGCCAAGTCTCTGAAGAACAGCACGACGCAGGCCTCGGGACTGGCGGATTGCGAACACATCACGGTGATGCCGTTCCCGATGCCGGCCAAGCGCGAGAAGGATGCCTCCATCGGCGTCACCTTCGCCCAGGGCATCGAAGCGCGCTTGGAGAACGATTTCGGCCGCATCTTCCAGACCGTGGAATACGGCACCGCCGCGCGCGGCCTGGACAAGGAATGCCTGGTGACGGGCAGCATCACCAAGTACAAGCCCGGTAGCCGGGTGGCGCGCGCGATCCTGATCGGCCTGGGCGCAGCCAGCCTGGAAGGCAATGTCGTGGTGAAGGATGCGGCGACCGGCACGGCGTTGCTGAGCGCGCCCTTCGACAAGCTGTGGGCCTGGGGCGGCATCCTGGGCGCGAGCAAGGGCATGGACGACATGGTGACGGAGACCTCGGCATCGGTGGCGGCGACGATTGCGCACGGCAAGGGCTGGAACCCGCCGGCAGCGAAGTAAGACTGGGCAACCGTGGTTCGCAGCCCGGGCGGTCGGATAGCGCCGCCTGGGTTGTCGAGTCCATCACGGTGGTGCCTTTGATTCATTGACACGGGGGCAGGGCCTTACCAGACTGCCCCTCTGCCGCCCCCGGCGCGATAGGATTTTCCCCATGTCTTCTGTCCTCCGTCATGACTGGTCGCGCGACCAAGTGCTGGCGCTGTTCGGCTTGCCGTTTCCCGAGCTGATGCACCGCGCCGGCAACGTGCATCGCGAAAATTTCGATCCCTCGCAGGTACAGGTTTCGACACTGCTCTCGATCAAGACCGGTGGCTGCCCTGAGGACTGCGCGTACTGCCCGCAAAGCGCGCGTTACAACACCGGCGTCAAGGCGCACAAACTGCTGTCGCTCGATGAAGTGATAGAAAAAGCCAGCCAGGCCAAGGCCGCCGGCGCGTCGCGCTTTTGCATGGGCGCTGCGTGGCGATCGCCGAAAGACAAGGACGTGGCGCAAGTGGCCGAGATGGTGAGCGCGGTGAAGGCCATGGGTCTGGAAGCCTGCGCGACGCTTGGCATGCTAAGCCCCGACCAGGCCGGCACCCTGAAGCGCGCCGGTCTCGACTACTACAACCACAACCTCGACAGTGCGCCGGATTTTTATGGCGACGTCATCAAGACACGCGAATACCAGGACCGCCTCGATACCCTGGAACACGTGCGCAATGCCGGGCTCAAGACCTGCTGCGGCGGCATCGTCGGCATGGGCGAAACGCGCGACCAGCGCGCCGGCCTGTTGCAGACGTTGGCCAACCTTCCCGAGCATCCGGGTTCGGTGCCGATCAATCGCCTGGTGCAGGTCGAGGGCACGCCGCTGCACGGCACGGCCCTGCTCGATCCGTTCGAGTTCGTGCGTACGATTGCGGTGGCGCGCCTGATGATGCCGAAATCGGTGGTGCGCCTGTCGGCCGGTCGCGCTGAAATGAATGAGGAATTGCAGGCGCTGTGTTTCCTTGCGGGCGCCAACTCGATCTTCTACGGCGAAAAGTTGCTGACCACCGGCAATCCCGATGTCGAGGCCGACCAAGCCTTGTTCCAACGCCTGGGCCTGGTGCCGATGCAGGTCGTGCAGGAGTCGGGCACCGTGCATGCCGATGTCCTGCAAGACACGGGTGCCGCGCCTACCAACGACGTGCGTTCCTGCGCCGCCTGATCTCGCATGCCGCGGGTTCGCCTTACCGACCGGGTGCTGGGCGCGCGTGCCGAACGCAGCGCCGCCGCGCTGTCGCGTCCGCGCCGGGTCATTGAATCGCGCGACGGCGTGCGCGTGCACGTCGGCGGCCGCGACCTGGTCAACTTCTGCAGCAACGATTACCTCGGCCTGTCCCAGCACCTGGACGTGGTCAGTGCCTTCCAGGAAGCAAGCGCGTTCCATGGCGTCGGCAGCGGCGCCTCGGCACTGGTCTGTGGCCACTACGGCGAACACGCCGCCTTCGAGCGCGAAGCCGCCGAATGGATGGGCTATTCGCGCGCACTGCTGATGGGCAGCGGCTATCTGGCCAACCTGGCGGTGATGCAATCGCTGTTGGGCGAGGGCGATGTCTGCGTGCAGGACAAGCGCAACCATGCCTGCCTGATTGACGGTGCACGACTTGCGGGATGCGAGCTGCGCCGTTATCCGCATCGCGACGCGGAAGCGGCGATGCGCCAGCTGATGTCGCACCGCGACGGCGCCGCGATGCTGGCCACGGATGGCGTCTTCAGCATGGACGGCGACCTCGCGCCCCTGCGCGACCTGGCCATGTTGTCGCGCAGCCAGGACGCGCTGCTGTACGTGGATGATGCGCATGGCATCGGCGTGATCGGGCCGGAGGGTCGCGGCAGCGTGGCCGTCGCCAACCTCACCCAGGCCGAGGTGCCGTTGCTGGTGCTGCCGCTGGGCAAGGCCTTCGGCGGACAGGGCGCGCTGCTGCTCGGCAGCGATGCCATGGTCGGACACATTGCGGAAACGGCGCGGCCGTATCTTTTCAGCACCGCGCCAGCGCCGGCGATGGCGGCGGCAATGCGCGCCTCGCTGCGCCTGATCCGCGGCGAACCCTGGCGTCGCGCCAAGCTTGCTTCGCTGATGATGCGATTCCGCCGCACCGCACTGCGCGCCGGCGTGCCCTTGCTCGAATCCTATACGCCGATCCAGCCCGTGCTGATCGGCGACAACGCGCGCGCCGTGGCCGCATCGGCGGCCTTGCAGGCGCAGGGCTTCCTGGTCGGCGCGATCCGCCCGCCCACGGTTCCCGAAGGCCAGGCGCGGCTGCGCGTGACCTTGAGCGTGCTGCATTCGGAACACGACATCGACGCACTGGTGCACGCCCTGGCACCGATCTGCCAAGCTGCCGAAAGCGTCAGCGCCTGACATGCAAATTGCGATTCGCGGCAGCGGCCCGCCGCTGGTGATGCTGCACGGCTGGGCGATGCATGGCGGCATTTTCGAACCCTTGGTCGCGCGGCTTGAGTCGGCCTTCACACTGCACATCGTCGATCTGCCGGGCCACGGCGCCAGCGCGCACAGCACGGTTCCATTCACGCTTGATGCGGTGGCGCGCGAGGTCGCGGCACGCACGCCGCCGGCCCTCTGGCTGGGCTGGTCATTGGGCGGACTGATCGCGCTGCACGCCGCGCAGGTGCTGCCGGACTCGGTGCACGGCCTGGCGATGTTGTGCGCCAGCCCGCGCTTCGTGCGCAGTGAACGTTGGCCGCAAGGTATGGACACCAGCGTGTTCAGTGGATTCGCCAACGACCTCGCGCGTGATTACCGCGCCACCATCGACCGCTTCCTGATGCTGGAGGCACAAGGTTCCGATCACGTGCGCGACGACATCCGCCTGTTGCGCGAGCAAGTGTTTGCGGTCGCGTCCCCGGATCCGGCGCGACTGGTGGAAGGCTTGGCACTGCTGCAGGAAAGCGACCTGCGTGAAGGCCTGCCGACGCTGTCGATGCCCAGCCTGTGGCTTGTCGGACGCCGCGACCGCCTGGTGTCACCGGCGGCAATGCGCGCGGCTGCCGCGCTGGCGCCGGGTTCGCACTTCGTCCAGTTCGACCACGGCGGCCATGCGCCTTTCCTGAGCCATGCGATTGACGTGGCAGGCGCCTTGATCGAATTTTCGGCGACACTGCCCGCATGACTGCTTCCCGCCCTGCCGTGTTCGACCGCCGCCGCCTGCGCCACAGCTTCGGCCGCGCCGCGCCCGGCTATGCCGAAGTCGCCGTGCTGCAACGCGAAGTGGAATCACGCCTGCTGGAACAACTTGATGCACTGGGCGAAAAGAAGCCGCTGCGTATCCTCGATGTCGGCAGCGGCCCGGGTCGCGCCAGCGGCGTGATGAAGGGGCGCTGGCCCAAGGCGCAGGTGATCGCGCTCGATATTGCCTTGCCGATGTTGCGGCAGGTGCCGCGCAACACGCGGTTCTGGCGCCCGGTGCGGCAGGTCTGCGGCGAAGCCTCCCTGTTGCCTTTCAGCGACGGCAGCTTCGACGTCGTCTTTTCCAACCTGTGCCTGCAATGGGTGCCCGACCTGCCCGTGGCCCTGTCCGAGTTTCGTCGCGTGCTGCGCGAAGACGGGCTGCTGCTGTTTTCCACCTTCGGCCCCGACACCCTGGTCGAATTGCGCGAGGCCTATCTGCAGGCCGGCGAGCGTGCGCCGCCGCTGTCGCCCTTTGCCGCGATCCAGCAAGTGGGCGACGCCATGATCGCGGCCGGCTTTCGCAACCCGGTGCTCGAGCGCGACCTGTTCAATCTCGAGTATCCGCAGGTGATGGACCTGCTGCGCGAATTGCGCGCGATCGGCGCCGGTGATGCGCGCGTGCAGCGACCGCGCGGCCTGGGTGGCAAATCGCGGCAGAAAAAGATGATCGAAGCTTATGAAGCGTTGCGCGAAGGCGAGCGCCTGCCCAGTACCTGGGAGGTGATCAGCGCATCAGCCCGGGCGCCGGGCGCGGGCACGCCGCGCAGGGAAGGCGCGCTGGATATCGCCAGTTTCCCTGCCGACCGGATTTCGGTGCGCAAGCGCCAATAGGCGTACACGACGTGCTGGCTCGACCAGACTTGGTGCGCTGCGTTGCGTTGCCGACGTGAGGCGGAGCCCGGCCTATTCCGCGTCGAGGTAACGTACGCGCTTGGCATCGCGACGCGCTTCCACCAGCCCGCGAATCTGCTCGCGTACGGCTTCAGCGTCCTGGATGTAGGGCAGCACGATCGAAGGCGAGCTTTCGTCGGTAGTGAACAACTGGATGCGGCCCAGGCCGACCATGCGTTCGAAAAATCCCTGCTCGAATTTGGTGTCGCGCACGCGGTACAACTCGAGGTCTTCGGTGGTCTTGGTCAGCACGCCGCGGGTGAACTTCAGGCGCTGGTCGGACAGGCTGTAGATCGTGTTGCGGGTCTCGAGCCACTTCCACACTGCAAATGGAATCGGCACCAGCAACAGGCAGGCAATGAACCAGCCGATGTTCTGCCACTGCGACGGATGCCCCGTCCACACGATGGTCTCTTCAGTCATGTCCTGCTCCCCCGGCGTCAGCGCCTAGTCAAGCATGCGCCCGGCAACCTGACAACGGCCTGAGCCTAAAGCGTCGCGCCGGTCGCGAAGCGGATCTCGTCCAGGTCGACATTGCCACCCGTCAGCACCAGGCCGACTCGATGGCCGGCGAATACCTCGCGATGGCGAAGCACGGCGGCCAGCACGGTCGCGCAGGACGGCTCGATCAGAATCTTCAGGCGTTCCCACACGAGCCGCATCGCGGCCATCGTTTCGGCGTCGTCCACCAGCAGGACCTGGACGTCGTGTGCGCGCAGCAATTCGAAATTCGGCTGCCCGATAGTGGCGCGCAGGCCGTCGCAGATCGTGTCGGGCACCATGTCGAGCACTCGCGAGCCCCGGCACAGGGACTCATAGGCATCGGCCGCGCCGGAGGGTTCCGCGCCGATCACGCGGATGCGTTGGCCGCTGCCGGCGACGGCCAGCGCGGTGCCCGATACCAGTCCACCACCGCCCACCGGCGTCACGATCATGTCCAGCGCGCCCACTTCGCGAATCAGTTCGAGCGCCGCCGTGCCCTGACCCGCGATCACCGCGGGGTCGGTAAAGGGATGCACCAGCCGAGCGCCGGTGCGCTGGCCGATGTCGAAGGCCATCGCGTCGCGTGCCGCCTGGGTCGGGGCACATTCGTGCACGGTCGCGCCGTAAGCACGGATCGCCGCGACCTTGGATCGCACCGCGCCGGCCGGCACCACCACGTGCGCGGCGATGCCGCGGGTGCGCGCGGCCAGGGCCAATGCGGCGCCGTGGTTGCCCGAAGAATGCGTCACTACTCCCTGCGCCGCTTCTTCGTCGGTCAGCGACCACACCGCATTGCAGGCGCCACGGAATTTGAACGCGCCCACGCGCTGGAAATTTTCGCATTTGAAGTGCAGCTCGGCGCCGGCCAGCGCATCAAGGGAATGCGAATGCAGCACCGGCGTCACTTGCGCGTGGCCGGCGATACGTGCCGCCGCGGCCAATACGTCCGCGTGGGTCAACGAAGTCGGATCAGTCACTCTTGCGCTCCTCACGATTGCCCAGCAGGCTGCTCAACGCTGAACCCAGCACGACCAGCGCCGCGCCCACGTAACCCAGCGCGCCGACGTGTTCGGCCGCTATCGCGCTTGGCCACAGGCCATGCACGATCGCAATCACGCCCAGGCTCAGCAGCGGCGTAATGGCCAGGATGGTCGACACGCGCGATGCCTGCCAGTGCGCCAGTGCTTCGGCGAAGGCGCCGTAGGCCACCAGTGTATTCAATGCGCAATAGGCCAGCAGCCACCCCGCCGTTGCATCGAGTTTCAACAGCGCCGCCGGATGCGCCAGCGGAAACAGCAGCACGCTCGCCAGCAGATAGATGAAGAGCATGATTGCCGGCGAGGTCAGGCGCATCAGCAACTGCTTCTGGATCAGGGCGTACGCGGCCCAGACGATGGCGGCCAGCACCACCAGGCTCGAACCGAACGCGTATTCGCGTGCGCTGGTCAGCGCGTGAGCCGACTGGTCGCGGAAAAACACCAGCAAGCCCGAGACGATGATGGCCAGGCCCAGCCATTGGCCCCAGGAATAGCGTTCCCGAAAAATCATGATGCCGCCCAGGGCCATCAGCAGCGGCGCAAGCTGGATCAGCAACTGGGCGTTGCCGGGCGTGGTGTGCTGGACGCCGAGCAAATAGAAGACATAGTTGCCGATCAGCAGCAGGCCGGCCAACAACAGCAAGTGCCAGCCCGATCGGCCCAGGCCGGTGAACTGCCCCAGCCCGCCGCGCAGGCCCAGCCAGGCAAGCATCACCGCGCCGGCGATGACGAACCTGAACCAGGTAAGGGTATAGGGATCGAGCGACTCCAGCGTAATCTTCAGCGCGACCGGCAGGGTAGACCAACAGGCCGCCGTCACCAGCGCCAGCAACAAGCCGAGTTTCCAGCGGCCCGAGGCCTGGTGCATGCCCATGTGCGATCCTGTCTTCGAAGGCCAAGCACATTAGCATTCAAGGGGCTCGGATTAAGCGCCAATTCACCGCGCAGCGCCGAGACTTTGATTGATACCAAAGGGGTGCCACATGATTTTCGGGCGAGCGGTAAGCATCCTTGCGCTGGCGCTGGGCCTGGGCGCATGTGCGACCTATTACGACGACGGCGTCCGCTATGAGGACGGCAGCTACTACTCGCCCGGCGATAGCGGCCGCGGCGACTACTACTACGCGCCCGAGCCCAGCTACAACCGCTATTACTACGACGAGTTCGACCGCTTCTTCTTCGACTCGTCTTACTACGGCCATGGTTCGTTCGGCGGCGGCTTTTACGGATCGCCGTTCTATTCGTATGGCGGCTATTGCTCGGCGCGCTACCGCTATTGCCCGCCGTTCGGTTATTACGATCCGTTCTTCGACCCATTCCCGCGCTTCGGCCTGCAGATTTCCTTCGGCAACCGTTGGTATTACCCGTACGACTACGGCTACGGGTACGGGTACGACTACCGCCATCGTGCGCCACCGCGTCACCGGCCCGGTAGTCCGGCCACGTCGCCATCAACCAATGCCGACGCGCCGGACCAGCCATGGATGCCGCGACCCGCCGACGAGCGTCCGCGCCGCGATCGACCCCGCCGCGATCCGATGGCAGATGACGATGTCTATGCGCCGGAGCCTGGCCAGCTGACGCGCGACCCGATGACTTCGGACGACGAGGCCGAGGCGCCCGCACGTCGGTGGCGCGGGCCCGCGCCACGACCGACCAGTTCCCCGCCCAGCCCGGCCCGCGCGCCCAGTCCCGAGCCCCGGCGCAGCAACCCGCCGCCTAGCGAGCGCAGCAGCGACGACGACGCGCCGCGCCGGCGCAGCCGCAGCAGCGACCGCGATGACGACGGCAACTGACCCTTAGCGTCGGTTTTTGACCCAAGCGGACGCGCCCTCAACCCGACAGGCGGCAAATTCCAGGCAAAAAAAAGCTGGGAGTTCCCCCCGGAACTCCCAGCCAGCATTCCCACGCAGGCCTTGATGGATCTTGCGATCCGTCGACGCCCCCCGGCGTTTGGCCGCGTTGGGTGCATGGAACCCTAAGCAGGGATCGTGCCAACTGCCTGGCCTGCTGGCCCGACACCCCAAGCTGCGCGACAATGGCGCCCCCATGACCCTGCCCTCGCACAAATTCGACGTCATCGTGATCGGTGGCGGCCACGCCGGCACCGAGGCCGCGCTTGCCTCCGCCCGGGCGGGCGCGCGCACGCTGTTGCTGACGCACAGCATCGAAACCGTCGGCCAGATGAGCTGCAACCCGGCCATCGGCGGCATCGGCAAGGGCCACCTGGTCAAGGAGATCGACGCACTGGGCGGGGCGATGGCGCATGCCGCAGATTTCGCCGGCATCCAGTGGCGCACGCTCAATGCGTCCAAGGGTCCGGCCGTGCGGGCCACCCGCGCGCAGGCAGACCGCGCGCTCTACAAGGCCGCCATCCGCCGCATCGTCGAGGCGCAGCCGAACCTGTCCCTGTTCCAGCAGGCGGTGGATGACATCGTGATCGAGGCGGGCGAAGTGCGCGGCGTGCTCACGCAATCGGGTCTGCGTTTCGACGCCGCCGCCGTGGTGCTGACCGCGGGCACCTTCCTGGCGGGCCGCATCCATGTCGGCCTGAGCCAGCACGATGGCGGTCGCGCGGGCGATCCGCCGGCGACGACGCTTGCGCATCGTTTGCGCGAAGGTCCGTTTTCCGTGGCGCGGCTCAAGACCGGCACGCCACCGCGCATCGACGGCCGCAGCATCGACTACACGCAATTGGCGGAGCAGCCCGGCGACCAACCGATCCCCGGCTTCAGTTTCATGGGAAGCCCCGACCGCCATCCGCGTCAGGTCTCGTGCTGGATCACCCATACCAGCGAACGCACGCACGACATCATCCGCGGCGGACTCGACCGGTCGCCGATGTATTCGGGCGCGATCGAAGGCGTCGGCCCGCGTTACTGCCCGTCCATCGAGGACAAGGTGGTGCGCTTCGCCGACAAGGACTCGCACCAGATCTTCATCGAGCCCGAAGGCCTCGACACTTACGAGGTGTACCCGAACGGCATCTCCACGTCCTTGCCCTTCGACGTGCAGCTGGCCCTGGTGCATTCGATCAAGGGACTGGAAAATGCGCATCTGACGCGACCCGGCTATGCCATCGAGTACGACTACTTCGACCCGCGCGGCCTGAAGGCGTCGCTTGAAACCAAGTCCGTGCAAGGCCTGTTCTTCGCCGGGCAGATCAATGGCACCACCGGCTACGAGGAAGCCGCAGCGCAGGGCCTGCTGGCCGGGCTCAACGCAGCGCGCCACGTGCAGCAGTTGCCGGCGTGGAGCCCGCGCCGCGACGAGGCCTACCTGGGCGTGCTGGTGGACGACCTGGTCACCCATGGCACCACCGAGCCGTACCGCATGTTCACATCCCGCGCCGAGTACCGCCTGCAGCTGCGCGAGGACAACGCCGACGCGCGCCTGACGCCGGTCGGCCACGAAATGGGCTTGGTGGACGAAGCGCGCTGGGCGGCGTTTTCGCGCAAGGCCGACGCGGTCGCCGCGGAGACGGGACGGCTTTCCGCCATCTGGGCCGCCCCGAACGGCGCACTGGCCAGCGAACTGGAAGCCCGGACCGGCGTCTGCCTGACCCGCGAGGCCACCGCTCTGGACCTGATGAAGCGGCCCGAGCTCGGATACGCCGAACTGATGTCCCTGGCCAGCCTCGGCCCCGGGTCCGATGACCCTAAAGTCGCCGAACAGGTCGAGATCAGCGTCAAATACGCAGGCTACGTGGACCGTCAGCGCGATGATATCGCTCGTCAGCGACGCCACGAGGACACCCGCTTTCCGGATGATTTCAGCTTTCGGGGCATCCCCGGGCTGTCGGCCGAGCTGCAGGGCAAGCTCGACTCGGTGCGGCCCGAAACCCTGGGCCAGGCCCAGCGGATTCCCGGCATGACCCCGGCCGCGCTGTCGCTGTTGCGCATCCAGCTGGCCCGCCGCCGCCAGGTCGCCTGAGGCCGGACCAGGCTGGCAATTAGAGAAGAAGCTCCATTCCCTATGGTATGGGTTCGCAACTTGGTTTAATGTGTTCTTTACATTCGCCGGCAGTTCAATCCGTCCTCAGGAGTTCCACCATGCCCCGCACCAAACTTCTTGTCAGCGCCCTTGCGCTTGCCCTCAGCGGCGTCTCTGTTGCGCAAGCCCAGACCTTTTCCGGCGTTATCAGCTTTGGCGACAGCTTGTCGGACGCCGGCCAGTACGCCGCGCTACCTGCGCCCAACGCTTTTGGCGCGGGCAGCTTCACCACCAACCCGGACGATGTCTGGGCGCAACGGGTCGCCAGCTGGTTCGGTGCAAACGGCAGTGCGTCCCTGGCCGGTGGCAGCAACTTCGCCTGGGGCGGCGCGCCCACTGGCTTCAGCGTACCCGGTGTCACGGTGCCGCTTGGCTGCGTACCGACCACGCTGCCCTGCCGCTCGGTTGCGCAACAGATTACCGCAGCGGGTCCGGTGGATCCCAATGCCTTGTACACGTATTGGGCTGGCGCCAATGACATCTTCAACTACGTCGGTTACGCCGGCGCGGGCCTGATCACGTCTGCACAGGCGCAGGCCTTCACGGGAGCCACTGCGGCCAATGCCGCCAACCAGATTCGCGGGCTGCAGACCGCTGGCGCCAACTACATTGTGGTGTTCAATATTCCCGATATCGGCCGCGCGCCCAACTTCACCAACGCCGCGCTGTTCCCGGGGCAGGCAACACCCGCCAATGCCGCTGCCGTCTCCGGACTGGTCTTTGTCTACAACTCAACGCTCAATGCCGGCCTTGCCACGCTGGGTGACGGCATCATCCCGATCAACGTTTATGGCTTGATCAATGAAGTGCTGGCCAATCCGAGTGTGTACGGTTTCAGCAATGTCACCGGCACCGCCTGCACCGGCAGCTCGCTGTTCTGCACGCCGGCTGCGTACCGCTCGCCCAATGCCAACCAGACCTACCTGTTCGCCGATGGCGTGCATCCGACCGGCGCCGCGCACGCGATGCTGGCCAGCGTGGTGATCTCCACCATTTCCGCGCCGGGTGAAGTGTCGATGGCTGGCGAAATTCCGCTGCAGGTTTATGACGACCAGAGCCGCACCGTCAATCGCCAGATCTTCGGCGCCGGTGGCCGCGACGTGGGCACGACCAGCGTGTACGGCGCCGTCAGCGTGGGTCAACAGGAATTCGAAGCCAACGCCAACACCAGCGCGATGGACAACGACCTGTTCTCATTGACCTTCGGTGCCGATTTCCGTTCCAGCGAAAGCTTCAGCTTCGGTGCCGCGGCAACCTTCGGCAGCTCCGACGGCGACGTCGGCGGCAGCACCATCGAAAACAAGGAAGTGTTGTTGTCCGGTTACGCGGTCGGTCATTTCGGCATCGGCTATGTCAGCGGCTCGATCACCGGCGGCAGCGCCAACCTCGACATCGTCCGTCACATCGTGCTCGGCCCGACCGTGCGTGACGAAGTCGGCAACACCAGCGCCACGCACACCGGTGCCGAACTGGGTGCCGGCCTCACCTTCGGTGACGACAGCTTCCGCCATGGCCCGTTCGTCAGCGCCACCTGGCAGAAGATCGACGTGAGTGGTTACGCCGAAGACGGCCTCAGCTCGACGGCGATGTACTTCAGCGACTTCAACCGCAAGTCCACGGTGGGACGCATCGGTTACCAGGCTCAGGGTGACATGGGCGGTTTCCGTCCCTTCGGCCGCGTGGCCTGGGCGCGTGACACCCAGGACCGCGTGACCCGCGTGCAGGCCGGCAGCAACACGATGAACGGCCACTTCACCCTGGACGGTTTCCCGGGTGCGGAAGACTGGATCGAAGCCGAGCTGGGCATGGACTACGCCGTCAACGACAGCCTGGACGTCTCGCTTAGCTACCGCGCCCGCCTGAGCGACGACACCCAGGACCTGAAGTCCTTCAACCTCGGCTTCCGCAAGGAGTTCGGCGCCGCTGTGGCCCCGGCGCCCGAGCCGGTGGTCGAGGAAGTCGTGCAGACGACCTGCGCGGACCTGGATGACGACAGCGATGGCGTCAACAACTGCAACGACAAGTGCCCGACCTCGGCGGCTGGCGAAGCGGTCGGCGCAGATGGCTGCCCGGTGCCCGCCGCGGAGCCGGAGCCGGTGATGGAGTCGAAGCCCTTCCGTAACTGATCGCATCGCATCGCGATGGTCGAAGCCCGGCGAAAGCCGGGCTTTTTTTTGTCCGGATGCAGGTCCAAACAGGCTTGAAACACGGCACTTTTGGGCGTATGTTAAAAATTGATTACGGTTGTGCTCTGCCAGCGTGACAGATATATCTCAAAAGAAATTACCAATTTAGGGGAAGTCTCCGATGAAGAAGAAACTGTTGGTCACCACCATCAGTAGCGCCCTGGCGTTCTGGGCGCTTGCCGGAACCGCGATCGCGCAGGACACCGCAACAGCGCCCGAGACCACGGCCGAGGAAGAGGCCAAAAAGGTCACCGCCCTCGAGAAAGTCGTCGTCACCGGTTCGCTGATCCCGCAGGCGCAGCAGGAGACCGCATCGCCGGTCACCACCATTACCGCCGAGGACATCCAGAGGCAGGGCTATCGCAATGTCTCCGATGCCTTGCGAGCACAGCCGTTGGCCACCGGCGCGGTTCAGGACAACCAGTTCAGCGGTGGCTTCACCCCGGGTGCGACGACGATCAGCCTGCTCGGGCTGGACCCCGGCTTCACCCTGATCCTGATCGATGGTCGGCCGCTCGCCGACTACCCGCTGCTGTACAACGGCCAGAGCAACTTCACCGACCTGTCCACGATCCCGACCGCCATGGTCGATCGCATCGACATCCTGCCGGGCAACCAGTCGGCCATTTATGGTTCGGCAGCCATTGCCGGCGTGGTCAACATCATCCTGAAGAAGCGCCTGGAAGGCACGCAGATGAGCCTGCGCCTGGGCGGTTACGACTCAGGCGGCGGCGACAACCTGCGCTTCCAGTTGACTGGTGGCAAGACCTGGGATTCGCTGGACCTGACCTACGGCCTGCAGTATTCGACGCAGGATGCGATTTTCGGCTACCAGAACCCCTGGTACGACTCGACCAACGACAGTCCCGACCCGAACCGGCGTTTTGGTTCGCGCACCTTCATCATCCTCGACGGCTTCACCGGCCAGTACATCACGCCGACTGCCGCACAGTGCGGCCGCCTGGCCGGGAACTTCTACGGCACCACACAGCTCGATTTCCGCCCCGGCTCCGGCACGTTCTGCGGCAGCCGGTTTGAAGTCGGCAACACGAGCTTCCTCAACAAGGAAGACAGCGTCAGCGGCTACATCAACGCCAACTGGACGATCAACAGCAATGCCGAGGCCTATGCCAGCCTGCTCTACAACGTGCACGAGACCACCGCGTCGAGCAGCTCGCGCTTCTGGGTACCGGACGTCAATGGCAGCTTCGGCTTCATCTGGGACGATCGCGATTTCTCGCTGAACCTTTACCAGCACATCTTCTCGCCCGAAGAAACCGGCGGCCCGCAGGAGCAGATCCTGAAGTCGAAGTCCTTCAACTTCGCGGCCGGCGTGCGCGGCACCTTCGGCGAATCGACCTGGGACTACGACGCTTACTACAGCCGTTCGCAGTTCAACATCACCGATTCGCAGATGTGGCCGCTGACCAACGACATCGAGGATTTCTTCCGCGACCAGTTCCTCGGCCCGCAGCTCGGCACCTACTACGGCTATCCGGTCTATCACCCCGACCAGGATGCGTATTACCAGTCGCTGACCCCGGACGAGTACGCCAGCTTCCTGGACGAGATCCGCACCAAGTCCACGACCTGGACCCACAACGTGAACTTCCTGCTGACCAACTCGGAATTGTTCGAGTTGCCGGCGGGCTCGGTGGGCATGGCGGCGCTGGTGCAGGCCGGCCATCAGGTCTGGAACAATCCGACCGACCCGCGCGTATTGGCGGGCGACTTCTGGGGCATCACCGGCACCCAGGGCGCCGGCAAGCGCGACACGGCCGCCGTTGCAGTGGAATTCCGCGTGCCGATCTTCAGCACGCTGACTGCCAGCATGTCGGCCCGTTACGACAAGTACAAGAACATCGGTGCGGGTGACGATGCCCGGGCCACCTACAAGCTGGGCCTGGAATACCGCCCCATCGAGACCTTGCTGGTGCGCGGCAACTTCGCCACCGCCTTCCGCGCGCCGGACATGTCCTACATCTACGCGGGTGACAGCGGCTTCTTCAGCAGCGCAACCGATTACTACCGGTGCGAGGAAGCTGGCCAGGCCCTCGCAGATTGCACCTGGAACCCGGCCAACTTCCAGGGTCGCCGCATCGGCAACCCGGATCTGAAGTCGATCACCGCCGAATCGTTCGGTTATGGTTTCGTCTGGTCGCCCAGCCGTCGCTTCGACCTGCGAGCTGACTACTACAACGTGTCAATCGACAACGAAGTGGCCGACCTTCCGGCGGGCCTGATCCTGTTCAACGAGAACGAGTGCCGCCAGGGTCGCGAGGACATCAACTCGCCGTCCTGCCAGGACTTCATCTCGCGCGTCGACCGTAACCCGTCGACCGGCTTCCAGCCCAATGCGATCCAGTTGATCCGGACCAATCCGGTCAACATCGCTTCGGAGCGGGTGTCGGGCATCATCGCCGCAACGACTTTCCGTTGGGGTGGCGGACGCAACGGCAACTTCGAGCTGGGCTTCAGCTACAACAACACGATCAAGCACGAGTACACGCGCTTCCCGGGCGATCCGGTGATCGACGTGCTGGGTTCGCCGACTTTCTCCAGCGAATTCAAGACCCAGGCCAGCGGCGACTTCAGCTGGGAAATCGGCCGCTTCAATGCCAACCTGCACGGCACGCGTTACGGATCGACGCCGAACAACGCCGCGCAGCTCGGCCTGCCTGCGATCAACGGCACGCCGGCGGGCGACATCGCTCCGTACATGTTGTTCAACCTCAACCTCGGTTATGAAGTTACCGAGAACAGCCGGATCGAGCTGACCGTCAACAACCTGGGAAACCGCAAGCCGCCGCAAGACCTGAGCTACACGGCCTATCCGTACTACAACGTCTTCAACTACAACGGCTACGGTCGCGCGCTCCAGTTACAGTACTCAATCGACTTCGCAGCGAAGTAGGCGCACCAGCGATGATGAAACCAGAAGGGCCGGCGCAAGCCGGCC
>JANNWV010000119.1:0-2591 GCA_031408815.1 Gammaproteobacteria bacterium
CTCGGCCAGGGTCGCCATCGGCGCGTCGGACTGGGCAAGCGTTCGCGCTACAGCCAGGATTCCCTCAGCCGGTGCGAAAGGTTCGTCGCCTTGCAGGTTCACCACGATCTGCCCGGCGTGCCAACCCAGGAGGCTAGCGCACTCCGCCAGGCGATCGGTGCCCGAAGGATGGTCGGCACGGGTCATGCAGACCGTCACCGGATAGTCCTCGACCGCCCGTGCAATTCGCGGATCGTCGGTTGCGACGACCACCTGTGTCGCACCCGCAGCCAGCGCGCGCCGCGCCACATGCACCACCATCGGCTCGCCGCCGATCAACCGGAGCGGCTTGCCCGGAAGCCGACTCGCGCCAAAACGCGCAGGAATGGCAACGATGAAATCAAGCTCGGACATGTCTGGCTGCCAGTCTGTCTTCCACAGCCTCGAAAAAACCTTCGGTGAGTCGGGCGTCCACGGGCACCGCCCAGGCATTGGGCACGCCCAGTTGCCGGCATTTCACGGCGTCTTTCTCGGTCATCAGCACGGGACCGCGCATGCCGGCGAAGTCTTCGGCGGCGAAAGCATGATGATCCGCGAATGCATGCTGCACTGTTGCCAGGCCCAATGCCTCCAGCGCTCCGAAGAATCGATCCGGATTGCCGATGGCTGCCACGGCATGCACCGGGCCCGGAAGGAATTCGCGAAGCGCACGTCGTTCCCGGCCAGCGTCACTGCCGCCGACCGCATCGTCGTTGCCGGTGATGGCCACGGCATCCGACAACTGCAATTGCATCGACCAGTCATCCCTGGCACCACCCTGCCCGTTCACCACCTGGAAATCGCAGGGCCTGGGCGCCTCGCGTAATGGACCGGCCGGCATCAGCAAGCCGTTTCCGTAGCGGCGCTCGGCATCGACCACTTCAATCTCCAGGTCCCGGGGAAGTCCGCGATGCTGCAGACCATCATCGGCAATCAGGATATCGCAACCTTGGGCGATGGCTGCGTGGGCGGCGGCGAGGCGGTCGGCATCGACCAGTACCGGCGCACCCGTGCGTTCGAACATCAAGCGCGGCTCGTCGCCGCACTCAGCCACCGTCGTGGTGGGTCCAACATGCACCGGCAGCCTCGACTGCCGACCATGACCCCGGCTGATGATGCCCGGCTTGCGTCCGCGACCCTGCAAGTACTGCACGAGTGCAATGGTCAACGGGGTCTTGCCCGTACCACCCACCGTGAAATTTCCCACGACGATGACAGGCACCGGAAGTGGCAACGGGTATTGCGCGCGTGAGCGCCGCGACGCGATGACGCGGTAAATGCCGGCAATCGCACGAAGGCCGGGCCCGGGTTCGATGCCGCCATACCAGCGTTGCGCCAGCCAGCGTTCGATGGCGGCCCTCACCCGCGCTCCGCCTCCTCGCGGAACTGCATCCGGTGCAGGTGCGAGTAAAGGCCGCCCTGCGCCAGCAACTGTGCATGGGTGCCCTGCTCCACCAGTCGACCCTGGTCCAGCACCAGCACCTGGTCGGCGTGTTCGATGGTGGACAGGCGATGGGCGATGACCAGCGTCGTGCGATCGGGTATGAGGTGGTTCAGCGCGTCCTGCACCAGGCGTTCGGACTCGTTGTCGAGCGCCGCGGTCGCTTCGTCCAGGATCAGGATCGGGGCGTTCTTGAGCATGGCGCGCGCAATGGCGACTCGCTGCCGCTGGCCGCCCGACAGCAAGGCGCCGTTCTCGCCGATAGGCGTCGCCATCGCTTGCGGAAGGCGATTGATGAATTCACTCGCGTTGGCGGCATCCGCCACCTGCTGGATGGCTGCGGCGTCGGAGCGATCCTGGCCATAGGAAATGTTGTCGGCGATGGATCCATCAAACAGCATCACCTGCTGCCCCACGAGCGCTATCTGGCGCCGCAGGTCTTCCAGTCGGTAGTCGGAAATCGGTCGTCCATCCAGCAGCACCTGGCCCGCGCTGGGCTCATAGAACCTGGGCAGCAGGCGGATCAGCGTGGACTTGCCACTGCCCGAACGCCCGACGATGGCGGTGACCGTGCCTGGGGATGCGCGGAAACTGATGTCCTGCAGGGCCGGCGTGACCTGGCTGTCGTACTGCACGCCCACGCCGACGAATTCAATTTCGCCGCGCGCACGCTGCAGGGGCGTGCGGCCGGTGTCGGCCTCGTCGGGCTCGTCGAGCACGGCGAACAGTCGCTCCGAGGCTGCGATGCCCTTCTGTATGGCGCTCTGGATATTGGTGATGCGCTTCAGCGAAGGAATCAGCGCCATCATCGCCATCATCACGGAAACGAAACTGCCGGCATTCATGCGGCCGGCCCTGGCTTCATTGCCGGCCACGACCAGGATCACCGCCAGCGCGGCGGCGGCCAGCACCTGCACCAGGGAAGAGGCACTGGCGCGCGTGGTCTCGACTTTGATGTTGAGCCGCAGGTTGCGCTCCGCGAGGTTGCGATAACGGTCGATCTCGAGTTGCTGCGCGCCGTAAATCTTTACTTCCTGCTGCGCCGACAGCACTTCTTCCGCCGCCTGCGCCATGCCAGCCACGCCGGTCTGTATGCCGCGATTGATGCGTCGGTAGCGCGCGCCGACGTAGC
>JANNWV010000120.1:0-2755 GCA_031408815.1 Gammaproteobacteria bacterium
CGGATCACCAGCATGGCGCGCACTACGTCAGCACTGAACGGTTCGCCAACGCAAACGGCGTGGGTGACGATCAGGTTGCGCTGCAGTTCTTCCAGCAGGCTTTCGTCATTGTCCTTTGCACCCGGCATGCCGCGGCGTAGGCGATGCGCGCCGAGCAGCTTGTCGGCATTGCTGCCAAAGCCGGTGGAAACGCCGTAGATGGGTTCCTGCAATGCCACCTGCTCGACCAGGAAGTCGGCGGCGCGCTGCACTTTCTTCAGTTGCTCGGCGTCGAGTTCGACCGTCGCGCCGTAGGCGACGGCGATCACCTGTTCACGGGTGAGGGACTGGCCGTCGAGGCGGATCGGTTTCATTTCAGCGTTCCTGCATGGCGCGTTGCTGTTCCAGTTCCACCTTCAGCGCCGCGACCAGTTCGGCTTGCGGCACTTCGAATTGTTCCTGACGGCGCAGGTCCTTCACCGTCACCACGCCACGTGCGGCCTCGTCTTCGCCGACCAGCACCATGAAGCGGATGCCGGCGCGATCGGCATACTGGAATTGCTTGGCAAGTTTTTTCGCCTCCAGCTGGACCTCGGTATTGATGCCACCCGCGCGCAGCAATTGTGCCAGCGCCATCGACTCGCCGAGGCGGCTCTCGTCCATCAGGCCAACCAGGGCCTCGACCGAACTCTCGGCGGTGGACAGGACTCCGGCTTCGCGCAGTTGCCAGAACAGGCGCGTCGCACCGATGGAAATGCCGACGCCTGGCAGATGCGACTTGCTGTAGTGGCCGGCGAGGTTTTCGTAGCGGCCGCCGGAACAGATCGAGCCGATCTGCGGATAATCGTCCAGAATCGTCTCGTACACGGTGCCGGTGTAGTAGTCGAGGCCGCGGGCGATCGAGAAATTGATGGCGTAGTTTTTTTCCGGCACGCCATTGGCGCGCAGCAGTTCGATCACTTCGCGAAGTTCGGCGGCGCCCTGGGCCACGGTTTCATTGCCCTGCATCGCATCGAGCCGGGCCAAAGCATCGGCGTGGCTGGTGGAACGCATCTGCACGAAGGACAGGATCTGGTCGGTGATCACTTCCGACAGGCCGAAGCCCTCGCCCTGCAACGTGGCGCGCACGTGGTCCGCGCCGCGCTTGTCGAGCTTGTCCACTTCACGCAGCACGGCCATCTGCCGTTCGCCATCGCTGATGCCCAGGCCTTCGAAGAATCCGCGCAGCAGCTTGCGGTTGTTCAGGTGCACGGTGAACGGGCCGATGCCCAGTTCAGCAAACACGGCATAGATGACGGCCGGCATTTCGGCGTCGTAGCGCACCGACAGCGCATCCTTGCCGATGACGTCGATGTCGCACTGGTAGAACTCGCGGAATCTACCGCGCTGGGCGCGCTCGCCGCGATAGACGCGCTGCATCTGGTAGCGACGGAACGGAAACGCCAGGTCGTGCTCATGCTCGGCCACGTATCGGGCCAGCGGCACGGTCAGGTCGAAGCGCAGCGCGAGTTCCGGCTGGCCGCCTTGCTCGAGCGCGCCGGTGGACTGGACGAAATAGACCTGGCGCTCGGTCTCGCCGCCGGTCTTGGTCAGCAGCACGTCCGACAGTTCGAACACGGGCGTTTCGACCGGCAGGAACCCGAAGCGCTCGAAATTGCGCCGGATCACGTCCAACATGCGCTGGAAGGCGATCTGGTCGCGGGGCAACAACTCCATGACGCCAGGCGGGGTGCGGGGCTTGATCAAGCGAAACTCCATGCTAAGGCGGCGCAATCCGGCATTTTAAGACAAAACTTGCCTCAGGGCGGGTCGGTCTTTAGAATAGGCGGCTCCCTCGGGGTGTAGCTCAGCCTGGTAGAGCGCTACGTTCGGGACGTAGAAGTCGCAGGTTCGAATCCTGTCTCCCCGACCAAAGCCTGTTGACTGAAAAAGCCGCCTCCCAGGCGGCTTTGTCGTTCAAGCGCAGCAATTTTGCCGGTCCTAGGCACGACACCCGTCAATTCTTGGGCGCTGTCGCATCCGGCTCCAGCCCAATCGGCTGGTCGGCCGTCAGGTTTTCGCCCCACGCCCGATACCAGATGATGCCGTCCTGCTGGCGAGCGATCGATCCCTTCTTCCGGATGTGCGAAATCTTGAACTTCTCCCACGGCTTGTCTCGCACGAACTCCGCCTGGCCCTCTGCTGAGAAGTCGTAGGCCAGCATCGCCGTGGTCTGGGCAATGCCTTGGTCAATCATCGTGCGCAACGCGTCGTCGCCCACGCGCTTCCAACGCCATGCGCTCGCGTTTTCAACCTTGCCTCGAAAATCCGGCATGACCGAATAAAACGAGTAATTGCGGGAAAACAGCGTTTCCTCTTTGATCTTGCCGGACGGTGACCGCGTGACCTTGCCGGCGGAAACAACAATTGACACCTCAAGCGCGTTGAAATAGGCGTCGAACCCATGGAACGGCTGCACCCGCAGCACGACACCATTCGACGACTTCGCCTGTTCCAAGGCCTCGTCCTCGGACCAGGCCTTGTCGCTGATGACGAAATTCACCACGGGGGCGATCCGTTCCGTCGCCAATACCCCACGCAGCGCCTGCTCGATCTTCCGGTCGAACTCGTCCTTTCCGACCCTGACTCGGATTTCATCAAGACGCGGCTTGTTGGCCTTCACGGAAGCATCGCCCTGCAACCGGCCGATCGCCGCAGGAAGCGCTCCAGAAAACGCCTCGCCGGCCATATTTCCCATGGGTCGCGTTTCGAGGCCCGACTTCTGCGCGAGCACGAT
>JANNWV010000121.1:0-11446 GCA_031408815.1 Gammaproteobacteria bacterium
CGAGGAAGTCCTCGAGGTCGACTTCAGCTTCGAGATCCCCGGCCTGGCCCGCTTCCGCGTCAATGCCTTCAACCAGAACCGCGGCGCCGGCGCCGTGTTCCGGACCATCCCCAGCCAGATCCTTTCCCTCGAGGAACTCGGCTGCCCGCGCGTGTTCGCGGAACTGATCGAACAACCGCAGGGCCTGATCCTGGTGACCGGGCCCACCGGCTCCGGCAAGTCCACGACCCTGGCCGCGATGATCGACCACATCAACAAGAACGAATTCGGCCACATCCTCTCGGTTGAGGATCCAATTGAGTTCGTGCACACCTCGCAGAAGTGCCTGATCAACCAGCGCGAGGTCCACCGCGATACCCACGGGTTCAACGAGGCGCTGCGTTCGGCCTTGCGCGAGGACCCCGACTACATCCTGGTCGGTGAGTTGCGCGACCTGGAGACCGTGCGCCTGGCGCTAACCGCGGCGGAAACCGGTCACCTTGTTTTCGCGACCGTGCATACCTCATCGGCGGCCAAGACCATCGACCGCATCATCGACGTGTTCCCCGCCGGCGAGAAGCCGATGGTGCGCTCGATGCTGTCGGAGTCGCTGCGCGCGGTAATCTCGCAGTCGCTGATGAAAAAGGTCGGTGGCGGCCGCATCGCCGCGCACGAAATCATGGTTGGCATCCCGGCCATCCGCAACCTGATCCGCGAGGACAAGGTGGCGCAGATGTATTCCTCGATCCAGACCGGGCAAAACGTCGGCATGCAGACGCTCGATCAGTGCCTGCAGGACCTGGCCAAGCGCGGTCTGGTCACCAAGGCGCAGGCCCGCGAGTATGCCAAGGACAAGAAGCTGTTCGATTGAACGCGGCGTAACGGGAGTATTCAGTTTTGGAGTCGGCCATGAGCAGCAGCATTGATTTCACCTCTTTCCTGAAGCTTATGGCTCACAAGAAAGCTTCGGACCTGTTCATCACTGCGGGCTGTCCGCCGTCGATGAAGGTGCACGGCAAGCTGTCGCCGATCACCCAGAGCCCGTTGACCCCGCAGCAGAGCCGCGACCTGGTTCTCAATGTGATGAGTCCGGCACAGCGCGAGGAGTTCGAGAAGACCCACGAGTGCAACTTCGCCATCGGCGTGTCCGGCGTCGGCCGTTTCCGTGTGAGTTGCTTCTACCAACGTAATCAGGTCGGCATGGTCCTGCGTCGCATCGAGACGCGGATCCCCACGGTTGAAGAGCTGAGCCTGCCGGCGGTGATCAAGTCGCTGGCGATGACCAAGCGCGGCATCATCCTGTTCGTCGGCGCGACCGGTACCGGCAAGTCCACTTCGCTGGCAGCGATGATCGGTTACCGCAACATGAATTCCTCGGGCCACATCATCACCATCGAGGACCCGATCGAATTCGTGCACAAGCACGAAGGCTGCATCATCACCCAGCGCGAAATCGGCATCGATACCGACACTTGGGAAGCGGCCCTGCGCAATACCCTGCGCCAGGCGCCCGACGTGATCATGATCGGCGAAATCCGTACCCGCGAGGGCATGGACCACGCCATCGCCTTCGCTGAAACCGGCCACCTCGTGCTTTGCACCCTGCATGCCAACAACGCCAACCAGGCGATGGACCGCATGATCAACTTCTTCCCGGAAGAACGCCGTAATCAATTGCTGATGGACTTGTCGATGAACCTCAAGGGCATCATCGCGCAGCAGTTGATCCCGACCCCGGACGGCAAGGCGCGTCGCGTGGCGATGGAAGTGCTGCTGGGTACGCCGCTGATGTCCGACTACATCCGCGACGGCGAAATCCACAAGCTCAAGGACCTGATGAAGGAGTCCACCGAGCTGGGCATGCAGACCTTCGACCAGGCCCTGTTTGCGCTGTACCAGGAAGGCGAGATCAGCTACGAGGACGCGCTGCGCTACGCCGACTCGCAGAACGAGGTCCGCCTGAAGATCAAGCTGGCCCAGGGCGGCGATGCGCGCAGCCTGTCGCAGGGCATGGACGGGGTCGAGATTTCCGAAGTCCGTTGATCCGGCCGGAATTCACTCCCGGTCGGCAGGCATCCCGGCAAAGCCGCAGCCCGACCACGATTCATTGCGCAGGCTCGCCTTGGCCGTCCAGCCATAGATGGCATCGGACATGCCGTCGCTGCACGCGGCTGGCGTGAATTGCACGACCAGTTTTCCGGACGGCGTGTCGCTTTCGATCCGCCGGCCGCCTTCAAATTCAGTGACGCCGGTGAACGGGCCGCTGATCGCGGGCACGCCCGGGCGTTCCAGCACGACGCCATCCTGGCCCGAGCGCACCGACCAGAACGGTTCGTTGCCGCGCGCGAAAAAGACCACGCCGCTCAAAGCTTCATCGCAACTCGGACCTTCCGTGTAGATGCGCTCGACCCGGTTGACGGCGAGTCGTCCGTCCGCGCCTGCCACGGCCCAGGCATCGATGAAGAATTCGCGCGCGCCCGAGGCGAGGAAGCTGTCGAGCACCGTCGCTGCCTCGGGCCCGAAGTCCGCCATGCGCTGGGTGGATTCGCCGCAGGGCGTGATGCCGTAGCCGTCCTTGCCCATCACGGCGTTGCCACGCACGCGTTGCTCGGCGCTGCCGGTCGGCGTTGTGGCGACGGGCGCCATGTCGATGGGCGGCGGCGGCAAGGCATGAGGGTTGGCTGCGGCATCGGTGGGCGCCGCAGCGGATGGCGCGGCGGTGGCGGGCACCGACTCGGGCGCGCGGCTGCAGGCCGACAGCACCAGCAGGCCGCTGCAGATCATCGCCGCCGAGGCGCGCTTCACGGAGTGGGCTCGACTTTGGCCAGGCCTAGCACGTCCAGGCCCTGTTCAAAGAACACGTCCACCGGGATCTTTGCGGTTTCCAGGCGCTTCAGGTCGGCCGCCAGTTCCGGGCTGATCACGCCCATCGTGTCGGTCATCTGCTTGGCCGCCGCGTAGTCGCCATCACCCTGGATGGTGAGCAGGCGCTCCGACAACGCATTCATCGCGGCCTTCATCTTGTCGAATTCGACGCGATAGCGGCCAGTGGCCGGATCGCGGCTGAAGGCGCCCTGTTTTTCGAAGAAGTGGAAGCGGACCATGTTCGCCTTGCCATGCGCATCGCCCGCGCCGAAGCGCACGCTGCGCATGATGCCGGCCAGGAAGGTCACGTAGCCGTCCATCAGCTTGGCCTTGTCCAGGTCGCCGCGTTCGCTCAGTGCGGTGATCAGGTACAGGCCCAGCACGTCGGCCTTGCCTTCCTCGAAGCTGCTTGCGTATTCCTTCAGCGCCTGGGTCACCGTGCCCTTGCCGTCGAGCGTGTTCTTGATGCCCAGGCCGTGCGCGACTTCGTGGAACATCGTGTCTTCGAAGAAGGCATCGAAGGTCACGTGCTGCAACTGGTCCTCGGCGATCAGCACCTTCGCGATCGGCGTGAGGATGTTGTCGAACTTCGCGCGCATCACGTTTTCCAGCTGCAGGCGGCGCGTGCCTTTCTTCAGCTGCACCTGCTCGTCGTTGGGCAGGTTGATGGCGATGGTCTTGGCGCCGGTGTTGGCGCTGCCGCCGTAGTAGATGGCGTTGTAGGCATTGAGGTCGGCGTCCGAACCGGGGCGCTCGGCCTTGTACTTGTCGGCCACCGGCAGGCCGCGCTGCATTTCCGGCAAGAGTTTCGCAAAGCGCGCGAGCTTCTCGCTCCAGGCGATGTCCTTGATCAGCACGAGGCCTTCATAGCTGGCCTTGTAGCCAAACAGGCGGTCTTCATAGGATTCGATCGGGCCGATCACGATGTCCACGGGATTGGTCTTCATGTCCATCCAGGCCATGTCGCTGGGCTGGAAGTTGTCGGACAACAGCGCGTCGGCGCGCATCGTCAGGTAGTTGCCGAAGGCCTTGTCCTTGCTCAGCGGCGCGGCCTGGCGCAGCAGCGCGGCGGTCTTGGCCAGGTCGTCCTGGTAGGCGACGTGGAAGGGTACGGTGACCAGCTTGCCCTCGGCATCGTGGCGCAGCAGCGTGTACCAGCTGGTCTTGTCGGGAAGCTGGGCGGCCTCGAACTCGTCCTTGGTCATGCCGGGCGGATAGAAATTCAGGCCTTCCGGGCGGGCGCCGACGCCGTCCACGAACGGCTTGTCGTCGTTCAGCCGGTCCCAGGGGCCGTAGTTCAGCTCGACCATGCGGCGGGTATCGGCATCGCCGGCCTTGGCCATCAGGCCTTCGCGGTCAGGCCAGGTCTGCTGCCAGTAAATGGAGTTCATCAGCTCGCTGGCTTGCACCAGCAGTGCGAGCATCTTTTTGTCGTCCGCGTCGAAGGCCGACAGGTCGGCGGTCAGCGGGACCCGAACGTACTGGGCCAGGCGCTCGCTGGCGTAGGACGCCGGGGCCGTGGCCGCTGTGGCCGCCGGTGCGGTGGGTGCGGGCGCTTGGTCGCGTTTGCAGCCGGCGATCGAGCCAATCAGGGCGCAGGAAAGAGCGATGGTGAGCAGGCGTTGGCGCATGGGGCGGCACTCCGGAGGCGAGGACGCGATGTTAGCGCGCTCGCCGACCACGCGGGGCGTTGCCCCGGCGGCGGCGTTACAATGCCAGTCATGCAAGCCTCGCAATATCTTGCCGACCATTTCCTGATCGCCATGCCGTCACTGGCCGACCCCCATTTTGTCCGCGGCGTTACCCTGGTCTGCCAGCACGACGAGCACGGCGCCATGGGCCTGGTCATCAACCACCGGTCCGAATACACGCTGGGCGAGGTGTTGCAGCAGATGGACATCGGCGATGCGTCACCGGCCTTGTCGCGCCAGGCCGTGCTGGTCGGCGGCCCGGTACAGCCCGACCGCGGCTTCGTGTTGCACGACGACCCGCGCGACTTCGGGTCCACCCTGCGCTTTGGCCGTGGCCTGGCCGTCAGCACCTCGCGCGAAATCCTCGAGCAGATGGCCAAGGGCGAAGGCCCGGCGAACTTCCTGATGACGCTCGGCTACGCCGGCTGGTCCGCCGGCCAGTTGGAGGAAGAGATCTCGCAGAACGCCTGGCTGACCGTGCCCGCCGACCCGGCGATCTTCTTCGATACACCGCTGGAGCTGCGCTGGCAGGCCGCAGCGCGATCGTTGGGCATCGATATTTCGGGCATGTCCGACACCGTGGGACACGCATGACGGCACTCACGCTGCTGGCGTTCGACGTTGGCGCGCGACGGATTGGCGTAGCGGTCGGCAACACCATTTCCAACAGCGCGCGCGAACTGGGCGTGCTGGACATGCGCGACACCGGCCCCGACTGGCCGACGCTGGACCGATGGATGCGCGACTGGCGGCCCAACCAGCTGGTGGTCGGCGACCCCGCCACCCTGGACGGCGGCGAGCAACCGATTCGCAAGATGGCGCGAAAATTTGCGCGGTCCCTGGTCGAGCGTTATCAACTGCCGGTTGAACAGGTGGACGAACGCACCAGTTCGATCGAGGCCGCGCAGCGCTTCGCGCAAGGTCGCGCCAGCGGCCAGCGCAAGCGCCACCAGGCATCGCAGCTGGATGCCACCGCCGCCGCGATCATCCTCGAACGCTGGCTGGCAGAACCGCATTCCCGAATTCCCCTTACCCCGGATCCAACATGAATCCCGTGCCCGTTTCGCAACGCAGCCTCGATGGCCGGCTCCGACACCTGCTTACGCTTGAAGGCCTGCCGGCATCGATGCTCGAGACCTTGCTCGATTCCGCCGAGGCGATGGTGCCGCAGTCGATGTCGGGCACCGGGCTTCGCGATCGCCTGGCCGGTCGCACGGTCTGCACCCTGTTTTTCGAACCCTCGACGCGCACGCGCGGCTCGTTCCACCTGGCGGCCACCCGCCTGGGCGCGGACGTGCTGGGTTTCGACGTGCACGCCTCGTCCACCAAGAAGGGCGAGACCGCGCTGGACACGATGCGCACGCTGGAGGCGATGGGCGTGGATTGTTTCATCGTGCGCCATGCCGACGAAGGCGCAGTGGCCGAACTGGCGGCTGGCGCGCGCCCGGAAACCAGCTTCATCAACGCCGGCGACGGCCGCAATGCGCATCCGACCCAGGGCCTGCTGGACATGCTGACCTTGCGCCAGCACAAGGGTCCGGACTTTTCGCAACTGAAGGTGCTGATCGTGGGCGATGTCCGCCACTCGCGCGTGGCGCGTTCCGACCTGCATGCCCTGCGCACGCTGGGTGCCGGCGAAATCCGGGTCTGCGCGCCGGCATCCCTGCTACCCGATGACGGCACGCTGGAGGGTTGCCGCGTGATCGAATCGCTGGATGAAGCCCTGTACCGCGTGGATGCGGTGATGATGCTGCGCCTGCAACGCGAGCGCATGGAAGAAGGGCTGGTGCCGTCGCTGGAATCCTACTTCGCCGACTACGGACTCGATGCGCGTCGCCTGGGGTTGGCCGCAGCGGACGCGGTCGTGATGCACCCGGGCCCGATGAATCGCGGCGTGGAGATTTCCGATGAGGTGGCCGATGGCCCGCAGTCGGCGATCCTGCAGCAGGTCGGCAACGGCGTGGCCGTGCGCATGGCGATATTGCAGGCACTGCTGGGCTGAAGCCGGCGCGGTGCTGAAGCCACGCCGGCGCGGTCTCAGCGCGTGTCGACGTTGCCGTTCTTGTAATCCCAGGTACGGGTGATGTCGAGGATGTCGATGTCCTCGCTGGTTTGCGGCAGGGGCGCGAACGGACTCGACAGTTGCACGGCCTTTACCGCCGCCTGGTCGAGCACCTTCTTGCCGCTGCTCTTGTTCACCAGCACGCCCTTTACCTCGCCATTGCGCCCGACCGAGACAGTGAGTATCAGCCGGCCGCTCAGGCCCTGGCGTTGCGCCTCGATCGGATAGTTGAGGTTGCCGACCCGCTCGACCCGGGCCACCCAGGCGCGCATGTAGGCGGCGTATTCATATTCCTGCGTGCTCGCGGTGATGAATTTCTTCTTCGGCCGCTTCGCGTACAGCGCGCTGCGGATGTCGATCTCGGCGGCCAGTCGGGCCATCTCCGCGCTTTGTTCCATCAGCTCACGCCCGGTCGGCAGCGGCCGCGGTTCGCTGTTGGCCTGGTCTTCCGGGGCCATCACGCGGGTCGGGCTGGGCGCGACCGTGGTCAGCATTCGTTGCCGCGGGTCGGGGGCGGGGGGCGGCACCTGGGCCGTCAGCGGCTGCGGGGCCACGCCCGCCTGGTTCTTCGGCACCTGCGCCACCTGGTCTTCGCGCGGGCGCTGGGCGCGGTCGCTGTTGCCGCCGCCCTGGTTGTTGGACTGGGCGATGAAATCGGCCTGCTTGGGTGGCTCCGGCGTCGAGGTCTGGGTCAGGATGACGTCCAGGGTCGGCACCACCGGCGCCGCTTCGTCCTGGCTGAAGCCGACGCCCAGGATGACCACGCCGAACACGATCAGCGAGAACGCCAGGGTCGCGCTGAGCCGTTCGGACGAGCCAATCCGGGGCCGTGGCACGGCCGCCGGCGGTGCCGGGGGGATCGGTGGCGCGGGGGGCGCCGGAGGCGAGGGGGCGGGTTGTGGAGGAGCCGGCGCTTTCACGTCAATGCCGTCGTTCCCGGCGGGCCCGGCGGGCCTCGATGGCATCGAAGAGCGTGCCGGCGATGTTCAGCCCGAACTGCAGGTCCAGTTCGCGGATGCAGGTCGGGCTGGTCACGTTGACCTCGGTCAGGTAGTCGCCGATCACGTCCAGGCCAACGAAGATCATGCCCCGCCGGCGAAGTTCAGGGCCGACGCGGGCCGCGATCCAGCGGTCGCGATCGCTCAGCGGGCGGCCTTCGCCGCGGCCGCCGGCAGCCAGGTTGCCCCGGAACTCGGTGCCCTGCGGGATGCGGGCCAGGCAGAAGGGCACCGGCTCGCCGTCGATCAGCAGGATGCGTTTGTCGCCCTGGAGGATCTCCGGCAGGTAGCGTTGGGCCATCGCCAGCGTCTTCCCACCCTCGGTCAGGGTCTCGAGGATCACGTTGATATTGGGGTCGCCTTCGCGAACCATGAAGATCGAACGGCCGCCCATGCCGTCCAGCGGCTTGAGTACGCAGTGGCCATGGCTCGCGATGAATTCGCGCAGTGTCGCAGCATCGCGACTGACCACCGTTGGCGGACAGCAGTCCGGAAACAGCAGCGCTGCCAGTTTTTCGTTCAGGTCGCGCAGGCCCTGCGGGTCGTTCACCACCAGCACGCCTTCCGCCTGCGCCATGCCCAGGATGATGCTGTCGTGCAGGTAGGCGGAGTCCACCGGCGGATCGGTCCGCATCAGCACGACGTCCATTTCCGACAGGGGGCGCAATTGCGGCGTGGCCAATTTGTACCAGTTGGTGGAGTTGTCTTGTACTGCAAGCGATGCGAGTTGTGCGACGGCCTGCCCATTTACCACGGCAAGACTGCCGGGAACGACGTAATTCAGAGGATGCCCGCGGCGCTGGGCCTCGAGCATCATCGCGAATGTGGAGTCTTTCGCAACCTTGATCTTTGCGATCGGGTCCATGACCACGGCGACGTGCAAATTCATGTTGTTTCCGCAAAAGTGAAGTACTGCGCGCTAGCCTAGCACCGGCCGCCGTTACAACGTGCAGGGGGTCACGGAAAACAGCGCAGAACCGCATTGTGCTTGACACTTCCGCGCTACGCTGGGATATAAGCTAGGTGGCCAAACGCTGCAATCAGGCGTGCCAGAAGGCCACGCACCGGGGAAACTGATGGAACAAAGCAATCTCAGCGGCTTGAGGGTGATGGTCATCGACGATTCGAAGACCATTCGCCGGACGGCGGAAACGCTGCTCAAGAAGGAAGGCTGCGAAGTCGTGACTGCGACCGACGGTTTCGAGGCGCTTGCCAAGATCGCCGACCACCAGCCCCAGATCATTTTCGTCGACATCATGATGCCGCGGCTCGATGGCTACCAGACCTGCGCCTTGATCAAGAACAACCAGATGTTCAAGGGCACGCCGGTGATCATGCTGTCCTCGAAAGACGGATTGTTCGACAAGGCCCGCGGTCGCATCGTCGGCTCCGACCAGTACCTCACCAAGCCCTTCACCCGTGACGAACTGTTGTCGGCCATCCGCAACTTCGTGACGATGGCCTGACGCCGCCATGGCCAAGCCCAACCACGCCCGCCAGGTTTCCTCCTTCGACACGCTGCTCGATGTCGAGACGCGGTCACTGGCGCACGTCGCCGGCCGCCCGGAGTCGATCGAGGCGGCGGGCCACTGGCGCGGCGTCGGTTTCCGACTCGGCCAGCGTCGCCTGGTCTCGTCTTTCGACGAGGTGATGGAAATCCTGCCGATGCCGCCGGTCACCCCGGTGCCCGGTGCCCAGGCCTGGATGCTCGGCGTGGCCAACGTGCGCGGCACCTTGCTGCCCGTGGTCGACCTCAAGCAGTTCCTGGAGGGCGAGCGCACCGTCGTGCATGACGGCCAGCGCATGTTGGTTGTGCGGCAAAGCGGCGGCAACGTGGCCGTGCTGATCGACGAATTGTTCGGCCAGCGCACATTCAATGATTCGCACCGGGCCGACATGGCCGGTGAAAACGAAGGCCGTTACGGTCACTTCGTCAGCCAGGTCTATCGCCTGGCAGATACATCATGGGCGGTGTTCAGCATGCAGACGCTGACACGTACGCCTGAATTTCGGCAGGCCACCATTTAGGCGGTCTTTGTTTTTCTTTGAGGGTGGGTCCAGTCATGAGCACGAATGCCAGTTCGTTCACCGGTCGGGTATCCAACTATGGCCTTCGGGTCTGGTTGGCGGTCCTGGGTATCGCAGCCGCGATCTTCGTGGCCAACTTCCTTTACGCCAGCTACCTGTCCAACCAGGAAAACGAAGCTCGCGCACTGACGGCGGAACTGCAGGTGCTTTCGCAGCAGTTGGCGAAATACTCCCGAGAGGCGGTCGAAGGCGGTAACGCCGAGTCCTTCGAGGAATTCAAGGACACCAAGGACCGTGGCGGCGCCATCGTCACCGCGTTGCGCAAGGGCGGCAGCGGCGTGCCAGGCTACGAAGGCAGCCTGCGCGAACCGGGCGTCAGCAGCGCGCTCAAGCGCGTGAATACCATCTGGACCAAGATGGCCACCGACGCCGACCGCATTACCAAGAGCCAGGAACAGATCGTCAACCTGAGCGACACCGCGGCCGCGTTCAACGCCCGCATCCCGCAGATTTCCGCCCGACTCGACGAAGTGGTGCGAGCCATGTCCGACGCCGGCGCACCGGCATCGCAGATCAACCTGGCCAACCGCCAGATCGTGCTGGCCGACCGTATGTCACGCCGCGTAACGGAAATCCTGGCCGGTGGCGACCGGGCAATTACCGCCGCCGACGCGCTTTCGCGCGATAGCGCGGTGTTCGGACAGGTGCTGGCCGGCCTGAAGGACGGCAACGCTGAAATGCAAGTGGCCCGCGTCACCAGTACCGCCGCGCTTGACGCGGTGAATGCGGTGGACAAGCTGTATTCCGACTCGCTGAAGGAGATGGATTCCATCCTGCAGGCGTCCACCGACTTGTTCGAGGTGCAGGAAGCCTCGGCCGCGATCTCCGGCGATTCCAACGTGCTGCTCGAAGACAGCCAGGCCCTGTACGCGACGTTTGGTTCCAGCCTGAGGCGCTTCTTCCCGAACAACCTGTGGGCGATCGGTTCCGCGGCGCTGGCCTTGCTGGCTATCGCCGGCCTGTACCTGTTCATCCGCGCAAACGACAAGCGCGCGCTGACCAGCACCAAGGAAATCAACCAGCGAAACCAGGAAGCCATTTTGCGGCTGCTGGACGAAATGGGTTCGCTCGCAGAAGGCGACTTGACGGTAAAGGCAACGGTTACCGAAGAAATCACCGGCGCCATCGCAGACTCCATCAACTTCGCCATCGAGGCGCTGCGATCCCTGGTATCGACCATTAACGAAACCGCGGTGCAGGTGGCAGCCGCCGCCCAGGAAACCCAGGCAACGGCGATGCACCTGGCCGAAGCAGCGGAACACCAGGCGCAGCAGATCACCTCGGCATCGGCGCAGATCAAGGACGTGGCATCCAGCATTGACCAGGTGTCGCGCAACTCGGCCGAGTCGGCCGACGTGGCACATCGATCGGTGCTGATTGCTGCAAAAGGCGCCGAAGTCGTGCGCCAGACGATCCAGGGCATGGAAAACATCCGTGACCAGATTCAGGAAACCTCGAAACGAATCAAGCGACTGGGCGAAAGCTCGCAGGAAATCGGCTCCATCGTTGAACTGATCAACGACATCGCCGAACAGACCAACATCCTGGCGCTTAACGCCGCTATTCAGGCGGCATCCGCAGGTGAAGCAGGCCGAGGCTTCGCGGTGGTGGCCGACGAAGTGCAACGACTGGCAGAACGCGCGACGCACGCGACCAAGCGAATTGAAACGCTGGTGCATACCATTCAAAGAGATACCAACGAAGCGGTGTCGTCGATGGAACAGACGACCGCGGAAGTGGTGTCCGGTGCACGCCTGGCCGAG
>JANNWV010000122.1:0-29085 GCA_031408815.1 Gammaproteobacteria bacterium
TGCGCGCCACGGACTCGCCGGGTGCAGCGAATACGGCCGGAACGGCAGGGCGATCGCTTCGTAGCGCACTCGCGCCGGGATGCAGGGCAACACTCACTGGGGATTCCTCTGGGCCGGGACGGGCAGGGCAGGGAAGGCAGACATACCTTCATCGCGATACAGAGATATAACGATTGCCCCTGGCTGTCAAGCTTGGGTCGCTGGGCGCCGATCGCGATCAGGCGGTCAGCAGCAGCTTCAGCCCGGCAATCACCAGCACGGCGGCCAGCAGCCGCTTGATGGTCGCCACGGGATAACGGCGGCTTCCGAAGTAGGACCCGGCGCTTCCGCCGACCACGGCGGCCATGGCAAGTGGCCACACCAGCGAGGGAATCGAGCCCACGCTGCTGGCGTTCCCGGCCAGGCCTGCGACGGAATTGACCAAGATGAAAAGCGCCGACGTCGCCGCCGCCTCTTTCGTTCGTGCCCAGCGCATCACCAGCAGCAAGGGTGTGAGGAAGATTCCTCCGCCGGTACCGGTCAGGCCCGCAAAGAAGCCGAGCACGCCGCCCGACGCGATGGCGACCGGAAGGCTCGGCGCCTCGCCAACATCGTCGTTGTCGGGGTGCCAGAAGAAATACAACGCAGACAACAGCAATACGATGCCGACCAGCAGTTTGAACAGGTGCGTGGGCAAGTCGAGGTATCCGCCCAGGAAGGCCAGCGGAATGGACAGCAGCGCGAACGGCCAGAACAGCTTCCAGCGAAAATGGCCGGCCCGATGGAACTGCCAGCTGCCGATGCTGGCGACCAGGATATTCAGGACCAGCGCGCTGGGCTTGATGACTGCGGGCGACAGTGAAGCGAGTGTCATCACCGCGATATAGCCGGATGCGCCGGCATGGCCGACCGAGGAATACAGGAAAGCGACCACGCCAATCGCCAGCACCAATGCCGCGAGATATTCGACCTGCATTCCCAAGCTCCCTGGTTCGGGTGAAGTCTAACGGAGCCGCCCATCCTATAATTGTCGGACGACTCCGGAGCCAGACATGTCCGCACCCAGCCGCAAGGATTCCAGCCGCCACATCCGCGCACCGCGCGGCACGACCCTGAGTTGCAAGAGTTGGCTCACCGAAGCGGCCTACCGGATGATCCAGAACAACCTGGATGCAGAGGTTGCCGAGAACCCGCAGGAATTGGTGGTCTATGGCGGCATTGGCCGCGCTGCGCGCGACTGGGCAAGCTACGACAAGATCCTGGACACCCTGCGCACGCTCGAAGACGACCAGACCCTGCTGATCCAGTCGGGCAAGCCGGTGGGCGTGTTCCCGTCGCATCCCGATGCCCCGCGCGTGCTGCTCGCCAACTCCAACCTGGTGCCGCACTGGGCGACCTGGGAACACTTCAATGCGCTCGATCGAAAGGGCCTGATGATGTACGGCCAGATGACGGCCGGCAGCTGGATCTACATCGGCTCGCAGGGCATCGTGCAGGGCACCTATGAAACCTTCGTCGAGATGGGCCGCCAGCACTACGGCGGTGACTTGCGCGGTAAATGGATATTGACGGCGGGACTGGGCGGCATGGGTGGCGCGCAGCCGCTGGCCGCTTCGTTGGCGGGCGCTTGCTCGCTGAACATCGAATGCCAGCAGAGCCGCATCGACATGCGCCTGAAGACCCGCTACGTGGACGAGCAGGCGACCGATCTTGAAGACGCGCTGGCACGCATCGAACGCCACTGCAGCGAGGGCAAGGCGATTTCAGTGGCCTTGCTCGGCAACGCGGCGGAAATCCTGCCCGAGCTGGTGCGCCGCGGCGTACGCCCCGATGCGGTTACCGACCAGACCTCGGCGCACGATCCCTTGCATGGCTACCTGCCGGCCGGCTGGACGCTGGAACAATGGTGGGACCGCCAACTGTCCGACCCGCAATCGGTGATCGACGCCGCAAAACATTCCATGCGCGTGCATGTGGAAGCGATGCTGCATTTCGAAGACCAAGGCATTCCCACGTTCGACTACGGCAACAACATCCGGCAGATGGCAAAGGATGTCGGCTGCCACGACGCCTTTGATTTCCCGGGCTTCGTGCCGGCTTACGTGCGTCCGCTTTTTTGCCGGGGCGTGGGTCCGTTCCGTTGGGTGGCCTTGAGCGGCGACCCCGAGGACATCTACAAGACCGATGCGCGTGTGAAGGAACTGCTGCCCGACGACAAGCACCTGCACCGTTGGCTGGACATGGCGCGCGAGCGCATAAGCTTCCAGGGCTTGCCGGCGCGCATCTGCTGGGTCGGCCTGGGAGATCGCCACCGCCTCGCGCTGGCCTTCAATGAAATGGTGCGCAACGGCGAACTGTCGGCACCGATCGTGATCGGCCGCGACCATCTCGATTCAGGTTCGGTCGCATCTCCCAATCGCGAGACTGAGGCAATGTTGGACGGCTCGGACGCCGTGTCGGACTGGCCCTTGCTGAATGCGATGCTGAATGTTGCCGGCGGCGCGACCTGGGTGTCGCTGCACCATGGCGGCGGCGTGGGCATGGGCTACAGCCAACACAGCGGCGTGGTCATCGTGGCCGATGGTAGCGAAGCGGCCGACCGGCGGCTGGCGCGGGTCCTCTGGAACGACCCGGGTACCGGCGTGATGCGCCACGCGGATGCGGGCTACGAGATTGCCAAGGCCTGTGCCAGGGAGCAGGGCCTGCATTTGCCCATGATCGATTGACGCGAACCGCCGCCAAGACCGGTCAACCGGTTGCGCCGTCACTGCGTTTTCTGGGAGGTCGCGCACGCCCTTGGTAGCCACGAATGATATTCTCGGGGCGTTGGACCTCCCCCGAAACGGGAGGTCCGGGCGGCGCCCGTCGCCGTCCCAGGCCTTTCGGAGATTTATCTTGTCCATACTGCCGTTGCGTCCGGTCCTGCTGTTCGCCTTCGCCCTCATCGCCCTGCTTGGATTGGCCGGCACCAGCCAGGCCAACTCGATCGACAGCGGCAAGCAGAAGACCTTCGACCAGTTCATCGTGCAATTCGAGCCGGGCTCGCAGGCATTTGCCAACCCCTCCGCGCGGCAGCGCGCGCTCGCCGCTTCAGTCCAGGGCCAGGGCCTGGCGGTCAGCCACCTGCACCGCATGGGCATCGGCGCCGATGTCATCAAGCTCAACCGCCGGCTCAACTATCGGGCGGCCGAGGCGTACATGAATCGCCTGCGCCGCAATCCGGACGTGAAATACGTGGAGATCGACCGGATCCTGCGCCCCACCTTCGTCCCCAATGATTCGTTCTACGCCGGCAACCAGTGGCATTACTTCGAGGCGACCGGTGGTATCGGCATGCCGGCAGCCTGGGACTTGTCCACCGGCAGCGGGGTCGTGGTCGCGGTGCTCGATACCGGCATCACCGTGCACTCGGACCTGGCCGCGAACCTTGTGACCGGCTATGACTTCATCGTCAACACCACCACGTCGCGGGATGGCGATGGCCGTGATGCCGACCCGAGCGATCCCGGCGACTGGGTGGAGGCCAATGGTTGCGAAGGTGGCGGCCCGGCCGTGGCCGAAAATTCGAGTTGGCACGGTACGCATGTCGCGGGCACCATCGCCGCCGTCACCAACAATGCCAAAGGCGTCGCGGGCATCGCCTACAACGCCAAGGTGATGCCGATCCGCGTGCTGGGCCGCTGCGGCGGTTTCAGTTCCGACATCGCCAACGCCATCACTTGGGCGGCCGGCGGCGCAGTTGCGGGCGTGCCGAACAATGCCAATCCGGTGGAAGTGATCAACATGAGCCTCGGCGGCGAAGGTGCCTGCGGCCCCAGCACCCAGGCGGCGATCAATTTCGCCGTATCCGCGGGCGTGGTCGTGGTGGTGTCTGCCGGTAACGACAATGCCGATACCAGCCTGTACGAGCCTGCCAATTGCGCGAACGTGATTGCAGTGGGCGCGACTACGCGCGACGGCGCGAAGGCAAGCTTCTCCAACTTCGGCAGCACGGTGGATGTGTCGGCGCCGGGCGGCGGTGATGGCAGCTTCATCGCTTCGACCTACAACAGCGGCCTTACGGCGCCGACCACCGAACACTATATCGGCCTGCAGGGCACCTCCATGTCGGCGCCGCACGTGGCGGGCACGGTTGCGCTGATGCAGAGCCTGGCGGCCACTTCGCCGGCAGCGGTCGAGAGCGTGCTCAAGAGCACCGCGCGTGCCTTGCCCGTCCCCTGTGGGCAGGGTTGTGGCGCCGGCATCATCAACGCCCTGAACGCCGTAGCCGGCGTCACCAGCGGCGTGCTGACCATCAGCGACCAGACTCTGTCCGAAGGCGATGCCGGGCCGAACATCTTCAGCTTTACCGTCAGCCTGTCCAAGGCGATGGGCGTGCCGGTTACCTTCGACGTCGCCACCGCCAATGGCAGCGCGACCGCAGGCAGCGACTACGTGGCGATCAGCCTTCCTGGCCAGAGCATCGCGGCCGGCGCCACCAGCAAGATTTTTTCGGTGACCGTCAACGGCGATACGACCGCGGAAGCCGATGAGACCTTCACGGTGAATGTCAGCAACGTCGTTGGAATCGCGACGGCAAAAACGCAAGGCATGGGCGCCATCCTAAATGACGACGCGACGGCACTCTCGAGTGGCGTGGCAGTCGGCCCGATTGCTGGCGCCGGCGGCACCAAGTTCCTGTATTCGCTGGCCGTGCCCCCGGGCAAGACCTCGGTGACCTTCACCACGGCGGAAGGTACCGGCGACGCCGACCTCTACGTCAAGCTCGGATCCATTCCGACCACCAGTGGCGCCGATTGCGCTTCAGAGGGCGTGACCACCGCGGAAACCTGCGCCATCCCCAATCCGGCTGCGGGCACCTACTACGTGATGGTCTATGCCTACTCCACCATCACTGGCGTCACGCTGACCGGGCAGTACTTGCCTGGCGATGTCGGCACGCTGTCTGTCGGCGATGTCGCCGTTACCGAGGGCAATGGCGGCACCACGCTTGCGACTTTCCCGATCACGCTCTCTGCGCCATTGGCCGGACCGGTCACGTTCGACGTCTACACCGACAACGGCACCGCAGCCGAAGGCAGCGACTACGTGGCCAAGGCGCTGCAGGGCCAGTCGATCGCCGCCGGACAGACGCTGCTCAATTTCACGGTCAGCGTGAATGGCGACACGGCCATCGAAAACAACGAGACCTTCGCAGTCAACCTGGTGAATGTCGCGGGAGCTGCCGTCAGCAAGGGCCAGGGCCAGGGTCGCATCAACAACGACGACCAGGCAGCGCTGAGCATCGGCGACGTGCTGGTGAACGAAGGCAACAGCGGGACCGGCACGGCCACTTTCATCGTGCGCCTGTCCGCGCCCGTGCCCAATCCGGTCTATTTCAACATCGCCACCAGCAACGGCACGGCGACGGCGGGAAGCGATTACGTGGCGCGTTCGCAGACCGGCAAGTTCATGGATGCTGGCCGCACGACCCAGGCCTTCGACGTGGTCATCAATGGCGACACCACGGTCGAGACCACCGAGCAGTTCAACGTCACGATCAGCGGCGTCACCGGCGCCACGCTGGCTGATGGCAGCGCGGTTGCGGTAATCACCAATGACGATGGGGCGGTCGCGCCCGCGCCGGGATCGTTCTCGGCCCAGGGTTTCTCCGTCGCACCGCTGCTGGTGTCGGGCGAGTCGTCCTGGGACAAGGCCGAAGCCGACAAGATCGATTGCAAGTCCGCCAAGTCGAAAGCCGAGGCACGTCGTCGTGGCAAGTCCGTCGCCCACTGCAGCAAGCCCGTACAGCACTAGGCACCTGCGCGCGGGGCCGCTGCGTTGATGCGGCGGATCGCGGTCGGTTGTTGCTGCGCATTGGCCGTCCTGGTCGCTGATGGGGTCGCGGCCAATTCGCTTCCCCGGTTTCCCGCGCAGGCGGTATGGAACCGGGACATCAGCCAGGCCAGCGTGCATCCTTCATCGACGACGATGATGTCCACCCTGGTCGCATTGGGTGGTTTCGGCTACGGTCGCATGCAGATCGATTTCTCGATGCATGTGGTCAACGCACCGGGTGACGCGCCCACGCGTACGATCATCGGCTATCCGAGCAGCGGCGAATATTATTCGCCCGATTGCGAACCGGTCGGAAGCACGATGCCGGTGCCGGCGAATGCGGCGATCGAGGGAAACACCGGCCTGTCTTGTGCCAATGCCAGCGACGACTGCCACCTTCTGGTCGTGCAGGGCAGCAATCTTTACGAGGCCTATCGCGCCAATGCCAGTGGCGGCAGCGGCCTGCAGTTGCAATGCCTGGCCTTGTGGAAGCTTGATTTCGTCTATCCGGACGACAACCGCGGCGACCATTGCACCAGCGCCGATGCGGCGGGATTTCCGATTGCGCCGCTGTTGTTCAATGCCGACGAAGTGTTCGCGGCCATGCAAGGCGTCGAGGGCGACCTGGGCCATGCGCTGCGCTTCATCCTGCCCAACGCACGCATGGCGTCGGCGTCGGGCACCAAATACTACGTGCGCCCCGCCAGCCATGCCGGTGGCCCCAGCGGCCCCGAGGCGAGTATTCCCTATGGTTCGCGGCTGCGCCTTCGTCACGATTTTCCCGTGCACCTTTATCCGGCATCGGCACGGGTCATCCTGCGCACCATGCAGCGTTTCGGCATCGTCCTTTCCGATGGCGGCAATATCGCGTTGACGGCCGAAAGCGATCGTTTCACCACGCATACCTGGGCGGAGTTGGGCATCAACTCGCGGGTTTTCGACCAGGCAGTGCCTTCGGTTCCGGTGCTGGCGCAGGACTTCGTCGTGCTCGACACCGGACCGCGCATCGTCGAGACCTACGACTGCGTGCGCAATCCAGCGATGCTGGCGGTGGCTGCCGCCAGTGTTTCGGAAGGCAATGCCGGCGACAAGGTGCTCGATTTCGTGGTCAAGACGTCGGAAACCAGCAACAGCCCGATCAGTTTCGACATATTCACCGAAAACGGAAGCGCGGCTGCGGGCAGCGACTACACAGCGGGCGCCGTGATCGGCAAGACTATCGCCGCAGGCCAGGCCAGCACGATATTTCCGGTCACCATCCATGGCGATACTGCGATCGAAGCGAGCGAAACCTTTACCGTCAACCTGGCCAATCCGTCGGTGGCGACCATCAGCGTCGCCCAGTCCCAAGGCCGCATCCTCAATGACGACTTGCCATCGCTATCGGTCGTCGACGCCACGGTGCTGGAGGGAAATTCCGGCATCACTACGGCCACTTTCGTGGTCCAGCTGTCCGCGCCGAGCACCGCCCCGGTCAGTTTCGACATGGCAACCGGCAATGGAACCGCCCAGGCGGGCAGCGACTACCAGGCGCGCGCCCAGGCGGGACGCATCATCGATCCGGGCCGGACGCGCGTGCTGTTCGAGGTAGCGGTGCAGGGTGATGCTTCAGTCGAGCCGACCGAGACCTTCTCGGTAACGGTGGGAAATCTTGCGGGAGCGACGCTGCTCGATGGCGCGGCGATCGGCACTATCGGCAACGATGATGGTTCGGCGACGCGCGCGCAGGGAAGCAAGGACAAGTCCGAGGCCAAGCGGGGGCCGCAAATAAAAAGGGACGGCCCGTAAGGCCGTCCCCCGTGTCTTGTTGTTTGTTGGCTGCTACTTGTTGGACTTGGTGGAAGTCGTGTATTCGTCCTGCGTCACGAAGCCGTCGCTGTTGCTGTCCATGGTCGCGAATGATCCGGTCAGCGAGGCATTGGCCGCCGCTTCGGCCAGGCTGATGCGGCTGTCGGCGTCGGCGTCGAGCTTCACCCACACATCGCGGGTAACCACGGCCGAATGGGCGGCCGCGTGCTGCTCGCCCTGGCTGGCGTTCGCGGCGTAGAAGACGCGGTACTCGTCACTTGCGACGAAGCCGTCCTTGTTGGCGTCGATGGTGGCGAAGCGCGAGGCGAGTCCGGCGTTGGCATTGGCCTCGGTGGTGCTGAGCTTGCCGTCGCCATCAGTATCGGCAGCCTGCCACCAATTGCCCTTGCCGGGGTTGGTGTCTGCGCCCATCGCTTTCTGGGTGGCGGCGGTGGATGAGGTCATGTTCGCCGAACCGGCGGCCTTGCCAGCGTCAGCCTGAGCATCGACAGTCTTGGTGGTCGCGGCGTCGGAAGCGCGCGTGTTGGACTGGATTGGCAGTGTCGGCACGGTCGGGGTGGCTACCGGGCCCAACCTGGCCTGGGCAAATGCAGCAGGCGCGACGAGTGCGGCGCCAAGGGCGAGTGCGATCAGGTTGCGATTGAGTACTTGCATGGTGTTCTCCTGGATTGAATGCAGCGCCGCTTCATGCGGGGCGAGCAGCACAATGACGTCCACCGCCTGTATCGAAACTGAGCCCGAATGTGAAAGAACACCCACTTAACTTCCTGATGCGGATGCATTAAGGCTCCTCATCAAGGGTGCGACGCAGGGGGTCCCTCGGCCCCCCCCTCCGCGCGCGACATTGCTGAATGCAAGGCAATCGGGTTTTTTGCACTCATATTTCATTCAGCGCCCGTGCCTTGTACTGCACACGCGGCAAGACTTTCCTTGCCCGCTACCACGAGGAAACAAATGAACGCCACCATTCTCAATCGGACAATCCTGGCCGCCGTTATCGGCTCGGTGCTTGGGTTCGGTTTGGCTGCACCTTCCAGTGCACGCACGCAGGACCGGTCCACGCAGGGCTCGCAGACCAGTGAGGAAGACCAGTCCGAGCAGGCGCGTGGCCGCAGGAATCGCGAGCAGCGGGCAGCAGAGGAGGCCGCGGCGGCCGAGGCAGCCAAGGCGAATTCCGACGCCGGCGAGACGAATGCCGACGCCGGCCGCGCCAACGCCGAAGCCAACCGTGCCGCGGCCGAGGAAAACCGCGGTCGTGCCCAGGCCGAGGCCCGCCAGCATGAGAACGAACAGCGCCAGGCCGAACAAGCCCAGCGCGTTGCCGAAGAAGCACGCGGAGCCCGTCGCGACGAGCGCCAGGAACAGTATCGCCAGCAGCAGGCGCAACAGGCTGCACAGGCGGAACGCGACGCCGCGCAGGCGCGTGAACAGCGCGAACGTGCTGTCAGCGAGGCTCGTGACCAACGCGAACGAGGCATCGAGCAGGCGCGCCAGGAACAGGACCGTCAAGCCCGCGACCAGCAGGAACGCTCGCGTGATCGCCAGGAGCGTTACTCGCCCGACCCGGTAGTGCGCCAGGATCCTCCGGCGCCCACCGACCGTCGTGCGCCGATCGATCGTTCGGTGCCCACCGACCGTGACCGCCAGCAGGCGGATTCACGCGATGATCGTCGCGGCGACCGCGGCGACCGCGGCGACCGTCGCGACGATGGCGACGATGGCGACGATGGCCGAAACCAGGACGGCAGCCGTCAGTATCAGTGGGGCAACGAACTGGAGACCGAGCGCCGCATCAGTGAGCAGCGCAGCCAGGCCGAGCGCTACCAGCGTGAGCAGCGGGCTGCGCAGGATCGTGCCCGCCGGGATGCGATCAACCTGCAGAACCAGCGTCGTACGTCGCAGTACCGCTACCAGCAGGACTACTACTCGCGCCTGCGCCAGTACAACCAGCGTTATGACTGGCAGCGTTACGACTACGACAACGACCCGTACTTCTATACGGCCCCGAGCTATCGCTACCAGCGTGACGGCCGGTACTACAACATCAACCGCTATGCGGCGGACATGTTGCAGCAGGCCATCAACTACGGTTATGCGGAAGGCATCCGTGCCGGTCGCGCCGACCGCTACGATGGCTGGCGCTACAGCTACCGTGACTCGTTTGCCTACATGGACGCGAGCTATGGTTACCGCGGCATGTACGTGAGCCAGTTCGACTACAACTACTACTTCCGCCAGGGCTTCCAGCGTGGCTACGAAGATGGTTATTACGGTCGCCGTCGCTACGGTCGCCAGTACAACGGCTCCGATGCTTTGCTGGGCGGGGTGCTGTCGCTGATCCTGAACCTGCAGCCGTATCGCTACTGATCGATCCGTTTCATTCGATTCGCCTGAAACAGGAAAACGCCCGGCTTGCCGGGCGTTTTTTTGCGCCCGCGACCGTCGTCGGAACGGACGGGACAGGTGCCGGGCTGCTAGAGTCGCGGGCCATGGAAACACCGTCCGAAGCCCTCGAGATCCACGAAGACGCCATCGCTGCTGCGGTGGCCACCCAGGGATATGCCTTCGTGGCCGCATCGATCCTGCGCGCACGGCTGGAAGCCAGCGGATCGCTGCACGACTGGCCTGCATTCGCCGACAGTTGGAACCAGTTGCCGGTGGACACCTACATGGCCGACCAGGGTCGTTACCGGCGTCGTCGCCATGCGGTGTATGCCATCGACACACAGGGCAACATCGAGCGCCGCCCGCACCAGCCGCATTTCCAGGCCATCGACTACAACCCCCTGAACGGCGGCATCGAACGTTGGTTCGAACCCGTGCTGCCCGGGATCGGCGCCAGTGCATCGATGCAGGCAGTCCTGGATTTTTGCGACGAGGTTTTTTCCGCGGTTGCCGGCAAAGCGCAGATGGCGTGGCAGGTGGAGGTGCACCAGTTCCGGATCGAGGCGCAGGCGGGCGTGCCGGGCTTGCCCACCCCGGAAGGAATGCATCGCGATGGCGTGGACTACGTGCTGGTGTTGCTGGTCCGGCGTTGCAACATCGACAGCGGGACGACACTGGTAGGCAATCCGTCGGGCGCCTTCGAGAGCAGCTTCACCTTGGTCGATGCCTTCGACGCGGCGCTGGTGGACGACCATCGCGTCCATCACGGCGTCACTGCGGTAGAAGCGCTGGATCCTTCGCTGGCCGCCTATCGCGACGTGCTGGTCGTTACGCTGCGCCGCCAGTAGCCGGGCCAGCGGCCGGTTTCCGATCAGGACGCCGTGGCGTCGTGGCCGAAGTCGATCTCGGTCACTTCCACGTCGGCGTCTCCGTCGGCGCGTCGCCACGACACATGGTCGCCGACCCTGGCGCCCGCCAGCGCGCGCGCCAGGGGCGAGACCCAACTCAACAAACCGCGGTCGGGATCGGCTTCATCTTCACCGACGATGCGATAGCGACTGCGTCGGTCGTCTTCTTCCAATACTTCCACGGTCACGCCAAAGGCCACTCGATCGCGCTCGGCTTGACGCGGGTTGACGGGAATCGCGCTGTCGAGCCGCGAGCGCAGCCAGCGAACATGGCGTTCGAGGTATTCGCGCTCCAGGCCAGCATCGGAGGCGAGATGCACCAGGCGGGATTCGGCGTCCGCCAATCGCGCCTGCAATTGAAGCAGGCCCCGCGCCGTCACGAAGTTGTCGTGCGGGCTGACGGGAAGATCGGGTAGTTTTTCCTGGAAGTCGCCGGGCCCCCCGGATCCTCCGGAAGCCGCGCCGACATGTGCCGATGGCATGGACGGTGTTTCCTGGGCGCTCGGGTAACCGGACGGATACCCCCGTCTTGATGAACGCAATCGGACGCGGACTTCGGACTCCGCCTAGCTGTCGAGCAAACGCCAGCCAATGGCTTCGCCCGCGCGCATCGGTACCAGCGTGCCGGCGGCCAGTGGCAGTTCGTCCGGGACTTGCCAGGGCTGCCTGACCAGGGTGATCGTCTCAGTATTGCGAGCCAATCCGTAAAAATCGGGGCCGTGGAAGCTGGCGAAAGCCTCCAGCCGATCGATCGCGCCCACTGCGTCGAAGGCTTCTGCGTAGAGTTCGATGCCCGCGTGCGCTGTGTAGATTCCGGCACAGCCGCAATCGGATTCCTTTGCGCTTTTCGCGTGCGGCGCACTGTCTGTGCCGAGGAAGAATCGCGGGTTGCCTGAGGTGGCGGCGTCCAGCAAGGCCTGCCGATGCCGTTCGCGCTTCACCACGGGCAGGCAATAGGCGTGTGGCCGCAGGCCGCCGCGAAACAAGGCATTGCGATTGAGCAGCAGGTGATGCGCCGTCACCGTGGCAGCCACGCCCGCTCTGGCCGAGGTGACGAAATCCACGCCCTGGCACGTGGTCACGTGCTCGAGCACGATCTTCAGCCGCGGAAAAGTATCCACCAGACGCTGCAGGTGACGCTCGATAAAAACCGCTTCGCGGTCGAACACGTCCACGTCGGCATCGGTCACCTCGCCATGCAGCAGCAGCGGCATGTCGATTTCCTGCATCGTTTCGAAAACGGCATGGCAGCGGGCAAGATCGGTCACGCCCGATTGGGAATTGGTGGTTGCGCCGGCGGGGTAATACTTCACTGCATGCACGTGGCCACTGGCCTTCGCCGCGCGAATATCGGCGGGCGTGGTCGCCTCGGTCAGGTAAAGCGTCATCAGGGGCTCGAAGGGCATGCCGTGGGGCAGTGCCGCCATTATCCGTTCGCGATAGGCCAGCGCGTCGCCGACATTGCGCACCGGCGGCAACAGGTTGGGCATGACGATGGCACGGCCGAAGCGACGTGCGGTATCGGGAAGCACCGCAGCCAGGCTGTCGCCGTCGCGCAGGTGCAGGTGCCAGTCGTCGGGACGGGCGAGGGTCAGGGTGTCGGGGCTCATGACGGCAGTTTAATGCACGATTACACTCTGGTGACCTAACAACGGAGCATCACGATGATTGGCTATGTGACCCTGGGGACCAACGATCTGCCGCGCGCGGCGGCCTTCTACGATGCCCTGCTGGGCGAAATGGGCGCCAAGCGCTTCATGGAGTTCGACACTTTCATTGCCTGGACGGTCACGCCGGAGTCGCCGGGCATCGCCCTGACCAAGCCGTTCGATGGCAACGCGGCCACGGTCGGGAATGGCGTGATGGTTGCGCTGGAAGCGAAGGACCCCGCAATGGTCGACCGGATGTACAACAAGGCCATGTCGCTCGGCGCGACCGACGAGGGCCCGGCGGGCCCCCGCGGCGACAATTTCTACGCAGGCTATTTCCGGGACCCGGACGGCAACAAGCTCAGTTTCTTCTGCATGTCCTGATCGACGTACAGGTCGGGAAGGTCGCGCTTGAGGTGGGCGACCTTGGGTGCATCCCAATAAAGGATATAGCGGTGGGTGGGGTTCAACCGCGCGAAATCCTGGTGGTAGTCCTCGGCCGGGAAGAACTTCACCAGCGGCGTCACCTGCGTGACGATCGGCTTGTTGCCGAACACGCCAGCCTGGCCGACCTCGCGGATGTAGGTCGTCGCCGCGCGCTGCTGCGCGGCGTTCGCGTAGAAGATAGCCGACCGATACTGCGTGCCGCGATCAGGGCCCTGGCGATTCAACTGGGTCGGGTCGTGGGCGATCGAAAAGAAAACCTTGAGCAATTGCCCGTAGCTGATGACGGCCGGGTCGAACACCACTTCCACGGCCTCGGCATGGCCGGTCTGGCCGCTGCCGATGGCATCGTAGTTGGCTGTGACGGCACTGCCGCCTGCGTAGCCGGAGCGAACATCCGCCACGCCGCGCACGTGCTCGAACACGGCTTCCACCCCCCAGAAGCAGCCGCCTGCGAAGATTGCGGTCTGCAGGGCGGGCCTCGGTTGCAGCCCGGACTTGCTCGCGTCTGCCTCACCCGTGCCGGATGCTGACGAGTTCGTGGCGGCCGCCAACATCAGCACGGCGATGGCGGCAAGGCGAAGGATGCCGGCGTGTCTTTCATTCGAAATGGAAATCATGGAATGCGTTCTCTGGTCAGGCGAGGGGAATGAAGCGCAAGGCAACCGAGTTCATGCAATAGCGCAGGCCGGTGGGTCGCGGCCCGTCGTCGAAGACATGGCCCAGGTGCGCATCGCAACGTCGGCAAAGTGTTTCGGTGCGCACCATGCCGAGGGTCCGGTCTTCGCGATCCACGATGTTCTGCGGCGCGATTGGTTGCCAGAAACTTGGCCAGCCGGTGCCGGAGTCGAACTTGGTCGCGGAATCGAACAAGGCCGTGCCGCAACAGATGCAGCGGAAGATGCCCTTGGCGTGCAGGTCGTTGTATTCGCCGCTGAAGGGGCGCTCGGTGCCGCCTTCGCGGGCCACGTAGAAGGATTTCGGCGACAACAGCTTCTTCCATTGTTCGGTGGTCTTCACCACCTTGGGCACGCGCAGTACCTTGCGCGACTTGCCGCTGTTGTCCACGGCCATGATGTCGACCATCGCGGGCGGTCCACCAGCGGCAATCGCATTCGCGGCGGCGCCTTGGCGCGAACAGGCAATGCCCAGGCCGGCAAGCGCCAGCGCGGATCCGCCCAGCCATCGGCGTCGCGACAGGTTGGTGGGGTGTTTGGGTTGGGACGACATCATCGGATCTCCGGTATCAGGCAAAGGATAGGCCGACCCCTGCGCAGCATGGAGTGAAGAAGGGGACTGGCTTGCCGATAAAGAGTCCGTGGGAAGGGAAGTCGATCCGCGCGACCCCGGTGTCGTTGCCCGCCGTTCAGCCTCGCGGAAGTTCGAGCACCGGTTCGCGCATCGCCACCAGCTGTTCCTGAAGCTGCACGATCACGCCTTCCCAGTGCCGTGGCGATTCGAACCAGGGAAAGGCTGCGGGAAAGGCCGGGTCCGACCAGCGGCGGGCAATCCAGGCGTGGAAATGCAGCAGGCGCATCGCGCGCAAGGCTTCGATCAGGCCCAGCTGGCGATGGTCGAACTCGTGGAAATGCTCGTAACCCTCCAGCAGCCAGCCCATTTGCTCACCACGGGCAGCGGCGTCGCCGGTGCACAGCATCCACAGGTCCTGCATCGCCGGGCCCATCATCGTGTCGTCCAGGTCCACGAAGTGCGGCTGGCCATCCCGCCACAGGATGTTGCCCGGATGGCAATCCCCATGCAGGCGCAAGGTGTTGAACTCGCCGCAATGCGCCCAAGCGTCCTCGACCTGGTCGAGCAGCAGATGGCAGAGCGCTTCGAAGTTTTCCTCGAGTTCGGCGGGCAGCCAGTCGGCATCGAGCAGGTAGGACACGGAGTCGATCGCGTGTTGCTGCACATTGAGCGTGCCGCGATGCGCGAAGGGCGTGCGCGCGCCGACGGCATGCATGCGGCCGAGCGTGCGACCAATCTGCTTCAGCGTTTCGCGGTCGCCAGGTTCCGGCGCATGCCCGCCCTGCATCGGGAAGATGGCGAAGCGATGCCCGCCGTGGTGGTGCAGGGTGGTTCCCGCCAATACCTGCGGCGCGACGACGGAAAGATCGTTGTCGAGCAGTTCCTGGCTGAAGCGATGTTCTTCGAGGATGGCGGCATCGGACCAGCGGCCCGGACGATAGAACTTCAGCACGCGCGGCGCGCCGTCTTCGATGCCGATCCGGTAAACGCGATTTTCGTAGCTGTTCAGTGCCAGGACGCGGCCATCTGTGGCCAGTCCGAGGCTTTCGACCGAGGCGAGGATCGCGTCGGGCGTCAGGTCACCGAAGGGAGCGGGCGTTTCAGCGCGCATCCCGGGTTCCGCATCAGGCCAGCGAGCGCTTGCGGCTGCGCAATTCGGCCTTCAGGTTTTCGGCGGTGTGCACGTACTGTTTGGCGAGCACGCGGATGACGAAGCTGTTGTCGCGGTCCATCACGACCTTCTGCAGCGAACCCTGGATCTGGGTTTCGCTTTGTTCCATCGCCGTGATGTGCGCGGAATTGACGGCCTTGAAACCACGGCCGATGCCGGCGTAGGTCTGCACGACATCGCCGACCAGGTCGATGGACTTGGCGCCTGGCTTGGTGCCGGGCTTGAGCTCGACCAGCAGGTTGTCGGCGAGCGTCGTCTTGGCCTTGGCCATGTCGGTGAACACCCGGCTCAGCTTCTTGTCGGAAACCGTTCGCGCGGCCTCTTCATAGAAGTCGGTGCCATCGCGGCTGATCTGGATCAGGTCATGGAGGAAGCAGGCGGTTTCGCTCATCGGACGCTCCTGTGCTGTAGCGGCGCCGGTCGGCGGGCAGCAAAGGCTGTCCGTTGGACTGGCTGGTCGATTGGACCCGGCAGGCAGGTCGGGGCGGTTGCAGTCCGGCAGCCGCCCGGGACGTGGCGCAAAGTATCTACGCTGGCTCCTGGGGGCAGGCGCCGGGGCCGGGATTCATTAAGTGGGCAAATATTAACAAACCGGACATGAATATTCGGTTATTTGGGCCGTTCGGGGCTGTAATAGGGCCATCTGATGCCCTGGGAGCCAGCCACTGACGCGGGTCAGGCGGTTTCCGGTTCGGCGCCTGTCGCCACGGGGTTGACGCGCCTGGGCTTCTGGTTGGCGTCCAGCAGGCGCTCGATGCGGGCGAATACTTCGGCGCGCGAGAACGGCTTCTTCATGAAATCGTCGGCGCCGATGCGCTGCACGTAGAATTCTTCGGTGGCCTGCTCGTTGCCGCTGATCATGATGATCGGAATGTCGCGCGTGACGGGATCGCGGCGCAGCGCGCGAAGCGCGGCGAAACCATTCATTCCGGGCAATACGATATCCAGGAAGACCAGGTCCGGAATTTCACTGCGTGCGATCTCGATGCCTGCCTCGGCATCGCCGGCCTCCAGCGTCACCAGGTCATTCTGCCGCATCATCCGGCGCAACAAGGCAACGATGGTTGCAGAATCGTCGATGATCAGGACTCGCGTTCCGGGCGCGGCGTTGCGCCGCTCCTTGCTGCGGCGGTCGGTGCTTTCGACCTCGGGTTCGAAGACTTTTTCCGGCTCCGCGGCTGGGCGCCACCAGGTCTTGATGCGGTTGATGAAATCCATGGTCTCGCCCCTCCCAGGACTGCGACTATTCGATCGGTTGGTCGAGCATCAGGGCACGCACGTAACGCCCTGACGGTGACCCGAACGACAACACCTTGTCGTGGTAGTCCTTGAGCTTGAAGGCATCGCCCTGTTTTTCCTCGACCGCGCGGCGCAGGTCGTAGTGCTCCTGCACGCCGACGAAGTAGGTCGGCAATTGCGTGGAACTCAGCTGCGCGCGCACCCACTTGCCAGCCGCCTCGCGTTCTTCCTGGAAGCCCTTTTCCGTCATCAGCTTCATCGCATCGTCGCGGCTCATGCCGTCCACGTGGATGGCCTGGTCGATGATGGCGTTGGTGATCACGCGCAGGTACCACTTCAACTGGATCAGGTGATAGAGCGGATCGTTGTCGCGATAGCCGGCGTCCACCATCACCTTTTCGGCGTAAACCGCCCAGCCTTCGACGAACGAACCCGACGACAGCACGGCGCGAAGCACGGACGGATACTTGTTCGAGTGCCAGATCTGCACGTAGTGGCCGGGCATCGCCTCGTGGATGCTCAACTCGTCGATCGAGCGGGTGTTGTACTCGCGCAGGTAGGACGTGGTCTGCTCGTCGGTCCAGTCGTCCGGAATCGGCGACACGGCATAGAAAGTATCCAGCGACTTGTCGAGCGGGCCGGGCGAATCGCAATAGGCCACCGACACGCCACGCTGGAACTCGGGCATCAGGATGATCTTCACCGGCGCATCGGGCAGGGTGATCAGGTCCTTGGCGCGAACGAAGTCGGTCGCAGTGGCGAGCGTGGACTTGGCGGTCTCGACCACCTTGTCGCGGGTGGGGCGGTCGGCATAGGCAAGTTCCAGGGCGGCCTGGATCGCCGCCTGCTGCTGCGCGGGCGAGGGCGCTGCAGGTGTTTCCGGCGCGCCTTCGCGCCCGGCCAGCACGCCACGTGCCACCGAGTACATGTCGGCGCGCACGCGCGTCAGTTCTGCTTCGGCGCGGCTGCGGATGTTGGCGCGCGACAAGGGCGAATCCAGGGCGAAGGCGAGCTTCTGGTCGTACAACTTCTGGCCGATGCGGAAATCACCTTTCGCCTTCGGCACCAGGGTCTTGTCCAGCCAGACCTGGTGTTCGTCCACTGCCTTGCGCAGCGTGGCAATGGCCGCTTCCAGGTTCTGCCGGTCCCCGGCCGCCAGGTCGCCGGTATTTGGCACGATCAGGTCGTCGATCAGGCTCAGCACGCCCTTGTTCTGCTTGGCTACCGTTTGCGCGTGGATTTCGGGTACGCGCGCCGGATCGAGGTTGGCGCGCATCTGCGCGAACAACGCCGGAATCTTTTCCATGCGAAGCGTGGCATTGCGAAGGCGGTCGGGCAGGGGTGCGAAATCACGTGCAACCAGGGAATAGATCGCACCGCCAGCCAGTTGGCTGTAAATCATAGGGTCCCAGGCCCAGGACTGCAGGTTTTCATAACCCCAGACGTCGTAGCGCAACTGGTTGCGCAAGACCGAGGCATCCACCTGGTTTTCCCGCGACAGTTTGCTGCGGTCGATCTTTTCGAGGTCGGCCAGCATCGACTTCGAAAAAGCCAGGCTCTTCGCGCGGCCCTCGGGGCTCAGGTCATCGAGTTCGGCATCGAAGCGATGGTCGCCGATCTGCGTCGCAAATACCGGGCTGATTCGCATGGCGCCATCGAGCCAGCGCGCTGACAGGTCGTTGAATTGCGTGTCTGCTTCTGACACGGCAGGCGTCGTGCTCGTGATCGCCGGAGCGGCGGGTTCAGGCGCTTTGGGCGAGCACGCGGCCAGTACGACGATCAGGGAAACAATTGGCAGCGTGAGTCGGGACATGGGGGAGTATCCGGGAGGTTGGGGCGCCGATGGCGGGCGCGCCTAGGATACTTCGTCCTGCCTGCGCGCGCCTTGGTCAGCCTTCGAAAACGACCTCGGGCGCGGACTGCGCCGGATGCGACTTGCGCACCGACGGAAACAGTTGTGCGGCAAGCGCACACGCGGCGAGTGTCCAGACGATCAGGGCGCCGCTGGGCAGGTCCAGCACCGCCGACAACACCAGACCCGATGCATAGCCAGCGATACCTACGAGGTAGGCGGCCAACAGCCGGTGCTTGCCGCGCATGCCGGCCGTCGCAAGTGCGGGAACGATCAGGCTGGCAAACACCAGGTACACGCCGACCAGTTGTACGGACGTAGTGATGGCCAGCGCGAACAGCGCATAGAACGCCAGCCCGGCGAGACGGCCGCGACGCCACCACATGAAAACGAGCAACAGCGCCGACAGGATGGCCGCTGGCAGCAACTGCGCGTAGCTGACCCAAAGGATTTGTCCGACCAGCAGGTCCTTGAGGTGTTCGCCGCCTTGCGGATTGTTGCTCAGCAACAACAAGGCGCCGGTCGCCGCCAATACGAAAAGCGTTCCGATCAAGGGTTCCTGGTAATCGGGCCAGCGGCGATCGGTCCAGGCCAGCAAGGCGGCGCCCAGCAGGGCGGCGATGGCGGCGGCCACCTGCACGCCGAAGCCGTGCTCGTCCACGCCGAAGAAACCCGCGGCGATTACACCCAGCGCGGCAATCTGCGCGATGGCCAGGTCAATAAAGATGATGCCGCGCGCGAGCACTTGCTTGCCCAGCGGCACATGCGTGGCCAGCACGATCAGGCCCGCCACGCAGGCCGGGCCGAGGATGCTCGCATCCAGGCCCTCCCAGTGGATTTGCAGGCTCACTTCGCAGCCGCCAGCAATTTGTCGATGGTGGAATCGAACATGCCGAACAGGTCCTTCGATGCCGCGTCGCCGCCCACGGTAAACGGCAAGGCGACTGCGGGAACGCCGGTGCGCGAACTCAGCCACTCACTCGCCTTGGCGTCCTGGTAGGCGCCCCGGACGATGGCCAACGTATTGGACGACTTGGCCGAGTCCACCAGCGCGGCAAGATGGCCGCTGGTCGGTGGCACGCCGGGATTGGGCTCCAGCGCGCCAATCTGCTTCATGCCCAGCCATTGCGTGAGATAGATCCAGCTGTCGTGATGCACGACGATGTTGCGGCCCTTCAAGGGCGCCGCCTTCGCTTCCCAGAGCTTGATTGCTGCCGTCCAGCGCACACTGAAGGCGGCGAGGCGTTGTTGGTAGATGGCCGCGTTGGCCGCATCGAGTTTCACCAGGCGCGCATCGAGCGCCTTGGCGACGGCAAGTACGCGATAGGGGTCCATCTGCACATGCGGATTGCCTTGCGGATGCACGTCGCCGGCCGCGCGATCGAGTTGCGTGGGCTTCTGCAGGGTGGCGACCTGGCTGGCAGCGAAAAAGACGCCATCACCGCCCGCGATCTTCCGGTTGCCCGATTGCCTGACCAGTTGCGGCAACCAGCCCACCTCTAGCTCGGCTCCGGAACAGACGGTCAGGTCGGCGCGGCGAACCTTCGCGATCAGGCTCGGCTTTGCCTCGATCTGGTGCACGTCCTGCAGTGCCGACGTGGCCACGTCGATGTCGATCTGGTCGCCGCCCAGTTCCTTCAGCAGAGAGCCCCATTCGGGTTCGCAGGCGAAGACGCGCAGCTTGGCGTGCGCGGGCGAGGCGGACAGGGCAAGGGCGAGCGTGGCAGTAGCTAGTAAGGCTTTCATTTTCGATCCTCAGAACTTGTGCGCGCCGTGCGCACCGAGATTCATCTGGTACTGCAGGCTGATGGCATTATCGGTGTCGTCCGGGTTCGGACTGTCGTGGCTGACCTGCAGTCGCACCAGGCTGAATTCGCTGTTGAGCCACGACAGCATCACGCTATGGCGAACCGGATCGAAGTCGCTGGCGAAGGGACCGTCGCTGTCTGCCCACAATCGGTCGTAGCGATAGCCGGTTTCCCAATTCCTGTTGATGCGATACACGCCTTCCACGTAGGCGCCGCGTCGCTTGCCCTTCCATGCCTGGCTGATGGACGAATCCTCGGGATCGATGAAGTCGCCGTCGCGATCGTCGAGGAAATATTCGCCGCGCACGGTCACGCCGCCGTCCTTGAAGTTGCCCTCGGGCGCCCATTTCCAGGTGGCGTCGGCGATGTACAGGCGGTTGTCGCCGACGAACCCGTCCTCGCTGCCCTCGCTGCGCGAATCCAGCACCGAGATGCCCGCCAGCCATTCGTTCTCGCTGCCAACGTCGCCGCCAGCATGCGCGAACAGTGTGCGCACGCCTGCACCCGAATTAGCGGCGCCGCCGCTGGGATAATTCTGGCCGCGGAACAATTCGGCGCCGACCTCGATGAACAGGTCGGTCGGCGCCACCCAGCGCAACTGCACGCCGTCATCGCCGTACTGGTTGCCGAGGAAGGCCTGGTAGGGCAGCGGACGATCAAAGAACTTGTCGGTGTGCGCGTGGTGGCTGTTGAGATAGCCGATGTTGGAGAAGAACCGGCCCAGGCGCAGCGCCATGCCACCCGGCAGCGTGGTTGCGTCGACGAACGCTTCCTCGATGCCGAGTTCCGTGTCGCCATCCTCGCTGCCGATTGCAAGCGTCAGCTGGCCGTAGAACTTGTCGTCGATGTTGGCGGCGAATGACAGCTCACTTTCGCCCAGAGAGAATCCCCTGGCCGAAGGTGCGCCTTCGCCAACCAGAGGGAAGCCACTGCGCTGGTAGGCGTCCGGGTCCAGCGAGTGACCGCTGTAGCTGCCATTGAGGACAAGCGTGATGGCGGGATTGAACGCATTTCCGTTGGCGCTTTCGGGCGCGGCCGCAGGCGTGGCGTTGCCTGCCTCTTCCGAAGGCGCGGCCTGCGCGCTGGCAAGCGTAGATGACTTCATCGCTTCCATTTCCGCACGGGTGGTTTCCAGCGCGAGGGTCGCGGCTTCCGCTTGCTGGCGCATCGCTTGCGCATTCGCCTCAAGGGCCTGTATGCGGGCTTCAAGCGCTTCGATGCGGCTTTGCGTGCTGGCCGTGGCCGAAGACGCTGGTGCGGCGGCTTGGGCCGCCTGCGCGCAGGCAAGTGAGATGGCCAGGGCGAGGAGGGTGCTACGCATGGGGCAGGAATCCGAGGATTGAACTAACGTTACATTATAACATTATATCGAACCATGCAATACGGCAGGGGCGAAGTCTGATGCGGCTGTCCTAGACTCAGCCCGAGTCCCGGGGAGACGCGACGATGGCGAGGGCGAGCAGGTTCTTTCATGCACTGGCGATGGCGACGATGGCGGCGCTGGCGCTGCCGACGATGGCTTCGGCGGACTGTCCGCCGGCCGAATGGACGGGCGATCAGTTGAAGGCCTTGAAGGCCGAGGGCTTCAAACTGGACGACGATTCGCGTCGCGCCCAACTCGCAACCGGACTGCTCGCTTGCCTGTCCGATCCAGATCCCGAACTGCGCGACGCCATCGCTTTCGAGGCATGGTCCACCTGGCTTCGCGCCGACAAGATCAGCGTCGAGACGCGGCTGGCCGCCATTGCGGAATTACTGCCAGCGCTGAAGCCCGACGCCCCGGATCCAAACGGCTTTCGCAAGCCCTTCGCCGCGCTGGTGTTGTCCGAACTTGCCCGCGCCGACCGCAAGTCGCCCTACCTATCGCCGGAACAACGCGCGCAATTGGTGGAAGGCGGCGCGGTTTACCTGGAAGGCGTGCGCGACTATCGCGGCTTCGATGCGCGCGAAGGCTGGCGGCACGGTGTTGCCCATGGCTCCGACCTGATGCTGCAACTGGTTTTGAACCCGGCCCTGGTCAAGGTGCAGCTCGACCGGATGATCGCGGCGGTCGCCGCGCAGGTAACGCCACCCGGCGAACAGTTCTATGTCTACGGGGAATCGGCACGACTGGCGAGGCCCGTGCTGTATGCCGCGTTGCGCGGCCTGCATACCGCCGCCGACTGGGACGCATTCTTCAAGAAGATCTCCGATCCGGCGCCGTTGGCGAAATGGCCCGATGCCTTCCGCGACAACGCAGGCCTCGCCCGCCGCCACAACGCACGCGCATTCCTGTTGGTCGTCTATTCCGAAATCGCCGACAGCAAGGATGAAAAACTCATCCAGATGTTGCCAGCGGTGAAGGCGGCGATGGCGGTCGTACCATGAAGGGATGGATGAATACCGCCAACAGGATGATAGCCACGCCGAAGTAGAAGCTGGCGCCGAGTTCCCGGTGTTCGTCCAGCAACAGTATCGCCAAAGCGATTGCGTAGACCGGTTCTAGGTTCACCGCCAACTGCGCCTGGAAGGCGGAAAGATTTCGTAATGCCCTCAGCGAAAGCGCAAATGGCAGAAGGGTGCAGGCCATCGCCAGCAGCAACAGCAGCGCGGCATCGCGCGCGCCGGGCAGCAGCGCGCTGGCGCTTGAGTCGATCAATCCCGTCACGGCCAGCGGCAGCCCCAGTGCGCCCAGGAACAACATCCCGGCGCCCAGTTCCACGCAGGTCACCGTCAGCGAGTCGGCCTGCTCCACGAGTTGTTTGTTGAAGGCGCCAAACAGCGCCACCAACAGGGCGGACGCTACGCCTACCAGGATTCCCCAGTGCATTCCGCTGGGCACGCCGCCGACGACCAGCACGACGCCCGGCACGACGACGACGCCCAGCACCAGTTCGCGCGGGTCCATCCGGCGGCCGGCGATGGCGGGCTCGACTATCGCCAGGAAGACCGGTGCCAGCGCGATGCAAGTCACCGCGACCGAGGCATTGGCGAGCTTGATCGATGCGTAGAAAGTGAGCCAATGCAGCGCCACCAGGATGCCGATTCCGGCGTAGGACACCAGCAGCTTCGGCGGAAGAGCACGCAGTCCGCGCCAGACCCTCGGCACCAGCAACAGCGCGGCGGTGACAAGCAACATGCGCCACCAGACCAGGGCCAGGGCCGGCAGGGTAATGAGTTTGCCCAGGATGGCGGTGAAGCCCCACAGCAGGACGCAGAAATGAATCTGCCAGTGGGCCTTGCGCGTGGGTGTCATCGGCTCATCGGGCCGCGACTTTTTTTGCCTTCGCCTTGGGCAAGCTGCCGGCCAGGTAATCGCGCACTTCGGCGGCGTGCGCATCGGGGCTCACTTTGTCCCAGATCTTTTCGATGATGCCGTCTGCTCCCACCAGATAGGTGCAACGCAGCACGCCGAAGTACTTGCGTCCGTAAAGGCTCTTTTCCACCCACACGCCGTAGGCTTCCAGCAGTTCGTGGTCGGGGTCGGCCAGCAGCGGGAAATTGAGACCATGTTTGAGGGCGAAGCGATCGTGTGCCGCGGCCTTGTCGGCGCTGACGCCGAACACGGGCACGCCGAGCCGGTCGAAGGCAGGCATTGCATCCCGGAAGCCGCAGGCTTCGCGGGTGCAGCCTGGCGTGTTGTCCTTCGGGTAGAAGTACAAAAGGTACTTGCGCCCCTTCAGGCTGTCGCTGTCGAAGGATCTACCGCCATCGGCGGCGAGCTTGAACGAGGGGGCGGCATCGCCGGCCTTGAGCATGGTCGCGGTTCCTGGTCGGCCCGAATGGGCTGGAAAGGTCTAAATGGGGACATTATATCCGGCCTTCAATTCGGCCGCCCCGGCCCCGGGACGGGCCCCGTGCGATCATTCGCGCCTGTACACAGGGCACGGACGCAACCATGGCCGTCAAGGCAACCATCTTCAAGGCCGAACTGCAGGTCAGCGACATGGACCGCAATCATTACCAGGGGTATTCGCTGACCCTGGCCCAGCACCCTTCCGAGACCGAGGAAAGGCTGATGGTGCGACTGTTGGCGTTCGCGCTGAATGCCGACGAGGCCCTGGCCTTCGGCCGCGGTATCAGCACTGACGACGAACCGGACCTGTGGCTGAAGGACCTGACCGGGCAGGTGGACCTGTGGATCGAGATCGGCCAGCCGGATGAGCAGCGAATCCGAAAGGCCTGCGGCCGCGCGGGCAAGGTCCGTGTCTACAACTTCAGCGGTCGCAGCGCCGCGCTCTGGTGGGAAAAGAACGCGCAAGCGCTGGAGCGCTGCCGCAACCTGGAGGTGTACGACGTGCCGTCGGATACCAGCCAGGCGATTGCGGCGCTATGCAAGCGAAACATGTCGCTTCAGTGTTTCGTGCAGGATGGCGAGGTCCAGTTCATGGACGACGCCACCACGGTAACCGTCAATTTAGTTGCGCGCGGCCGTTCCGGATAATCACGCGCGAACCTTCCTGGACGCCATTGAGGTTGTCCTGCGACAAGACGACGGTACGGCCGTCGTTCATGCGCACGGTCACTTCATGCCAGGTCTTGTCCATGTTCTTTTCGATGGCGTTGCCGGCGAAACCGCCTGCTACTGCGCCCGCCACGGTCGCGACCTTCTTTCCGTCGCCCGAACCGACCTGATTGCCGAGGGCGCCACCGATCAACGCGCCGGCAACCGCGCCTACGCCGGATGTGCGGCGTTGTTCGCCGCTGTAGTTTTCAATGCGCTGTACGACGCCGCAGTCATAGCAACTGGCGGGCGCGTTGTTGTAGCTTGAGCTGCGATTTCTGTCGTTGCCGCCGTAGCTGCTGCAAGCCGACAAGGCGAGTGCCGCCGAAGCGGCCAGGATGATTCCGAGTTTCATTTGATTTGACTCCTGATGGTTAGTTCGCCACCAAGGTACGGCGGCCGGCGAGCGCGCTCGGTGCGGCAGCGCACATAGCATTCCGGCGCTTAGTTCGCGTTCAATTTCGCCTGGCTGTCCACCGTTTCGGGGACCAGGCGGTCGAATTCGCGTTTCACCACCTCGTAGCATTCGCACACGCGTGACCCCAGGCCTTCGCGTTGCAATACGGTGATGTGGCCGCGCCGGTAGCTGATGACTCCGGCCCGCTGCAGGCGGCCGGCGGCTTCGGTCACGCCTTCGCGGCGAACGCCCAGCATCGAAGCGATGAGTTCCTGGGTCATGATCAGTTCATTACCCGACATGCGGTCGAGTGTCAGCAGCAGCCAGCGACACAACTGCTGTTCCAGCGTGTGCTTGCGGTTGCAGGCCGCGGTCAATGACATCTGGGTGATAAGCGCCTGCGTGTAGCGCAGCAGCACCCGCATCAGCGCACCGGCGTCGTTGAATTGTTCCACCAGTACCGATTGGCGAAGTCGAAAGCCGGCGCCCCCGGTCTGCACGACCGATCGGCTGAGCATCGACTCGCCACCCATGAACAAGGGCACGCCAAGCACGCCCTCGTTGCCTACGCCCGCGATTTCGGTTGACGATCCGTTCTCCATCACATACTGCAGTGACACGATGCACGTGGTCGGGAAGAAGGCATGCGACATCTGCGCGCTGGATTCGCACAGTACGTCGCCGACCAACACCTGTATCGGCTCGAGGTCGGACAACAAGCCAAGAAAATCGGCCTCGGGCAGGGCGCCCAGGATGCGATTGCGCCGGGCCGCGTGGATCGCGACGATGGCGGATGGGGGGCGCAATGCCATGGGCATCAGCCCGCTGGCTTCAGTTCGCGCACGATGTCGACGCGCAGCCAGCCGTCGCTGGTCCGGCTGGCGTGCTGTTGCACCTCCACCTGGATTCGCGTGCCGTCGCTGCGCAGCAGGGTCGTCGTCAGCGCGATGTCGCGCGCATCGCCGGCGATCAGCCGGTCGAACTCCGCCTCGTGGTCACGCTCCGCATCACAGGCCAAGTCCGCCGGGCCGAGTTCGAGCAACTGTTCGCGCCCGTAGCCGGACAGGCGGCACGCAGCGGCATTGGCATCCACGAATTGCATGCTGGCCCGGTCGAGCAGGAAGACGCCCTGTGTCGTCGTATCCATCGCGTCACGGAATCGTTGCAGACCCTTGTCCGCGGCCTGACCGCTCGCGACCATCCTGCCGGTCACGTCCATGCCGATGCCCCGATAGCCGCGGAACCGGCCGGCTTCGTCGAACTTCGGTTCACCGCTGGTCTGCAGGTACTGCTCGCTGCCGTCGGCATGCACGCGGCGATAGACAAAATCGAGGAAGGGCTTTCGCATCGCGAGCTTTTCGTCCAGCGACGCGCGGTCGGCCTCGTTCCAGCGTGGCTTGTCATCGCCGTCGGCGCTGGTCGCTTCACCCAGTCCCAGCATCTCGAGCGCGGGGCCCGACACGCGGGTGAACTTGCCGTGTTCGTCCTGTTCCCAATACCAATCCGATGCCAGTTCCACCAGGCTGCGGAAGCGCGCCTCGCTGTCGCGTAGTTCCGCGGTCCGCTCCAGCACGATCTGTTCCAGCTGTCGCTTGCTCGCCTCGATCCGTTTGTACAGAAGCCTGACTTCCAGCATGTTGCGGATGCGGGTCTGCACTTCCAGAATATCGAAGGGCTTGCTGATGAAATCCTTGGCACCGGCTTTCAATGCAGGCAATTTTTGCGAAGGTTGCGCGGTGATTACCAGCACGGGCAGGTAGCCGCCCTGTTCGATTTCCTTCAGGTCCTGCATCACTTCGAACCCGTCCATGTCGGGCATCCGCAGGTCGAGCAGGATCAGGTCGTGGCGATGCGCGCGATACAGCTTGGCAACCTCCCGCGGTTTCGACGTGGTCGTGACATCCGTGTAACCGGCCATCGCCAGCGCCTGCGCCAGCAACTCGAGGTTGGCCGGCTGGTCGTCCACGATCAGGACTTTCGCGCCCAGCAGTTCGTCGTCGGTGACGTTCATGGCAATACACGCAATCGGTTGGCTTGCGTCAGAGCATAGGCCATCGATTTTTGGCCGTCGCCTGGCGGTGCCGCCTGGGTACTGCCGCCGTTCAGCCTGCAGCGGCAGCTGGACTCAGCTGCGGGAAGCCAGGATGTGCAGCGCCGGTGCCGGGTAGCGGGCGCACAATGCGCGCTTTTCAGCGAGGGGCAACTGCTTGATGCGGTATTCCTCGCGCGACGCACTGGAGCGGTCGGGGAAGGGCATCACCGACAGCACGCGCTTGGGCGGGTGCGAGCGCGTATACCGACCGCCCTTGCCGACGGCATGCGTGGCATAACGCCGGGCGACGTCGATGGCAATGCCGGTGTACAGGCTGCCGTCGACGCACTCGAGCACGTACACGTACCAGGTTGGTGGCTTTGCGGCGGTCACAACAGGGACAGCGAAATGCGGCGCCAGTTGGCGCGCTCGTCGACGCAATCGCCGCCACCCATCTCGAACTCGCGGCAAACGAACGGGCGTTGTTCGTAGATGCTGCACTTCATCGCGTCGCGATCCAGGGCGGCGCACCAGCCGTCGTCGCCCTTGCCCATGATCTCGTGGCCCTCGTCGTCGAGGTCGATGAATTGCTGTGGCGGATCATCGCCGGCAATCAGCACCACCTTCAGCTGGCAACAGATCGCCGGGCACGCGCTGCAGGCGATCGGGCCGCCATCATCCGCCTGCAGGGTGTGCGTGGCGCCCACGTCGCTTCAGGGCTTCCCGGCAGCGCGTGCGCCGGGGCCGGCGAGTTCGGTCACCAGGACATGCCAATGTTCGAGTCCCTTGTAGAAACCCTGCACCGGAATGCGTTCGTTCAAGCCGTGGGCGAAGGCATCGGTTTCCTTCATGAACATTCCACTGACCCCATAGGTCGGGATTCCGGCAGCGCGCAGGTACAGGCCGTCGGTCGCCCCGGATTCCTGCGACGGAACGATCGGCGTGCCGGGGTAGTTGGCCTGCACCGCCTTGGCGACCGCGGCCATCACGTCGGCTCGCAGTGGTGATGCGTCGCTGGCGGTCGGCGCGCCGATGGAAACCACTTCCACGTTCTTGCCCGCGACTTCCTGCAGCGTGGCCAGCACCGCCTTCACCGCCACGCCCGGGAAAATACGGCAATTGACGGTTGCCGTGGCCGATTGAGGCAAGGCATTGTCGGCGTGGCCACCGCGCAGCAGGGTGGGGATGCAGGTGGTGCGGATGCGGCCAACTTCGCTCGGTTCGGCCGACAGGACGGCAATGGCGGAAGCATCGGTTGGGTCCTTGGCGAACCGGGACATGGCTGCGCCCACGGGGCCCGCGGTGGCTTGTCCTGCCGCGCTGAAGGCAGCCAGCGTAATTTCATTCCACGACACCGGGAAACGGTAGGCCTGCACGCGCTTGAGCGCGTCGGCCAGCTCGTAGATCGCGTTGTCGGCCCGCGGCAGCGAACTGTGTCCGCCCGAATTGCGAACGGTAAGTTCGAAGCTGGCATAGGTTTTTTCCGCCGCCTGCACGCCGAAGATCAAGGCTTTGCCGTCCTTGTCCAGGTTGCCGCCGCCACCATCGCTGTTGAGAGCGTATTCGGCGTCGATCAGCTTGCGATGGTTCTTCACCAGGTCCTGGATGGTCGCCATCTCGGTTTCTTCATCGCCGCTGAAGACGATGACCAAGTCGCGGGTGGGTTTGAAACCTTCGGCCTTCAGGCGCAGGAAGGTGGCGGTAATCGTTGCGATGCCGTCCTTTACATCGGACGTGCCGCGACCGAAGAAATAGCCGTCCTCCTCGATCAGGGTGAAGGGGTCGCGTTTCCAGTCCTCGGGCTTGGCGGTCACCACGTCCATGTGCGCGAGCAGCAGGATCGGTTTGCCGCCGGTGCCAT
>JANNWV010000123.1:0-33308 GCA_031408815.1 Gammaproteobacteria bacterium
CAGCAGCGGCGTGGCGATCTGCCAGGTTTCCGCCGTCAGGCTGGCGGTCCAGTATTTTCCGCGCCCGTAGAAGCCCGCATTGCTGTTGAGCAGCGAAATCGAGGTGTAGTCGATCGAGTCGCCGAAGTCGCCGAAGTAATCCTTGTCGCTGACGTTGTTGAGGTCGGAGGAGAAGTACCAGTGGCGATTGACCGTGGTGTAGTTCTGCCAGCTGAGCAGGCTGCGGTCGGTGCCGGTCAGGTCGTCGCCGGGCAGGTAGGTGCCGTTGAAATTGCCGCGCGAGCGCTGCGTGAGGTAGCGGAATTCACCATTGAGCATGAAGCCGCGCTTGGACAGCCAGCGCGGCGTCAGCGTGGCGTCGTAATTCGGCGCGAGGTTCAGGTAGAACGGCAGCTTCAGGTCCAGGCCGTTCTGGTCGTCGCGCCCGATGGTCGGCGCAAGCATGCCGGTGCGGCGCTTGTCGTCGGTCGGGAAGCTGATCACCGGCAGCCAGATGACCGGAATTCCGCCCAGTTTCAGGGTTACGTTATGCGCGACGCCAGTCGCTGTCTCGTCGTTGACTGCGATGCGGCTCGCCGAAAATTCCCACTGGCGCTGGCCGGGCGGGCAGGTCGAATAGGTCGCATCGGTCAAGGTGCCGACCGGCCCCTTCAATACCGCCGTTTCCGCTTCGCCATTGCCGAGGTCTTCATTGAACTGGTAACGGACCTTGCCCATCGTCAGCACGTCGTTCTTCTGGTCGCCAGCGGCGCTTTCCGCGGTGAGCCGGACCGTGCGGTCCTGGTAGCGAACCGGGCCTTCGGTGACGAATTGTTCGGTGTCGTGCGTGTAGGTAACCTTGTCGGTATTCATCCACTGGTCGGCGTGCGTCAGTTCGACGTTGCCGGAAAAAATCGTGGATTCGCTTTTCTGGACGTCGAGGTCGTCGGCGCTGATGTCGGTGGGCGCAGCCAGGCGGTCAGCCGGCGCGGCGGGAACCTCGGTGAACCACGGAATGGTGGTCGGGAGCTTGCACAGGGCCCAGGTGGGCTTGGGGGCTTCCTCGGCGCGCACGGCGCCGGCAACGGCTAGGCAGAGCGGCAGTAAACGCAGGCTGGTCTGGCGCACCGGGTGATTCCTGAAGTTGCAATAGCCGTCATTCTAGCCCGAGCGAGGTCTGCGCCGGCCACCCGGGTGCAAACGGAATGGCGTGTTCAGGCCCCGAGGCCCTTCAGGTGGGCAACGCTGCACTCGCGCAGGGCGGTCAGGCTGTAGCCCCCTTCCAGGAAGGACACAATGCGGCCGCGGGCGTGGCGGACAGACAGCTCCGCCAGTTGCGCGCTCAGCCAGCGGTAGTCGTCGGCGACCAGGCCCAGGTCGGCCAGCGGGTCCAGGCGATGCCCGTCGAACCCGGCCGACACCAGCACCAGTTGCGGCGCGAACGCATCGATCGCCGGCAACAGGCGAGCACTCCAGGCACTGCGAAACACGGCACTGCCCGCCCCGGGCGGCAACGGCGCGTTGACCACGTTGCCAACGCCAGTTTCATCACTGGTGCCGGTGCCCGGATACAGCGGCGCCTGGTGCGAGCTGACGTACAGCACGCGAGGTTCGCGCTCGAAGATGTCCTGCGTGCCGTTGCCGTGGTGCACGTCGAAATCCACGATTGCCACGCGCTGCAAGCCATGTTCGGCGAGCGCATGGGCGGCGGCGACGGCGATGTTGTTGAACAGGCAAAAGCCCATCGCGGCAGCAGCGGTGGCGTGGTGGCCGGGTGGACGCACGGCGCAGAACGCGCGATCGATCCTGCCCGACATCACGGCATCCACTGCGGCAACGCCAGCGCCGCTGGCGCGCAAGGCGGCGGCGGCAGAGCCTTGCGACAACACGGTGTCGGCATCGATGCGAGTGCAGTCGCCGGCCGGCGTGGCGAGCACCTGGAAAATCATTTCCTCGGAATGCACGCGCGCGACTTGTTGATTGCTGGCCAGTGGCGCCTGCATCCACTGCAAGTTCGGCAGGCCTACGTGCAAGGCTTGCAGGACGGCAGCCAGTCGCGCCGGTGCTTCCGGGTGGCCGGCGCCAGGGTCGTGCTGCAGGCAATCGGGATGGGTGTAGACCCGCATCTCAGCCCTTGCGGCGGTCGTGGTTCCAGAGCACTTCGCCGTGGCCGCTGGCGCGTGCCAGCACGCGCGACACCACGAACAGCAAGTCAGACAACCGATTCAGGAAGCGGATCGCTTCGGGCCGCACCGCGTCATGTCGCGACAAGGTGACGACGTCGCGTTCTGCGCGGCGGCAGATGGTGCGCGCGAGGTGGCAATGCGCCGCGGCGATGCCGCCACCGGGCAGGATGAAGTCCTTCAACGGCGGCAGGTCGGCATTGAAGGCATCGAGTTGCGCTTCAAGGCGATCGATGTCGGCGTCGAAGATCGCGGCATGGCCCGGGATGCACAGCTCGCCGCCGAGGTCGAACATCTGGTGCTGCACCGCTACCAGCACATGGCGAACGGCGTCGGGGATGTCGCAGGCGAGCACGATGCCGATGGCGGAATTGGCTTCGTCCACGGTGCCATACGCAGACACGCGCGCGGAATCCTTCGATACGCGCGCGCCGTCGCCCAGCCCGGTGCTGCCGTCATCGCCGGTGCGGGTGTAGATCTTGGATAGCCGATTGCCCATGGGGCGCGCCTCAGGCGGTTTGCAGGCCCAGCGCCGGAATGCGCCGGCGGAGCAACGCGAAGCTGCCGAACAAAACGACCGAATAGAACAGCGTGCCGAGCACGGTGTTCTGGAAGAAGGGGATGCCGGCGACATACGCCGAAACCAGTCCCGCGCCTGTCTGGGGATACATCGTCGAGCCCAGCCAGGTACCGAAATTCGTCACCAGGAAAAACAGCAGTGAACCCACCAGCGAATAACCGGCGACGCGGAAGGCCGTGACGCGGCCGCGCAAGGCGAACCCGACCACGGTGGAGAGCGCGATGCACAGGTACACCAGCAGGAAGCCGGCGCTGAAGAAATACTCGGCGTAGATGCCGCCATTGACCAGGCCCAGGGCCAGGTCGGAAATCAGCATTGCGACCAGCGGCACCCAAAGGGCGGCGCTGCGCTTGATGAAGTAGGCGCCGCCGAACAGCGCGATGGCCTCGACCGGCGAAAAATTCGGCGGATGCGGCAGCAGTCGGGACAGGGCCGCCAGGACGATCATTCCGACCAGCAGGAGCGGTCCGGTGGCAAGCGAGGATTGAGGCTGTGATGGCATGGCGAATCCGGTGGGATAAACTGGGACTGTGGTCGGGGCGCGACGGCCATAGGCGGCCGGCGGCCAGGTCGTTAGGATACCGCAACGCGTCTGCCTGCGGTCCGAGAGACTTGTGAAAATGGATTTCGACATTGTGGTGCTGGGTGGCGGACTGGTCGGCAGCAGCCTGGCTTGTGCGCTGGACGGGCGCGGATTTCGCACGGCCCTGGTCGAGAGCAGCCTGCCCAGGGAATCGCCGCCGGGGTTCGACGAGCGCAAGCTTGCATTGGCGGCGGCCAGCCTGAACGCGCTGGCGTCTTTGGGCGTACTCGCGCATCTTTCCGAACCTCCCAGCCCCATCCGGCGAATCCATGTCAGTCGGCAGGGCGATTTCGGCGTCGTGCGCCTGCAGGCGGCTGATGTCGGGCGCGATGCTTTCGGCGGGGTCGTTGCTGCGCGTGAACTTGGCCAGGCCCTGGAACGACGCCTGGCAGCGCTGCCGGACCTGCAACTGCTGCGTCCGCAAACGGTATCGGCCTTTCGCGACATTGAAGGGGGTGTCGCATTGCGACTGCAGCCGGGTACGGGTGTCGGTGCAGCGGCTGCGATGGGCGAAAGTGAAATCTCCACGCGCTTGCTGGTGGCCGCGGACGGCACGCAGTCCTTCGCGCGCGAGGCCCATGGCATCGGCGTGGACCGGCACGACTACCTGCAGACCTTGCTGGTCTGCAGCCTGGTGACCGATCGCCCGGCCGATGGCGGCGCCTATGAGAGATTCACCAGCGACGGGCCGGTCGCGCTGTTGCCGATGGCTCGGCAGTACGGCGCGATTTGCGCGGTGCCGCGCGCGGAGGCTGAAAGCGTGGTGGCGATGGATGATGCCGCCTACATCGAGTATTTCCAGGCACGTTTCGGATGGCGGGCAGGGCGCGTGGTTCGCGTCGGCAAGCGCAGCGCGTATCCGATCACGCGGGTCATCGCCGAACGGATCGTATCCCGACGCATGGTGCTGATGGGCAATGCCGCGCAAACCATCCATCCGATCGGCGCGCAAGGATTCAACCTGGGACTGCGCGATGCGCTTTCGCTCGCCGACGCGCTGGTTGCAGCAGGTGCCGACGTCGACCCTGGCAGCGACGCCGTGCTCCAGGCCTACCAGCTGTCGCGCCACGAGGATCGCGAGCGCACCTTGGCCTTCAGCGATGGGCTGGCGCGGGCAACCGGCAATGCGTCCCTGCCGATGCACTTGTTGCGTTCGATCGGCTTGATGGCACTGGCCAACGTGCCGGGCCTGTCGGCGCCGCTGGTGTCGGGCGCGATGGGATTTCGCGGAAACGTTCCCGCGCTTTCACGAAGTGGCGCATGAGCCGGCGCGATCGCTTCGATACGGTGGTGGTCGGGGCCGGCGTCGTTGGTGCAGCCGCTGCGCTGCGCCTGGCGGCTGAAGGCCTGCGCATCGCGATCGTCGAGGCCCACGAACCGCCAGCATGGAACCCGACGACTCCCGACTTGCGCGTGTACGCCTTCGCGCCGGATGCACAGGCGCTGCTCGAACAATTCGGCGCATGGGCCCCGGTGGCTGCGGCGCGCGCGCATGCTTATCGACACATGCGGGTCTGGGATGCGGCCGGTGGCGGCGAACTCGCCTTCGATGCGGACCAGATGGGACGCAGCAGCCTCGGCCATATCATCGAGCACGGCCTGCTGGTCGATCGCCTGTGGGCGACATTGGCACGCAGTCCTTCCATCGAACGACTGTGCCCCGACAAATTGCTCGAGCTCGAACAGGACGACGACGAGGTCGTGCTGACACTGCAGAGTGGAACCCGCTTGCGCTCCAAACTCCTGTTGGGCGCCGACGGCGCGGCGTCGCGCGTCCGCTCGTTGCTGGGCGTGCACACGCGCGACCACGACTACGGGCAGCAGGGCGTCGTTGCCTACGTCAGCACGCAACAGCCCCACCAGGACACCGCCTGGCAGCGTTTCCTGGTAACCGGACCGCTGGCATTCCTTCCTTGCGCGGATGGTCGCTGCTCCATCGTCTGGACCTTGCCCGATGCCGAGGCCGAGCGCGTGCTCGCGCTCGAGCCGACGGAATTCTGCCGTGAGCTGACGCGCGCGTTCGACGCACGCCTGGGCGAAGTGACCGGCGTTTCCGAGCGCAAGGGCTTTCCGCTGCGCCGCCGACTCGCCGAGCCGATGGCCATCGGTCGCGTGGCCTTGGTTGGCGATGCCGCGCACGTGGTGCATCCGCTGGCGGGGCAGGGGGTCAACCTCGGATTGCGCGACGTGGCATCGCTTGGCCGGATGGTGGCCGACGCACGCACGAATGGCCGGGATTTCAGCGCGGCGCACCGATTGCAGCGTTGGGCGCGGTCGCGGGCGAGCGAGAATGCGATCGCCGCGGGTTCGTTCGAGACGATCAACCGCATTTTTTCCAACGAGTCGGTCGTGCCGACCCTGTTGCGCGGACACGTGCTGGGCCTGGCCGGAAAGCTGCCACCGCTGACCCAGTTTTTCTGGAAACGCGCCGCGGGTTTGTGATCAGGCCGGCGGTGCGAGGAACTCGCGAGCGCTCAACCAGCCATTCTTGTCCATGTCCTGGCGGTGGAACTGTTTTTCCAGCCGGTGCTTGAGTTCCAGCAACGTTACGGTCGGCCCATTCGGCACCAGTTGTTCCCGGGGCTGCAGGATGGAATCGTGGTTGCTGTCCATCTTGCGGAATGCGAAGGTGAATCGCTCGAGGTATTCGTCCAGCGAGATCCGCTTGTTGTGGTCGGTGTCGACGACGTCGAAATAACTCGAGCCCGATCCTGCAGTGCTGGTGCCGGCAACTGTCAGTCCGAGGGCCGCAACCAGCGCGAGCTTGCGAATTATTGCGAATGGGCGGGTTCTCAAAGCATGCGTCCTTTTGCAGCGGGATTGGTGGCGAACACAGTGATTTCCTCACGGTCGTGGTAGAGCTGCCGTGCCCGCACTATAAGCGGCTTGCCGGCTTGTTCCCTGAATGCTTCGAGGCATTGGCGGGTTTCTTCCCAGCGCTTCTTCATCGGCAGCTTGAGGTTGAAGATCGCGTGCTCGCACCAGCCCAGCGCAAACCATTCAGCCATGCGCGAGGCGACCTTGCGCGGCGATTCGACCATATCGCAGACCAGCCAGTCCTGCGGCTTCGGTGGTTTCCAGCTGAAGCCGTCGGCGCGAATGTGATCGACCAGGCCGGTCGCCAACGCCGACTCCGCCATCGGCCCGTTGTCCACCGCGATCACCTTGAAATGATGGCGCGCGAGGATCCAGCTCCAGCCGCCGGGCGCTGCACCCAGGTCGGCGGCGCACATGCCCGGCTTGACCAGGCGCTCACGCTCGTCGGGCAGCATCAGCGACAGGATGGCTTCTTCCAGCTTCAGGGCCGAGCGACTGGGAGCTTCGGACAACTGGCGCAGCCTTGGCACGCCCAGGGGCCAGGGCGATGCATCGCCCGTATCGCTGGCGCCGAGCAGCAGGTGGTCACCTGCAAGCAGGCAGACGTGCAGTCGCGGCAGGCGTGGATCGTCCTTTTCGGTGAGCAGGCCGCGCTGGCGCAGGGCGGGGCGCAAGGCGTTGCCGAAAGCACGGGCCAGGCCCGAAAGCGGCCGGGCTTCGTCGGAATCGGGATGCTCGACCATCATGTCGCCGTATCGGCCGCGACCGGCCAGCGCGTCGAAAATGGGCGTGATCCTGTCCTTCGGATCGATGTCCTTGAGTTCGGCCAGCAGACGCAATTTTTGTCGCGCAAATATCAGGCCGGAAAACGGCAGGCTGCGCGACAATCCCGCGCCGTCGCTGCCCAGGTACAACACGTGGCCCGAATTTCGCTGCGTGCGCGCGTATCCCGAAAAGCCGGCGAGTGCCGCGCGCTCGCCGAGTTCCGCGGCCAACTCGGGTTCGAAGCCCGGTCGGCAGTAGCAGAGCAGGCCGTCGGCATGGGCGCCGACCTCGCCAGTGGCTTCTTCCATGCCATCAATAGACAACGCCGCTCTCCCCGTAATCGCGCAACACCTTGCAGGCCTCGTCGCGCCGCAGGTCGCCGTGCACCGCGATCCCGCGATGTTCCAGTTCACCTGCCCAGTCCGCCGGCAGCGGGCCTTCGTCGAATTTTGCGAGCGCCTGCACGTCATCGCTGCGCGCGCCGATCAACACTTCGTCTATCCCCGCCCAGATCAGCGCGCCGTAACACATCGCGCAAGGTTGCGCGGACGTGGCCAGCGTGATCGGTCCGCCTTCGCCATTGAGGCGGAAGCGCCGCAGGTTCTGCTGGCTGCTGCCCAGCGCCATCACTTCGGCATGCGCCGCCGAACAATTCGACGCCAGCACCCGGTTGACGCCGACGCCCAGCAAACGGCCCGGGCCGTCGAATACGGCGGCACCGAACGGTCCGCCGGTGCCATGCGTGACGTTGGCGCGCGACAGCTCGATGGCGAGCTCGATTCGTTCGTCGCGGGTCGGATACAGCCTGTCCATCGACACTTCATCGCGCACCCAATCGGGTAGCGCCAGCGCCACTTGCATGCCGATCGTCATTGCAGCGGCACGCTGTTTTCCATCATCGGAACACCCTTGCACTTGCCGGCAACGCACTGGCACCCGTCGATGACCTGGAAGCCGCAAATCCCGACCCGACCCTCCTTGGCGCAAGCAGCCTTCACCTTTTCCGGAAAGGTGGGCGTGTCCTTGTTCACGCATACCGGGCGATAGCCGCAACAACTGCCGGCATCCTTCACGGCGCAATCGGAATCATTGCCACAGGCGCGACCCGCGTCGGCGCCGAGCGACAGCGGAGGCAGCCCTGGCTTGCCCTCGGGTCCTGCCATCGGAGCGGTTGGAGACGAAGCTTGCGCCGGCACCGCCGAAGGTTCGGCGCGTGGCGGCGTAGCAGGCGACGTGCTCTGCGATGTAGTCGGCGCGTCGGCGTCAGTGGTCGCGCCCACGGGCGAATCACCGGGTGCGGTGCACGATGCCAACGCCAGCATTCCGATTGCCATCGTGGTCCATGCCAGTTTCCGAATCATTGCCTGCTTGTCCATGGTCCGGGCCTCGCGCATGTTCAGGGGGTTGCCGGCCGTGCCCAGCTATCGCGCAGGGTAACCGTGCGATTGAAGACAGGCGCGTCGCCGCGATGGTCGCGCCGGTCGGCAACGAAATAACCCAGCCGTTCGAACTGGAAGGCCTGCTCGGGTTCGACATCGGCGGCAGCCGGTTCGAGATAGGCGGCCACGCTTCGCACCGACGTCGGGTTGAGATAGTCGCGATAGGTCTTGCCTTCATCCTCGCTGTCCGGATCGGGCACGGTGAAGAGGCGGTCGTACAGGCGCACTTCCGCCTGCACCGCATGGCGTGCGCTGACCCAGTGGATGGTGCCCTTGATCTTGCGATCGGCGCCGGGCATGCCCGCGCGTGACTCCGGGTCCAGCGTGCATTGCAGCGCGACGACATCGTCGCCTTCCTTCACCACTTCCTCGCAGCGCACGATGCCTACGCCACGCAAGCGCACTTCACCACCCGGCGAGAGGCGGTGGAAGCCTTTCGCCGGGAATTCCATGAAGTCGTCGCGCTCGATCCACAGCTCGGGTGAAAACGGCAACAGCCGCGAGCCCAGTTCGGGCAGCTTGGGATGGTTGGCGAAGGGCAGCATTTCCTCGTGGTCCTGCGCCAGGTTGGTGATGACCAGCTTGACCGGGTCGATCACCGCCATGCGGCGCACGGCCTTGCCGTCGAGGTCCTCGCGCACGCAGCCTTCCAGCAACGAATAGTCGGTGAGCGAATTCTGTTTTGAAATCCCTATGCGATCGGCCAGCAGGCGCAACGACGCGGGTGTGTAGCCGCGCCGGCGCAGGCCCTGCAGCGTCGGCATGCGCGGATCGTCCCAGCCTGAAACCAGGCCGTCCTGCACCAGGGCCATCAACTTGCGCTTGCTCATCACCGTGTAGTTGATGTTGAGGCGCGAGAATTCGATCTGCCGCGGCTTCGACACGCGGGTATCGAGCCCGTCATCGACGAGGTTCTGCCACAGCCGTGGATGAGAGGGCAGGTCGATGTTGTCAATGCACCAGTCGTACAACGGGCGGTGGTCCTCGAACTCCAGCGTACACAGGGAGTGGGTGATGCCCTCCACGGCGTCCGAAATGCAATGCGCGTAGTCGTACATCGGATAGATCGGCCAGGCATCACCGGTGTTCTGGTGGATGACATGCCGGATGCGATAGATGGCCGGGTCGCGCAAGTTGATGTTGCCGCTGGCCATGTCGATCTTCGCGCGCAGGGTGCGCGTGCCGTCGGGAAACTCGCCCGCGCGCATGCGCTGGAACAGGTCGAGGTTTTCCGCCGCGCCGCGCTCGCGAAAGGGCGAGTTGCGACCGGGTTCGGTCAGCGTGCCGCGGTACTCGCGCACCTCGCCTGCACTCAGGTCGCAGACGAAGGCCTTGCCATCCTCGATCAGCTTCAGTGCACTGCGATAGAACACCTCGAAATAATCGGAAGCGTGGCGCAGCTCGGACCACTCGAAGCCCAGCCAGGTCACGTCGTCCTTGATCGCTTCGACGTATTCGATGTCTTCCTTGCTCGGATTGGTGTCGTCGAAGCGAAGGTTGCAGCTGCCGCCAAACTCCGCCGCAACGCCGAAATTCAGGCATATGCTCTTGGCATGGCCGATGTGCAGGTAGCCGTTTGGCTCCGGCGGGAAGCGCGTGTGGATGCTGGCATGCCGCCCCTCGGCCAGGTCATCCCGCACGATCTGCCGGATGAAGTCCTGTTTTTCGGTCGCCAGCGAGGCGGTGGGGTCGTTCATGCGGATGAGTTTCTTCGTGGGAGTCGGCAAGTTTACCCGACCTCCGCGGATCGCCGCGCCCTCGGCCCGAAAGCGTGGCCTGCTGAAGCCGTCACGGTACCGTCCGTGCAATATGCCGATGCTTCAATTTGCGGCACACTGGGCTTCGCAAGAGGGAGTGCGGAAGTGACGAGACGAGACCGGACCACGGGCTGGACCCCGCGCTTGCTGACAGCCTTGGCCGCGTTGGCGTGCCTTGTCGCTGGAACACAGGCGACCGTAGCCGCCACGACAGCCCCGTCCCCCGCGCTCTCCGCAGGTCCGGTCATGGCGATCGTCCAGGCGCCCAGCACGATTTCGCTCGACCAGATCGTGTCCGGCCGCGCAAAGATCGGCTTCACGCCGGTTGTTTCCGACGGAATCCATGCCATTGGTCGGCCCGGCACCACCCTCTGGCTGCGAATCCGGACGCAGTTGCCCGCCGACAGCGAGCCGCGTTTCGTCAGCCTGCCGCGTCAGGCAATCGATTCCCTGCGCCTGTACGTGGACGGCGACCCAGGCAACGCGGTGGCAAGTACCGGCATCGCCGAAACCGATGAAGCGGTTCGCTGGCCCGACTCGTTCGTGTTGGCATTGCCGGCATCGGCGCCGCGCAATCTCACCCTGTACCTCGAGATCCAGGGCCAGGGACACCTGAATTTGCGGCCGAGGGTCATCGACCAGGCCCAGTGGCGCGAGCGGGCCCGGGCCAGCAGCCTGGCCTACGACCTGCTCTATGCGGGCCTGTTCGGCATCTTCGCGACAGCCGTGGCGCGGCGCGCCTGGACCGGTGAAAGAACGCTACGCGTGGCAGCCGCTGCGTTTGGCTCCCTCTGTGCCGCCGTGGTGGGCAACTATCACTTGCAGCTGAGCCTGGGTGGAACCAGCCTGGCTGCCATTCCGGCACTGCCGGTCGTGCTGTGGGTGATGGCCTGCGCGCCATTGTTATGGGCAACCCAGCAGTACGCGGGAATGGAAAAGACCAACCCGTCGCTGGGCTCGCTGATCGATCGCGCCGGCTTTGGGCTGGTGCTGCTGGCGCTCGTGATCCTGGTCCTTCCTGCCTGGCTGCTTCCGCAACTGCAGCTGGCCGGCCTGCTGGTGGTTGCGGCGACCAGCCTGATGTGTGCGTTCGTCCTGTTGTCGGACCCCCGGCGATGGCGCTGGCTGCCCGCGCTGGTATGGCTGGCGATGGTGCCGGCGATGGCCGTGATTGCGCTCGGCTTCCTGCAGATGCTGCCCGCCACGCGACTGGTCACGCGCGGCTTCCAGTTGCTGCTCGCGCTGCTGATGGTCATCTATCTGTTCGCACCCTGGATTCGCGACCTGCTGCAGGAAAGGCTGCGGCGGATGCGCGGGGGCGGCACTGAACAAAGCGCAGAGCAGAAGATCGCGCACGCACGCGAATGGATGATTCGCAGCCTGCAGGCCGGCATGGAAAATGCGTCGGATGATGGCGACATGGAATGGATCGCCTACCGTCGCCTGATGGGCGGATTGAAGCCGGTGCTGCCGCAGCACGCAGCCGCAGTCATCGCCATGAACTACCACAACGAAGACCTGCTGCTGGTTGAGCCCAAGACGGCGGAGCCCTGGTTCCAGATGTTGCTGGCGCAACGTGGCTCGCTGCTCAAGAACCTGAGCCGCTCGTTGGCGCCCCAGCAGATCGGGGTGGACTTCACCGGGCCCGATGGACCTGTGCAGCAGGCCTTGCTGGCAGTGATTCCATTGCCGATCGAACGCCCCGGCTGGGGCGTGCTGGTCATCGAGCGGAGTTCAAACGTCAGTTACAGCGACCCCGAACTCGACTTGTGCACCGAGTTTGCCGCGCTGGCGACCACCGCCGGCGACGAAGCCGCCACGGTGATGCAGCTGCGGCAGGCTACGGAAATCGAGCCCGAATCAGGCGTCTATCGCCGCGAGATGGTCGAGCAGTTGCTGCGCCGCGCGCATGAGTCCGCCGCGCTAAGGCGCAAGCCCTTGTCGCTGCTGCGGCTTGCCATCGACGGCTTTGATGACTTGTCGCCGGAGTCGTCAACAACCGTCTCGCGACTGGTCGCGGACATGATCCGCGAGGAAATCGACTACGGCGAAACGATCGCCCGCGTCGAGCCCGACCAGTTCCTGATCCTGCTGTCCGGACGGCCCATCGGCGAGGCGCGCGTACTGGGCGAGCGCATCTGCGCCGCAGTGAAGAAGCTGGGCCTGCCGATCGGGGACGAGAAAGTACTGGGCCTGAGCATCGGCGTCTCGCAGATGCTGCTGGGCGAGCGCAGTCCGCAGCTCGCACTGGAACGCGCCGCGCGCGCCCTGGCCAAGGCCCGCCACTACGGTGGCAACCAGGTGCAGGCCGTTGCCGGATCCGTGGGTTGACATGCGCACGCTGGTGATCGGCAACAAGAATTATTCGTCGTGGTCGCTGCGACCGTGGCTGCTGATGCGGCATTTCGGCCTTGAATTCGACGAGGTGAAGCTACCCCTGGACACCCCCGAGTTCTTCCAGCGCATCAGCGCGTACTCACCCACGGGTCGGGTACCTGCCTTGCAACTGGATGATGAAATCGTCTGGGATTCACTGGCCATTTGCGAAACCGTGAACGAGCGTTGGCTCGGCGGCCGCGGATGGCCGGAATCGCCTCGCGCACGCGCAGCGGCACGCAGCGCTGCTTGCGAAATGCATTCCGGTTTTGCCGCAATGCGCAGCCAGTTGCCGATGAACTGCCGCAGGCAGCCGCGGAAACCGCACTGGGATGCCGCAGCCGATCGGGATATCGCGCGAATCGAGCAGCTGTGGCAGGCGTTGCGCAGCACGCATGGCAGCGACGGTGGATTCCTGTGCGGGCAGTTCGGAATCGTGGACGCAATGTTCGCGCCGGTCTGCGTGCGCTTCAGGGGCTACGGTCCGCCGCTGCAGGAGTCGACGCTCGACTACATGCAGCGCATGTTTGCGCTGCCCGCGATGATGGACTGGATCTCAGCGGCCGAGGCTGAGCCGGCACGGGTAGCTGCCGACGAGGCTTGAGCGCGCGCTCGTTTCTTCTAGTTCCCTATCGAACAGACCAGCACCAGTTCGCAGGCCCCGGCGCCCGAGTCTTCGCGGCTGAGGGAACTGCGCCAATGCCAGCCGGAGGCATGGTCGATGTGGACGAGCCAGCCGTGGATGCGCACCAGGTCGCCGTCGTTGACCCGTTCCAGTTGCCTGGCGACATTCGCATCGAACGGCACCATGTGCATGTTCGCGCTGCTGCGCACGATGGTCCCGACCGGCAGGGGCGGGCCATCCTCGCCCCAGCGGTATCGATACCAGCGGCCGCCCTGGCTGACGTGCAACCGGTCGGCCATCCCGGGTGCCGCCATCGGTCCCCAACCCAAGGCAAGGTCGGTGGGGGAGAACCGGGACTCGCGGCCGAGTGAATAGTTCTCACGCGACAGCACCCGCGCCTCCAGGCTGAAACCCGCCTGTGGAGAGAAGCGTGCACCGTCCAAATCGAAGGGCTGCATCCGGCCGTTCACGTCCGTCTGCAATGGCAGCGCGGGGTCGGTGAATCTCGGTGGCATGGGGCACGTGATGGCACCGGTGGCGCTGGTGGGCAGATGCGAAGTCCGCCCATCACGTCCCACCAGGAACAGCCCAGCAAGCAGGATGAACAACGTCGCCCAAAGCCAGCGAGGCATGGCCTCAGACGCCGAAATCGCAAACCAGCGCGGCAACCACCGCGTCGGCAATCCGAACGCGCTCGGGCATTCGTGGATCGTCGATGCCGAGGCACAGTCCCGTGCCCGACTTCAGCGCGGCGATGCCGTCCCCGCTGAATTCGAAACGAATGAAATGCACGGCCGACGTCCTGTCCCCGCTGCTGCGGTCGACGTCGTCATCGGCGTGGGCGAAGACGCGGGCATGGCCATCGACTTCGGCATAGACGCGTTTTTCAATTCCCCCGAGCCGGGACAGCCGCTCGGCGCGTTCAACCGCATCGGGAAACTCGAACAGCATCGTCGCCTTGAGGTTGTCGCCGTCGGGGATCAGCGGATTGTAGGCATCGAGTTCTTCCTGGATTCCCGCGGCTTCGAAGATGCGCTCGATGCGAAGCATTTCCTGCACCTGGTACTGGACGGTAAGCCGGTCTTCGAACAGCAGGCTGACATTCGTGCCCAGCGCGACGCAACGGGCCTTCTTGTGCGCGATCACGCGTGCGCGGAACGTCGTCCTCTCGCCCGCATAGCGTTCGAGCGACAGCAAGTCCGACCGCTTCAGCTTGTTCATGCCTGCATCCCCTTGCCCACGCAGCCCCACGTCCTTCCGCCCGCCGACGTAGTGTAAGGGCTTGCCGGGCTCGACGCAGGTCGCCGTCAAGCGATGTCGGCCAGCGCCTTGGCGAAGCGATTGGCGTGCGATCGCTCGGCCTTGGCCAGGGTTTCGAACCAGTCGGCGATTTCGTCGAAGCCCTCGTCGCGCGCGGATCGAGCCATGCCCGGATACATATCGGAATATTCGTAGGTCTCGCCGGCGATGGCGCTGCGCAGGTTGCTGGCAGTGTCGCCAAACGGCATGCCGGTCGCCGGGTCGCCGGTCGCTTCCAGGTATTCGAGGTGGCCATGGGCGTGGCCTGTCTCGCCTTCGGCGGTAGAACGGAACACGTTGGCGATGTCGCTGAGGCCTTCGATATCGGCCTTCTGGGCGAAATACAGATAGCGGCGATTGGCCTGTGACTCGCTGGAAAATGCGGCTTTCAGGTTTCCTTCGGTCACGCTGCCTTTGAGTGGCATGGAACGGCTCCGGGTTGGCAGGAAGAACGGGAGAGAAGACTAGCGGCCGCTCTTGGCAGGTGCCTTGAGCAGGTCGGGCGGCAACTCGCGCAACACCGCAGCGAACTGATGCAGGAACGCGCCCATCGCGGAGCTCTTTCGCCACGCCATCGCAACCCGGCGGGTCGGCGCAGGCGACTTGAAGCCCACCAGTTGGATATCGGTGGACGTGGACACCGGCGGCTTCACCGCGAGCATCGGCAATAGCGTGATTCCCACGCCGGCGGCCACCATCTGCCTGAGGGTCTCCAGGCTGGTCGCGCGGAATCCGTCCTTCTCGCCGGCGCCGGCCATGGTGCACACCTCGAGCGCCTGGTCGCGAAGGCAATGGCCGTCCTCGAGCAGCAGCAAATGCTGGTCCGCCAGGTCCGACAGCTGCAGGTTCCGGCGATTCGAAAGCCGATGATTGTTCGGTACCGCCAGCATGAAGGGCTCCTCGAACAGGAACTCGGTTTCCAGCCAGTCCTCGTGCAAGGGCAGCGCCAGCACCGCGGCATCCAGCCGGCCATTGCGCAGCATGGCTAGCAGTTGTTCCGTTTTTTCCTCGACCAGCAACAACTCGAGTTTCGGAAACCGCGTGCGCAGCACGGGCACGACATGCGGCAACAGGTAGGGGCCCAGGGTTGGGAAGATCCCGAGGCGGATGCTGCCGCCTTCCGGGTCGAGCGTGCGTCGCGCAGTCTCGCGCATCTGTTCGACGTCGGCCAGCACTCGGCGCGCGCGATCGGCGATATCGCGGCCCACCGGCGTCAGCATCACTTGGCGTGGCGCGCGTTCAACCAGGGCGACGCCGAGTTCTTCCTCCAGCTTCCGGATTTGCGTGGACAGCGTTGGCTGGCTGACGTGGCAGGCCTGGGCCGCGCGACCGAAATGGCGCAGGTCGGCCAAGGCTGTCAGGTAGCGGAGATCGCGAAGGTTCACGGACGATAGTCTAAACCTGTCAATCTCCGGAAACTGGCGCCGATACATCGAGCGCCGTGACTGCAGGCGCCTGGCCGATCCATGCGAGCGTTTCCTCGAGCACCGGCGAGAATCGCGGCGAGTAGAAACCGTTGACCAGGCCGATGTGGCCGGTGTGCTCGATGATTCGAAGGGTTACCGGCTCATGGTGGTCTTTCAGGCGGGTGGCAAGGTGTTCGCTGTTCATCGGCCACACGCGTTTGTCGCTGCCGCCATGGATCAACAGGAAGGGCGGTTCATCACCGTCGACGAAGTTCACGGGCTGCGATTGCGGCCAGTCTTTTTCCGCGCCGAATACCTGCTTGATGGAGGGATCGGTGATGGGCAGGAAATCATAGGGACCGGCAAGTCCGATCACGCCGGCCAACTGGCGAGTCCGGACATTGCGTCGGGCGAGATATGTCGCGTCGGTGCCCAACAGTGCTGCGATGTGACCGCCTGCCGAATGCCCCATGACGTGCACGCGGGCAGGATCACCGCCCAGTTCGGCGGCATGGGAAAGCGTCCACGCGGTGGCGGATGCGGCGTCATGCATGAACGCGGGAAATACGAACTGCGGCGCCTTGCGATAGTCGGGAATGACCACGACCACGCCGCGCGCGGCCAAGGCCTCGCCGACGAATCGATAGTATTCGCGACGACCGCTCTGCCAGCTGCCGCCATAGAAGAACACCACCACGGGCGCCGGCCCCCGGGGATTGCGCGCCGGATAGATGTCGAGAGACAGGCCGTGTTCGACGTCGTAGACGCGGGTGCTGGAAATTCCGGGATCGACCCCCGCATTCAGCGCCCTGAAATAGGTGGGCTGGCAGGCAGACAGCAACAGGCACGCGACGCCCGACAGCAGGGCGCTCAGGCGGGCAGTGGGCGGGGATCCGATCATGGCTACCAGCATGCGCCGGGCAGTGTCAGCGTAGTGTCATCAGGCACAATGCATTCATGCCGCAAAACACCGTCGCCGACGCACTCATCCTCGCCGCCGGGCGGCTTCCGGGCGAGGAGGCGCGCGCCGAAGCGGAGATCCTGCTCGCACACTCCCTGGGCAAGCCCCGGTCGTGGCTCTATGCCCACGCCAATGATCCGTTTCCCGAGTTGGACGAAAAGGGCTTTCGCGACCTGATTGCGCGAAGGATTCGCGGCGAGCCCGTCGCGCACATCCTGGGTGCGCAGGAATTCTGGTCGCTGCGCCTCGTGGTGACGAGCGATACGCTGATACCGCGGCCGGAGACGGAGCGGTTGGTCGAACTCGCCCTGGAGCGCTTGGCTTCCGATGTTTCCCTGCGCGTTCTCGACCTCGGCACCGGCAGTGGCGCGATAGCGCTGGCCATCGCCCATGAGCGCCCGCTGGCTTCGGTAACGGCCATCGATCGGAACCCTCGCGCCCTCGATGTTGCGCGCAAGAACGCAGCGAGGCTTGCCCCGGGCCGAATCCGATTCCTGGCAGGCGACTGGTTCTCGCCGGTGCAGGAAGAAGTGTTCGACCTGATCGTCAGCAATCCGCCTTATCTCGCGACCGGCGACCTCCATCTTTCACAGGGCGACTTGCGTTTCGAGCCGGAGTCGGCCTTGGTGGCAGGCGACGACGGGCTCGATGGCATTCGACGCATTGTCGATGAAGCGCGGCGATTCCTCGTGCCATCGGCGTGGCTGCTGATCGAGCATGGCCTGACGCAAGGCGCGCAGGTGCTAGCACTGATGATGGACAGTGGCTTGGTGGATGCCAGGACTTTCACTGACCTGGAAGGGCGCGACCGCGTGACGGGCGGACGCCAGCCAGCTTGAGCGCGGCAAATCAGCGCAGCGGAATTTCGATCGCAACGCCCGGCTTGCCGGCGATGTCGAACTTCACGCGCTTGCCGTTCGGATTGTCCCAGAGTTTTTCGGACGCACGCGCGCACATGGCCTTGTAGCCCTGCGAGAGATCGCGCCCGGCGGAGCCGCGACGCTCGAAACGAAAGGTCGCTCCGTCCTGCGCGTTGGCTGCCGGCGATTCCACGTCGGCGTTCTCGAGAAGACTTTGCAAGGCACGCTGACTGAGGCTCGGCTCGACTTGCTGGAAGCGCGGCCCGCGGCGCACGCCATCTACGACCTTGATCGGATGGGAGCGCGCGAGGGAAGCGGGTGTGGCAGTGCCCGAGGTCGCAGGGAATTTCAGTAGTAGCGGAGATGCGGGCTTGGCTTGGCACCACGCCGTCGCGGGTGCGAGCGCGAGCATAGCCATCAGTGACAGTCCGACTGCGATGCAACGGCAGTTCATCACACACCCCTTGAAGGCCACGAGCGCGAGTCCATGCGCTCGCCGCCATTGAAGCCCAAGCGGCGTTATCACACAAGCAACGAATGCTGAATGAATTCGAGCCGTTCAGCTTGCCGCGCTGCGCACCTGCGAGCCGGCGATGCCGGGCCAGCGCTTGACGATCGCGGCGCGCACGCCGGCCACGTCCAGGCCCGACTGCGCGAGCAGGTCTTCCCGGCTGGCGTGGTCGAGATAAGCGTCCGGAAGACCGAGATGGAGCATGGCAACGGTGATGCCTTCCTCGGCGAGCAGTTCGGCGATCGCACTGCCGGCGCCGCCCATCAGGGCGTTGTCTTCCAGCGTGACCAGGCCGGCATGGCTGCGCGCAAGGTCCAGGATCATCTCGCGATCGAGCGGCTTGACAAAACGCATGTTCACGCAGCTCAGGGAAAGCGCGTCGGCGACCGCTTCAGCCGTCGGCACCAATGCGCCGAAGGCGAGCAGCGCCACGCTTTCGCCGCGGCGACGCCATTGCGCCTTTCCGACCGGCAGGGTGTCAAGGTTGGACTGGATGGCGACGCCCGGTCCGCTTCCGCGCGGATAGCGAACCGCCGCCGGGCCCGGATGGCGGAAGCCGGTGCTGAGCATCTGCCGGCACTCGTTTTCGTCCGCTGGCGCCATCACCAGCATGTTCGGGATGCAACGCAGGTAGCTGAGGTCGAAACTTCCCGAATGGGTGGCACCATCGGGTCCGACCAGACCGCCGCGATCGATCGCGAACAAAACGTCGAGGTCCTGCAGCGCCACGTCGTGGATCAACTGGTCGTAAGCGCGTTGCAGGAAGGTCGAATAGATTGCCACGACCGGCTTGGCGCCTTCGCAGGCCATGCCCGCGGCCAGGGTCACCGCGTGTTGTTCGGCGATGGCGGTATCGAAATAGCGAAGCGGATATTCCTGCGAGAAGCGCACCAGGCCGGAGCCTTCGCGCATCGCCGGCGTAATGCCCATCAGGCGTTGGTCGCTGGCGGCCATGTCGCACAACCAGTCGCCGAAAACCTGCGTGTAGGTGGGCTTGGCCACGCCTTTCTTGACCACGCCGATCGCCGGATCGAACGGCGACACCGCGTGGTATTCGATCTGGTCGCCTTCGGCCAGTTCGAAGCCCTTGCCCTTGGTCGTAATGACATGCAGCAATTGTGGGCCCTTGAGGCCTTTCAGTGTCTTCAGCGCGCCAACGAGGTCGGCAATGCTATGGCCGTCGATAGGGCCGCTGTAGTGGAAACCCATTTCCTCGAACAGCGTCGAAGGCACCAGCATACCCTTCCAGTGTTCTTCCCAGCGCCGGATGAAACGCGCGGTCGGGTTGCGCTTGTCGCCGAGCAATTTCTTGCCGCCTTCGCGCACCGCGTTCATGGTCTTGCTGCTCATCATCCGGCCCAGCATCTTGGTCAGGCCGCCGACGTTTTCGGAAATCGACATCCGGTTGTCGTTGAGGATCACCAGCAGGTTGGGTTCCGGGTCCATGCCGCCGGCGTGGTTCAGGGCTTCGAAAGCCATGCCGGCCGTCATCGCGCCGTCGCCGATCACCGCCACCACTTTTCGCGGGTCGCCCTGGCGCTGCAACGCAATCGCCATGCCCAACGCGGCAGAGATGGAAGTCGAGGAATGGCCGACGCCGAAGCTGTCGTAGTCGCTTTCTTCGCGACGCGGGAAGGGCGCTACGCCATCTTTTTTCTTGACGGTATGGATGGTGTCGCGGCGGCCGGTCAGGATCTTGTGCGGATAACACTGGTGGCCGACATCCCAGACCAGCCGGTCGACGGGCGTTTCGTACAGGTAGTGCAGGGCAACCGTCAGCTCGATCACGCCCAGGCCGGCGCCAAAATGGCCGCCCACCTGGCTGACGGTTTCAACCAGATAGGCACGAAGCTCGTCGGCGATCGCCGGCAGTTCGGATTCCGGGAAGCGCCGAAGGTCTTCGGGCAGGGCAATGCGGGAGAGGCGCGGGTAGCGCTCGGAGTCCATCGGTCACAATCGGGGGAAACAAGACCGCTAGTGTCCGGCACCGGCCCGGTGCAGGGCAAGCCGACGCTGTTCAGCCAAGCCTGGGTTCAGCCCGCGCGAGGCCTCGAGAGCAAGGCGCTGGCCTTTGCCAGGTCGCCGCCCGCAGGCTCTGCACCCTCGGCCACGACGGCGCCGCTGACCAGGCCGGCATTGATGAAATCGGTCACGTCCGCCGCGCTGACCCCCGACGCTTCGGCAATGTCCTTCACGAAGGCGGGCCCCTTCATCATCACGGTAGCCAGGCGGAAGTGCTTGGGAAATTCCCGCTCGATCTGCGGCCACTTGGTCAGCACGAATTTCCTGGCTTCGGTGAAACCGGGCAACAGGTGGCCCTTGCCGACGGTCAAGCCGCACAGCCAGAGCAGTCGCATGAAGGGTTGCGCGCCACCGGACGTGAGCTTGGCGCGATCGAATTCCGCCATATCCGCCGGCAAGGCGCCCGACGCGTCAATCACCGCCTCGACATGGGGCAGGAGCGGCTTGAGGGTCGAACAACCCGCGTAAGTCTGGCTGGTCGGGTCGAGCAGGAGGTCCGGCGCACCGGCAACCTGTACCCGTGTCGGGCCCTTGGCCTGCGCAAGCAGGTCGGAAATTGCCGGCTGGTGCGGCTGCGCGTTCGCGGGCAGGGCAGCCATCTTGCCGGTGGTGATTGCGGCGATGTAGTCGGCCGACGGGCGCTCGGAGGCGGGGGCATCCGCTTCGACGGGTTCGGCATCAGACCTTGAAGACGCCGGCGTCGGCGTCGATTCGTGGGTCGGAGGAGGGGCTTTGCCGCGACCCTCGGAGATCCTTGCCAGCAGGTTGCGCAGGGACGCGCGGTCCGCAGGACGCTTGAGCAGGAAGTCGGTCTCGCAGCGGTCGCCCGCAGTCATGCCGACGGTGGTCTTGCCACCGCTGGCCGCCTTCAGCCAGGTCATGTGCCCGTACATCGAATCCATGTCGATCACGAGCACCTGGGCTTCGGGTTCCGACGCCAGGGACCAGCCTTCGCCCAACCCCGTATTGGCCTGCTCGAAAAGCTGCTGGACCTGCGCCAGTTCGTCACGCGAAAAACCGCTGAAGCACAACGTGGCGCTGGACATCGAAACGGGCTCCCCTGGTCACGGCCCGGTTCGGCGCGTGTGCGCGGAGTTTGCTGTCCGGGACCGATGCCGTCAAACGGCAGCGCAACAACGCGAAAAACCCGATTCAGGCTTGCGGACGGGCGCGCTTGGGCAAGTGGTGCTTCAGGAACGCCATCTGGTCGGCCAGGATGTGGCGATTCGAAAGTATGAGATGCTCGACCCAACTCGGCCGGAACGGAACCGCCAGCAACGGCATTCCCGCCTGCTGCGGCGTGCGCCCGCCCTTGCGGGAATTGCAGTGGAAGCACGCACAGACCACGTTTTCCCAAGTGTCGCGCCCACCCCTGGAAATGGGCATGACATGGTCGCGGGTCAGCGAGTGCCGCCCGTATTCCTTGCCGCAATACATGCACAGCGAACCGTCTCGTGCGAACAGCGCCGCATTGGTCAATGCCGGCGAAGGATCCAGCGAGCGCGGGTGCGCGTGGCCGCGTGCAGCAACGATCGGATGCAGGTCGATGACGCTTTGCAGACCGGTATGCCGGCTGGTGCCGCCATGCACGGTCAGGCAGGGGTCGCCCATGGTCCAGGCCACGGCACCGCGAACGTACAGGCAGACGGCATCCTGCCAGTGCATCCAGTCAAGGATGCGGCCATGCGCGTCGAGGGACAGCACGCGGGGCATCGAAGATTCGTTGGAGGGCAGTTGCCCGGCCAGGTGGTTTGTCCCGGCACCCACCAGCGCCAGTCGCGGCATGGGCTTGTTCACGAGCCGAGCATAACCGATGCACGTGACAGCGCAAGCTCGCCAGCGCGGTAGAATTCGGCCATTACCCCCGAGGCTGGCCCATGCGCGACCTTTACCCCGAACTCGACGTGTACGACAGCGGCATGCTTGGCGTCGACGCACGCCACCAGGTCTATTACGAGCAATGTGGAAATCCCGACGGCAAGCCTGTCGTGATTCTGCACGGAGGGCCTGGCGCGGGGTGCAGTGCCAAGATGCGCCGGTTCCATGATCCCAAGGCCTACCGCATCGTGCTTTTCGACCAGCGCGGGTCCGGCCGGTCAACGCCGCACGCCGACCTGGTGGACAACACGACCTGGGACCTGGTGGCCGACATCGAGGCGCTACGCGAACACCTCGGCATCTCGCGTTGGCAGGTTTTCGGCGGCAGCTGGGGCTCGACCCTGGCGCTGGCATATGCCCAGGCCCACCCGAGCCGCGCGACCGAACTCGTCCTGCGCGGCATCTTCATGCTGCGTCGCTGGGAACTGGAATGGTTCTACCAGGAAGGCGCCAGCCGCCTGTATCCCGAAGCCTGGGACCAGTATCTGCAGGCCATTCCCGAAGTCGAGCGATCCGACCTGATCTCCGCCTACCACCGTCGCCTCACCTCGCCCAGCGAGGCTACGCGCCTGGCAGCCGCGCGCGCCTGGTCGGTATGGGAAGCCTCCACCAGCTTGTTGTTGCCGGACGCAGCGTTCATCGACGGCCACCGGGATGCGCACTTCGCGCTGAGTTTCGCCCGGATCGAAAGCCACTATTTCGTGCACGGCGGGTTTTTCGACGTCGAGGACCAGCTATTGCGCGACGCGCATCGCCTGCATGGCATTCCCGGCGTCATCGTGCATGGTCGCTACGACGTGGTCTGTCCCGTGCAGAATGCCTGGGACCTGCACAAGGCGTGGCCGGAATCGCGCTTGCAGATTTCTCCCAGCGCCGGCCACTCGGCCTTCGAACCGGAGAATGCATCAGCCCTGCTGGACGCAACGGATTCCTTCCGCTAACCGCGCTTTCGCCTGCCCGCCGTCGCCTCAGGCGGGCGAGCCGTCCGGATTCCGGTTGAGCAGCCAAAGTCCGGCCCAGAGTTTCGCGTCCAGCTGGTAACCCTCGGCCATCTTCGAGGCAAGCCATGCGGGCGCTTCGGCGATCGGCACTTCGTGCACGATGATCTGTTCGCTTTCGTCGCCACCGCCTGCATGCAGGCGAACCAGCCCGCTGGCGCGAACGAAGGCCACGCGCTCGTTGCTCATGCCTGAACTGGTGGGCCCGACCATCAGCAGGTCGATGCGAGAAGCTTGCCAGCCCGTCTCTTCGAGCAGTTCACGGCTTGCAGCCAACTCGATCGATTCACCGGCTTCGATGTCGCCGACCAGTCCGGCCGGCATTTCAATGGTCCTGCCTTCGACCGGAATTCGATCCTGCTCGACGAAGATCAAATTGCCCTCCGGCGTGGCCGCCACGATGATCACGGCCATGCCGCCGACATTCGTGCGTTCGGCGAATTCCCAGCGGCCGCGCTTCTTCAAGCGCAGCCACTTGCCCTCGTAAACAGTTTCGATCGGCTCGTCCATGGCTCGATGCTAACCCGCGGCGGCGGTTTGCAGCCGGCGCCGGGTCAGCGGGCCGAAGCGCAGTTGTTCGGCCAGGGCCTCCAGGCGGGCGCCATCCACGGCACGCCGCTCGCCGTTTCCGAAGTCCTCGGGCAGGGGTGCGTCGCAGGCAATGGTGGCGAGCTGCCGCGACAGCAGGGCAATGTCGCGATGGGTCTTCAATTGTTCGGCGTGCCGGGCGCTGCCCCGCAACCTTAGGAACGGAACCTCGGCCACCCGCTCCAGCAGGGCGTCCAGCGATTCGAAATGGCCGAGCAGGGTGGCGGCGGTTTTTGCGCCGATGCCGGGTACGCCCGGAATGTTGTCGACGGCGTCACCGGTCAGGCCGAGGTAGTCGGCGATCTGGTGGGCATGCACGCCGTAGCGCGGCTTCACGCCCTCGACGCCCCAGCGCTCATTGCGGGCATAGTCCCATTGCACGTCGCCGCCGCTGAGCAATTGCGCGAGATCCTTGTCAGCCGACAGGATCAGCCCGCGGTGGCCGTTGCGTCGGACATGGTGCAGGGCGGTGCCGATCAGGTCGTCGGCCTCGTAGTGCGGGTCGGCCAACACCGGAAAACCAAGGGCGCGACAGACCGACTGGCAGTAGCCGAACTGACGCTTCAGCTCCTCGGGCGCGGGCTCGCGATTGGCCTTGTAGGCGGGATAGAGCGTGTTGCGGAAGCTGCTTTCCAGCGCGACGTCGAAGGCGAACACCAGGCGGGCTGGCCGGTGCCGTTCGATAAGTTCGAGCACGAACCGAGTGAAGCCGTGCACGGCATTCACCGGCTCGCCGTCCGCATCGCGGAACTCATCGGGCATCGAGTGCCAGGCACGGAACACGTACATGCTCGAATCGACCAGGTAGACAGGCTCGGTCACAGTTGCAGGTCGCGGGTGATGGCAGCGGGATCAGGACGATCGCGTTCGGCAATGCGTTCAGTCGCCGTGCCGACATGGATGAAGCCAAGCACCTTTTCGTTTTCGACAAGGCCCAGCGTGCCGGCCACCACCGGGTCGTAGGCCGCCCAGCCGGTCAGCCATTGCGCGCCGAATCCAAGCACTTCGGCCGCCTGCAGCAGCGTCAGGCAGACCGCGCCCCCGGACAGGAGTTGTTCCTGTTCGGGAACCTTGTGTCCCGGGGTCAGTCTGGCGATGACAGCGATCACCAACGGCGCCTGGTTGAAGCGAGCCCGATCCTTGTCCACCACGGCCACAAGGGCATCGGGATTTCGTTCGACAGCGCGACGGGCGAGGACATCACCCAATCGCTGTCGGTTGTCGCCCCGGATGAGGATGAAGCGCCATGGTTCCAGCCGTCCGTGGTCTGGCACTCGCACTGCAGCGGCCAGCATCCGCTGGAGTTGCCCGGCATCAGGGCCGGGCTCGGACAGCAAGCGGGACGGTGTCGAGCGACGATGATCAAGCACCTGCAACACATCCATGGGCGGAACTCTGGCATCGTGGTCGGAGCGGAAGATGACGGGTTAGACCGATCGGTCGTCAGAATCGACCGCTTGGCTGAACTGCAATCGGAATCACATTATGCCAAGGTTAAATGCAATAATTTAGCGACAAGCAAAACTCTATCCCCCCGAGAGTTTCCATGACGCCGCAACACTATCCAATCCAAGGTCGCTGGGTGTACCAGAACGATCCGCAACTCTTCGATACGTTGCGAAAGAGGAGCCTCGCGCACCTCCAGGCAGCCCTCGGCCGCGTCCTGGGCAAGGCCGATGACTGGTTGTTCGACCTGGCCCAGAAGGAAGGCGCCGTCGCCGGCTCGCCGCCGCTCGACGCCATGCGGGTACTGCGCCTTTCGCGCACGCCGCTTGAAAATGCCTTCACCAAGCATTTCGAACAGGGTTTCGAGTCCCTCCTGCAGCAGATCTCGCTGGCAAAAAAGGGCGACCACATACTCGGCCTGGTCGAGGCCGACCAGTTGGAAGCGCAGCTCGCTTCCGAAGTCGTCATTGAAGCCATCACGAGGGCGCACGGCCCGGCATTGGACGCAGTCGAGCGTCGATTTGCATCCATGGTCGGCGTGCTGAAGCTCGAGACCGGGCTCAACCCGCTCAGCGCTTCCAGCCTGGCCAACGGCATGCAGGCCGCGCAGGCCGACATCACGCTGCCGGACAACCTGCGCGTCGTGCTGTTCAAGATTTACGAGCGCGAGCTCGTCAGTTCGCTCGGCGCGCTGCTGACCGAACTCAATGCGCGCATGACCACCGCCGGCATCCTGCCGGAATTGGGCAATCCGCGTCCGCTTGAAAGCGCCGCCAACCCCGCCGCCGCGGCAGCCGCCGCTGCCGCGGCGAACGCCGGGCAGGCGCAGCACCGCCACGAAGCGCAACAAGCCGACGACCGGGTCATGTTCGATGCCTTGTGCGAGCTATTGCATAGCTGGCGTCCGCAGTTTGGTGGTGGTGCGGCTGGCGCAGCGGGCATGGGTGGTGCCGCCGGCGGCCATCGTCGTCCGCTGGCCCTCAACGAAATGATGTCGGTGCTGTCGCTGTTGCAGCCGCAGGTTCCCAATGCCGTGCACGAGGCGATGAGCAACGCGGAAGCATCGCTCTCGCAATTGATGAAACGCGAGATGCTGCAGAACACCGGCCGCATCGGCGTGTCGCCCGACCAGGTCAACATGTCCACTGAGCACGAAGATGCCGTGGACCTGGTGGGCATGCTGTTCGACGTCTTGTTCGACGAGCGCGACTTCGAGGCGCAGGCGCGCACGATGATTTCGCGGCTGGTCGTTCCCTACGTGAAGGCCGCGGTCATGGACCGTCGCCTGTTCCAGTACAAGACCCATCCCGCGCGTCGCCTGCTCAACTCGCTTTCCGAAGCGGTCGAAGGCAACAAGGGCGAAGGCCCGCAGGAAAAGGAGCTGCTGCACAAGGCCGAGGAAACCGTCGACCGCCTGGTCGCCGATTTCAACGAAGACATCGCGATCTTTGAAACGCTCGAACAGGAACTGCGTGCCTTCCTCGAGCAGCACAATCGTCGCATCGAGCTCGCCGAGCGCCGCGCCACCGAATCGCAACGCGGCCAGGAACGGCTGGAGCAGGCGCGCACCCTCGCTGCCACCGAACTGAGCCGTCGCATCGAAGACCGGGCCCTGCCGGCCGCGCTGAACGACTTCCTGTCGCGCAGCTGGTCGCATCACCTGTCCATGATCGCCTTGCGCGAAGGTCCGGACAGCGCTGCATGGAATTCCGCGCTCGGCGTCGCTGACAGTTTGCTCGACCTGCTGCCGCGAGAAGGCCGTCCGACTCCGAACGCAAGTTCCGCATTGCAAAACCTGCGCGAGCCGATCGAAACGGTTCTGGCCAGCTCCGGCATCACCGGCGAGTCTGCCGGAGAGACCATCCGAAGCATCGCGGCCAGCATCGAGTCGATCAAGCACCCGCTGCCGGTGCAGTCGGACAAGCCCAAGGTCGTGTCGGCCGCGGCGGCGGAGGCCAAACCGGCCCTGTCCATCGTTTCCGACAAGGAACGCCTGGACTACGAAGAAGAAGACTTGCCCTTGCTGCGCGACCTGAAGATCGGCGTCTGGCTCGACCTCGCAGGCGAGGACCAGAAGCTTCATCCCGCCAAGCTGTCCTGGGTCAGCCCGATTTCGTCGCGACTGATGTTCGTCAACCGTCGCGGCGTGCGCATCCTGGTTGCCTCGATCGAAGAACTGGCCGCCATGAAGAAGCTGGGCAACCTGGTGCTCCGCGAACAGGAGCACGTGTTTGACCAGGCCATGCACCGCGTCATGGGCCGCCTGCAGAACGACGTCGCCTAAGGACCCCGCATCCGGTAGCATCCTCCCCATCGAATCGGGGAGGCTGCTTGCATGTCGGTAACCGTTGCTTTCGTCCGTGAAACCGCTGCAGGCGAGCGGCGCATCGCGCTGACGCCGGAAACCTGCAAGAAGCTGCTGGCCAACAAGGCCCGCGTGCTGCTCGAGGCAGGTGCCGGCGCTCCGGCCAGTTTTCCCGACGATTCCTACGTTGGTGCGGAATTCATTGCCGACCGCCAGTCCGTGCTCGGCCAGGCCGACATCCTCGTGTGCGTGCAGCCGCCGTCCAACGCAGAACTCGCCGCCCTGAAGCCGGGCGCGCTGCTGGTCGGCTTGCTCGCGCCCCATGCCGATCCGGGTCGCGTCGATGCCCTGGCAGCCGGCAAGATCAGCGCGTTTTCATTGGAGCGGCTGCCGCGTACGACGCGCGCGCAAGCGATGGATGTGCTGAGCTCGCAGGCCGGCATGGCCGGTTACAAGGCCGTACTGATCGCCGCGCAGCTCGCGCCGCGATTCTTTCCGATGCTCACCACGGCCGCAGGCACGATCCGTCCTTCCAAGGTCCTGATCGTGGGCGCGGGTGTGGCGGGCCTGCAGGCGATCGCGACGGCTCGCCGGCTTGGCGCACAGGTCGAAGGCTTCGACGTGCGCCCCGAAACGCGCGAGCAGATCGAGTCGCTAGGCGGCAAGTTCCTTGACCTCGGCGTGTTGGCCAAGGGCGAAGGCGGTTATGCGCGTGAACTCACCGCCGAAGAACGCGCCGAGCAACAGCGGCGCCTCGCCGACCACCTGAAGAGTGTCGATGTCATCGTGACGACGGCGGCGGTGCCCGGTCGGCCCGCGCCGAAGATCATCAGCGCCGCCATGGTGGCGGGCATGAAGCCTGGCAGCGTGATCGTGGACCTGGCGGCGGAAACCGGCGGCAATTGCGAATCGACGCGCCCGGGCGAAACCCTCGACATCAACGGCGTCACTGTCGCTGGTCCGTTGAACCTGGCCAGCATGGGCGCATTGCATGCAAGCGAGATGTACGCGCGCAATGTCTTCAATTTCCTGTCGCTTCTGCTCGACAAGGAAGGCCAGTTGACGCTGGACTGGAACGACGAACTCATCGCCAAGACCTGCCTGGCGCACGCGGGCGAAAAACGCGCCTGATTCAGCGCGGGGGCGGGGCGATTCCCGGGCCGCCGCGTTCGAGCCATCGGCTGCGTTCGGCCGGCGTCATGGATTGCCAGCGGTGGCGCAGCCGCCGCTGCTCGGCGGGCGGAAGCTTGCGCACCGCGGCGATCGAGAGCCGCATCATGTCGCGCTGTCGCGGCGTCATCCGCTGGAAATTGCGTTCGCCCTCGCGAATGGTTTCGCGCGCGCGCGGCGATTCGCGCTGCCAGCGCGCATGACGCTCGAGGATCGCGACCCGGCGCGAGGCCGGCATCTGGTCCCAATGCTGCTCGAATCGCGCGAGATCGGCTTGTTGCGTGGGGTTGAGGTCTTTCCAGCCAGGTACGCGTACGCCTTCGGGCACGCCGACGCTTCCCGCATCGTCCTGCCAGGCCGCGTCAGTCAGCGCCTGCACCGGGCCGGCAAGCAGGCAGGCAAAGCACGCAGCGAGCCAGTGCGCCTTGCTCAAAGCGTGTCTCCCGCTGGCGTCGCCACCGGTGCGTCGCCGAGCCAGGCATACAACTCGGCTTCATCGTCGCTGGGGAACCCCAGTTGCGCGGCTTCATCGACGGCAATCGCGGACGGTGTCGGGGCGGTGGCTACCGATGGCTGGCGCCAGGCCAGGCCGATGGCGAGTACCGCTGCCGCCACGGCGATGGCCGGAACCAGCCAGCCGCGTTCCCTGGTTTGAGTTGCCGCCAACGCCTCGCGGCGCATCAGGCGAAGGCGATTGCCGGTGCCCGCATCGATCGAATCGACCGCCGATTCGAATTCCTGGCGCGCCTTGCTTGCTACCGATCGATCGGCAGCGCGGTTGTCATCTTGGCTGTTCATCGCCAGTCCTCCAGGGTGATTCGCAGCGCACCCAGCGCCCGCGACAAATGAGTCTTCACTGAACCTTCCGAACAGCCCATCGCCGCCGCAGTATCGGCCACGCTGAGCCCTTGCAGCTCGCGCAGCAGGAAACACTCGCGCTGCCGTCGCGGCAATCGTCGCACGGCGAGGCCGAGCGCCTGCCAGGTCTGCTGGTCGATATGCCTGTGCGCAGGGTCCGGCCCGGGATCGGGCAGGGCGGCGATCGGATCTTCGCCGGATTCATCTTCGCGCCCAAACCACGAAACGAAGCGCCGCCGGATCCCGTTGCGGCGGTGGCGGTCGGTAATCTGGCTGCGCAGGATGCTCCAGAACAGCGGCGTCCACTCGCCCGGTGGCCGTTCGCGGTATCGAAGCAACTTGACCATTGCGTCCTGCACGGCGTCCAACGCCTCCTCTCGCTGGCCGAGCGCGAGCTCGGCCACGCGGAAGGCTCGGCGCTCGACCGATGCGAGGAATCCATCGAGGTCAGTCGGCGAAGGCGCCACCACAGCTGTCGCCGGAGGCGTCGCGCTTCCGCCGACGACATCGGCCATGGATCTAGCGGCGTCCGTCATGTGGAAAGGTGGGCAGGGGGAAGACAAGCCAGGCCATGGATTTCATCGTGCCGATTCCTTTGGTTGGGGGCAAGGATGAAAACGCCGGCCGGGCCAATCGGTTGACCTATGGCGCGAGGGGTTGGGCCTGCGGTTATGATGGGGCGGCAACGATGCCGGGGAGGCTTGCGCCGATGGATGGGTTTCTCGCGCTTTACGTATTCATGCTGGCCGCGTTCACGGGCTACGAGATCATCGGCCGCGTGCCGGTCATCCTGCACACGCCCCTGATGTCCGGGTCCAACTTCGTGCATGGCATCGTACTGGTGGGCGCGATGGTCGTGCTTGGCCACGCCGACACCGATGTCGAGAAGGCCATCGGATTCATCGCGGTGCTGCTGGGCGCGGGCAATGCAGCCGGCGGCTACGTGGTGACCGAACGCATGCTCGAAATGTTCAAGTCGAGCAAGAAAGAGGGTGTCAAATGAGCGGCCAATGGCTGTCCGTGCTCGTCGAGGCCAGTTACTTCGCCGCAGCACTCCTGTTCATCCTCGGTATCAAGCGCATGGCCTCGCCGGTCACTGCGCGCAGCGGCATCCAGTGGGCTGGCCTCGGCATGCTGCTGGCCACCGTCGCCACCTTCTTCTACCAGGGAGAGGATGGCGGCGGCATGCACAACCTGGGGCTGATCGCCCTGGCGCTTGTGCTCGGCACCGCAGCCGCCTGGATTTCCGGCAAGCGCGTGGCGATGACCGACATGCCGCAGATGGTTGCCCTGTACAACGGCATGGGCGGTGGCTCGGCCGCTGCCATTGGCGCAGTCGAGTTGCTGCGCTTCTCGGCGAAGGGCGGCGCGCCCTCGCAAACCGCATTGGTCCTCGGCGTCGTCGGCGCGCTCATCGGTTCCATATCGTTGACCGGCTCCATCATTGCCTGGGCCAAGCTCGACGGCCGGATGGACCGCGTGTTCAAGTTCCCGGGGCAGCAGTGGTTCAACGGCCTGGTTTTCCTGGTCGCCATCGCGCTCGGCATCGCGACCATCGTCTGGCTGAAGCAGCCGATGATCATCGGCTTCTTTATCGCCGCGCTCAGCGTGGGCGTGTTGATGACGCTGCCGATCGGCGGCGCCGACATGCCCGTGGTCATTTCGCTGTTCAATGCGCTGACCGGTCTTGCGGTCGCTTTTGAAGGCTATGTGCTCGGCATCGAGGCGCTGATCATCGCCGGCATGGTGGTGGGCGCTGCCGGCACGATGCTGACGCAGTTGATGGCGAAGGCGATGAACCGTCCCATCAGCGGCGTGCTGTTCAGCAGCTTCGGCCCGGGTGGCGAAGCGCAGGAAATCACCGGCGCGCAGAAGCCTATCGAGGCCGGCGACGTCGCCGCGATGATGGCTTACGCCGAACGCGTCGTGATCGTTCCCGGTTACGGGCTTGCCGTCGCCCAGGCGCAGCACAAGGTCTGGGAGCTCAGCCAACAGCTGATAAAGCGTGGCGTGAAGGTACGCTTCGCCATCCATCCGGTGGCGGGCCGCATGCCCGGGCACATGAACGTACTGCTCGCCGAGGCAGGCGTGCCCTACGACCTGATTGCCGACATGGACGACATCAATCCCGAATTTCCCAATACCGACGTATCGCTGGTGATCGGCGCCAACGACGTGGTCAATCCCGTGGCCAAGACAGATCCGGGTTCGCCGATCTATGGCATGCCCATCCTCGATGTTTCGCTGTCACGCAACACGGTGGTCATCAAGCGCGGCAAGGGCACCGGCTTCGCGGGCATCGAGAACGCGCTGTTCTACGCCGACAACACGCGGATGCTCTACGGCGATGGCGCGGCTGCCATCGGCCAGCTGATCTCGGAACTGAAGGCGCTGGACGGCGGACACTGATCGAAGGACGGGTTCGGGTTGCCGCCTGTCCCGGCAGATTCATTCGCGGGGTGCGGGGGCGTGCACCAGGATCGCGGCGAGGAGCAGGGACGATCCGATCAGTATCCAGTCCAGCCGGCCCAGGCTCAGCTGCATGAGCTGCCAAGCGAGCGCAGGACCCAGGCGCAACGATGAAGTGATTGGCGGCATGCCCATCAACACGCCCATCTGAGTGGCGGCAATCATCCAATGCGTCAGTAGCACGGCGACCAGCGTTGCCAGCACCGCGACAGCGGTGCGCAGCGCCCCCGCTGGTGCGCGCGTCAGTCGCAGCAGCACGGCCATGTCGATCGCCGCAACCAGCGCCATCCAGCTGCAGGGTTGGTCGGACAGCACCGCGGCGGCGACCCACGCCACGGTGATGCCTGCGATGCCGACCAGCAAGGCCAGCGCGGGCATCGGCCAGCTGGCGGCAGAAACTTTTGACAAAACGTCGTCCTCGCTCGGGCAAGGGCTAAAATAGCTGTGTTTCCAGATTTCCGATAGGAAGGCCGTGTCTTATTCCCGTACCAGCGAGCCCGTGAAGTTCGAACGCGACTGTCCGGCCGTCCTCGTGCCTCAAGGCGAGCAGGTGACGCTGCCCGCTGGCAGCGTCGGCTACATCACCCAGGCCCTGGGTGGGTCGTTCACCGTTTTCGTCGAAGGCAACCTGTTCCGTATCGCCGGCGAGAACGCCGATGCCATCGGAAAGTCGGTGCCCGAGCCCCTGCAACTGGCCGAGGACGCGGGCGACGACGCCGTCGAAAAACTGGTCTGGGAGCAGTTGCGCACCTGTTTCGACCCCGAGATTCCGATCAATGTGGTCGAGTTGGGCCTGGTATACCAATGCGATGTCGAGCCGCTTGGCGATGGCACGCGGAAGGTCAACATCAAGATGACCCTGACCGCGCCAGGCTGCGGCATGGGTGACATCCTGGTCGAGGACGTGCGCAGCAAGGTCGAGCGCGTGCCCACCGTGGTCGATGCCGATGTCGAACTTGTCTTCGATCCGCCCTGGAACCAGAGCATGATGTCCGAAGCGGCACGCCTGGAAACGGGTATGTTCTAGTATTGATGTCGAAGGAGGGCGCCATGGGCAAGTCCGTTCGCGCGATGTGCTGGATCCTTGCGGGCTGGTTCCTCGCCTATAACATCTATGTCTGGGGCGGCCTCGCCGTCACGCCGACCATCGGCAAGCAACTGCGCGAGCAGGCCACGCTGCAAAGCCCCATCGCCGCTAGCTACCTGTTCCTCGGCCGCCATGCTGTGTCTGCCGCCGGCTTGGCCGAGCGCGCCCGGGTCAAGTCCGGGAAACTTTTTGCTGAAGAGATTGCCGACACCGAATCACTTCCGCAGCTCATCCTCAACCGATTCCTGGCCGCGCAATCGCCCTCCGCGAGGCTGGCCTACTACGGTGCACCGCTCCTGCTGGTGTTGAGTCTCGTGCTACACGCGCGCCGCCCAAAACAGATCCG
>JANNWV010000124.1:0-1862 GCA_031408815.1 Gammaproteobacteria bacterium
ATCGGCACCTTCCGCCTGGTGGGCGTGGTCGAGAAGATGCGCGCCGAGATCGAGGCCCTGGGCGGCGAGATCCGCTTCGGCCAACGCCTGACCGATGTGCTGATCGAAGACGGCCAATTGCGCGGCTGCACCCTGGCCAGCGGCGAGACCCTGCGCACCGACCACCTGGTGCTGGCCCTGGGCCACAGCGCGCGCGACACCTTCGAGATGCTGCATGCACGCGGCGTATACCTGGAAGCGAAGCCGTTCTCCATCGGCTTTCGCATCGAGCACCCGCAGTCGATGATCGATCAGTGCCGGTTCGGGCCGCAGGCGGGTCACCCGATCCTCGGCGCGGCCGACTATCGCTTGGTCCACCACTGCCGGAACGGCCGCACCGTCTACAGCTTCTGCATGTGCCCCGGTGGCACCGTGGTTGCCGCAGCGTCCGAACCGGGCCGCGTGGTGACCAACGGCATGAGCCAGTATTCGCGCAACGAACGCAATGCCAACAGCGCGATCGTGGTCGGCATCACCCCGGAGGATTACGCGCCCTACGCCGAGGCTGGCGGCCCGCTGGCAGGCATCGCGCTGCAACGGTACTGGGAGGCACGTGCCTTCGAACTGGGCGGCAGCAACTACGATGCGCCGGCGCAACGGGTTGGCGATTTCCTTGCCGGCCATGCCTCCGACCAGCTCGGTAGCGTGGCGCCCTCCTACACGCCGGGCGTGCGCCCCTGCGATCTCGGCAGCAGCCTGCCCGACTACGCAATTGCAGCGATCCGCGAGGCACTGCCGGCCTTTGACCGGCAACTGCGCGGCTTCGCGATGGCCGACGCGCTACTGACCGGCGTCGAGACGCGCACCTCCTCGCCCGTTCGCATCAAGCGCGGCGAAGACGGCCAAAGCATCAACACGCGCGGCCTGTTCCCGGCCGGCGAAGGCGCCGGTTACGCCGGCGGCATCCTCTCGGCGGCTGTCGATGGGATCAAGACAGCTGGAGCGATGGCATTGTCGATGGTCGCTTCGTAGCAGTATTCCGGAGATGGTGTCGCGGCCACCGGGGGCGCGTCCATTTCTGGAAAGCGGCTATCACCGCGCTAGCATTTACGGCGGCTGCGGATGCTTCGCTTGCTCCCGCAGCGCACGCTTGAGGATCTTCCCGGTCGCCGTCATCGGCAGCGCATCGACGATGCGGACGCAGCGCGGGTACTTGTAGGCGGCCATGCGCTCCTTGCACCAGGCGACCAGCTCGTCAGGCGTGGCCGACTGTCCGGGCTTGAGCGTGACTACCGCCTCGATCTCCTCGCCGTGCACCGGGTGCGGCACGCCGATCACCGCCACCAGGGCGATGGCCGGGTGGCCGATCATCACTTCCTCCAGCTCGCGCGGATAAACGTTGAAACCGCCACGGATGACCATGTCCTTGAGCCGGTCGACGACGAAGAAATTGCCGTTTTCGTCGCGGCGGCCGATGTCACCGGTGTGAAACCAGCCGTCGCGGATGGCCTCCGCGGTAGCCTCGGGCCGCTTGTAATAGCCCTTCATCACGTTGTGCCCGCGCACGACGATCTCGCCTTCCCTGCCCGGCGGAAGCGACTGGCCGTTTTCGTCGAAAATCGCGACTTCGACGCCGGCAATTGGCTGGCCGACGCTGCCGGCCAGCCGCTCGGAATCGAGGTGGTTGAAAGTCGCCACCGGACTGGTTTCCGACAAGCCGAATCCTTCCAGAATGACCACGTCGAACTTCTGCTCGAACTGACGCAACACCGCGACCGGCATCGCCGCGCCACCGGAAACTCCGAGCCGGCAATGACTGGCGATCTGCTTCAGATCGTGGCGCTCCGCGGCGCCGGGCAGGTTGAGGATGGCGACGTACATGG
>JANNWV010000125.1:0-19124 GCA_031408815.1 Gammaproteobacteria bacterium
GTACCCAGGCGCTCGAGGGTGTGGAAGGTGTTCTTCGGCATCGGGATATGGTCGGTCAGCAGGAAGCAGGGATTGTTTTCGAATACCTGATCACGAATCGACGCGCCCTTCGGATCCATCACGAACAACTGGTGATCTGCGGCCAGTTCCTGCACCAGGCGTTCAAAGGCAACCGTGCGCACGCTGACGCCTGATTCCACCGGCCGAGTTTCTTCCTTGCCCATGCCCCGGGACGCATCCAGCGCCTTCGCCACCTTGCCCAGCAACGCGCGCTCGTCGAAGCCGCCGATCTCGTGCATGGCATTGGCTTCGAAGCGGATCGTGCGGGAAAAATCCGTCGTGTTTTCCAGCACCAGGTAGACCACGACGTCGGCGCGATGTGACTGCGCCACGAAGATGGCGTTCATCAGCGTGTGCGCCAGGATCTCGGTATGGGCTTCCTGGCCGACGGACGCCAGCAGTTTTTGGCTATCGATGGGCGCGGCCCGCGCTCTCAATACAAAGGTTCGCATCGGCCCATGTTAGCCAGCGGCGAGCATCTTCAGCAATCAGGCAGGGCAACTCGCGCGCAGATCCGCTGGATCAAGCCGACTGGATGCTTGCGATCTCGACAGCCCTGACCAGGGAATTGCCAACCATGCTCTTCGGAAAGCTCTCGAAATCGACGGGAAAGGACAATTTCGGTTCGGATTCGAAAACGGATTTCCACGCGATGGGGTCCTGAAGCACCCGCTGCACGCCCAGCACGGCCGTCTTGTCGGCAGCCACGCCCACGTAATGGGCAACGCTGCCGATCGAAATCCGGAGGGAGTTCCCGGTACCTGCGGCAAGCAGGACGCCGCGTTCGACCAGGCCCAGCACGGCATCCCGGGGGTAATCCAGCAGCGCGGCTACTTCGGCTAAATCGAGTTCGAAGTCGTACATGGGCACGCCTCTTTCGCAGTCCGTGGCCCAAACGGTAGCACCGGTGGATGACGGCTTCATTTCACTTGCTGAACAGTATATTCTGTTTATATCGTTCAACCGGGAGCCCCAGATGGCCACGCGCAAGTCTATCCGTTCCAAACCGGCCGCTGCGAAGGCGCCCGCGCCGAAGCCGCCCGCGCCAAAGAAGCCCGCGCCAAAGCCCGAAGCGTCCAAACCCGCCGATCTCAAGCCTGCGCCCAAACCGGTGGAGGCTACGCCCGCCAAGAGCAAGCAGAAGCTGGTCCGTGACAGCTTCACGATTCCAAAAGATGAATACGTCGTGCTGGAGCAACTCAAGCAGCGTGCGCTGCGGTCGGGACGGGCGGCGAAGAAGAGTGAAATCCTGCGCGCCGGCGTCGCGGTGCTCAATGCCATGTCGGACTCCGTGCTGCTTGCCGCCCTGAGCGTCGTGCCCAGCCTCAAGACCGGGCGCCCGAAAGCCGAGAAACGAAAGGCAGCCAGCAAGCCGTCGAAAAAGGAGTAGCGATTCCGCTATTGTGCGGTTATCACCGTTGCCGAGTGCCGCATGGAACCCACCGAGATAACCTACGGGTCGGACAAGCACGGCCTTGTCTGGGCCTACCAGTTTGCGCCGGGCCATCCCGCGGTCGAAATTGCATCGGATCGAGTGCTGTCGTTGCTCGACGACGGCGACCAGGCGGCCGACGGGACTTTCCTGTGGCTGCATTTCTCATTGGCCAATGCCGCGGCGGAAGGCTGGTTGCATCGTCACCTGGACCTGCCCGCCGCCTTCTACGAGTCGCTCAGCGAGCGCGCCAATTCCACCCGCCTGGAACAAGACGGCGACAGGCTGGTCGCGGTCGTGCATGACGCATTGTTCGACTTCACCTTTGACCCGGAAAGTGTTTCGACGGTAAACCTGTGCATGACGCCGCGCCTGCTGGTGACGGCGCGCCTGCGTCCGGTGCGGTCGGTTGATCGCCTTCGCGGCGCGGTGCGGGCCGGGCAGGACTTCAATTCGCCGGCCGATCTGCTGGCGCACTTGCTTCGACATCAAGCCGATGTCCTGGCCGACATCGTTCGCGCGTCATCGTCCCAAGTGAACCTGATCGAAGACAAGCTGCTGGCCAATCGCATCACCGCCAGCCGTCGTGAGCTGGGTGCGTTGCGCCGCACCCATGTCCGCCTGCAGCGCTTGCTGGCGCCGGAACCCGCGGCATTGTTCCGGCTGTTGTCGCGGTCGCACGGTTGGATCAGTGGCAGCGATCTTCAGGAGTTGCGGCTGGCGGGCGAGGAGTTCGCCGTCGCCATCGCCGATTCGGTGGCGCTGGTCGAGCGCGTCAAGCTATTGCAGGAGGAACTGGCCGCCCTGGTTGGCGAGCAAACGAGCCGCACGCTGTTCATCCTGACCGTGGTTACCGTGCTGGCGCTTCCCGTCAACCTGGTGGCGGGACTGTTCGGCATGAATGTCGGCGGTATTCCCTTCGCCGACCACCAGCATGGGTTCCTGCTGGTTGCCGGCGTGGTCGTATCCATAACACTGGTTGCGGCCTACCTCGTACTCGGGCGCCGGCGGGACTAGGGCCATCCAACCGGGCGAGCTCAATACGAAGGTTCGCATCGGCCCAGGTTAGCCAGCCGCGAGCAACTTCAGCAATGCTTCCGCCGCCGCCATTGACGATGCCGGATTCTGCCCGGTGATCAGGTTGCCGTCGGCGACCACGTGCGAAGCCCAGTCGCCGGCTTTTTCGTAAAGACCACCGTTTGCCTTCAGCATGTCTTCGACCAGGAAGGGCACCACGTCGGTCAGGCCGGCAGCGGCTTCCTCGGTGTTGGTGAAGCCGGTAACGGCCTTGCCCTGCACCAAGGGCAGGCCGTAAGTATCGCGCGCGTGGCGCAACACGCCGGGTGCGTGGCAGACGGCGGCCACGGGCTTGCCGGCAGCATAGGTGGATTCGATCAGTGCGATTGAATCGCGGTCCTCGGCCAGGTCCCACAGCGGGCCGTGGCCGCCGGGATAGAACACGGCGTCGAAGTCCGTGCCGACCACATCGGAAAGTTTGCGGGTGCTGGCAAGCGCGGCGGTCGCGTCGGTGTCCTTGCGGAAACGGTCAGTGTCGGCGGACTGCGCATCGGGTTCGTCACTCTTGGGGTCGAGTGGTGGCTGCCCACCTTTCGGCGATGCCAACGTAATCTGGGCACCGGCGTCCTTGAACACATAATAGGGCGCAGCGAATTCCTCCAGCCAGAAACCCGTCTTCTTGCCGGTGTCGCCCAGCCGGTCGTGCGAGGTGAGTACCATCAGGATCTTCATTTTCGGTTCCTTGGTTAATTGCGGTCGGGATCTTTGTTCTTCTTCGGGCGGCGCAGCAGCAGCGACGGATTCTCTTTCACCTTCGCAGTTACCGCGCTGATATCGGAAACCACTTTTTTGGTCTGGTCCTCGATCGCCGAGAATTTAGCGACGACCTTGGGCAGTTCTTCCATCAGGGTGTTGAAGGTGCTCTTCTTCGACTCGATCTGCGGAATCTCGCCCGGTTCGGTCACCGACAGCAAGGTCTTCGCGTCTTCGCTGCTGCCCTTGAGTTCGATGAAGTAGGCGCCGGTGATGCCCTTGAACTGCAGCGTGGCGCGGGTATCGGTCTTGATGGGCGCGTCCTTGCGCAGCTTGACGTCCACTTGCACCTGGCCCGGGTCTTCGGGGTTGATCGCCAGCGCGTCCACCAGTCCGATGTCCACGCCCAGGTACTTCACCGGGTCGCCCAGGTTCAGGCCGCTCACCGATTCTTCGAAATAGATTCGATAAAGGACATCGTCCTTGTTGCCGGTCCGGCCGAGCCAGACAAAAAACAGCGCGAGCGCAATCGACAGGACGATGACGAACAGTCCCTCGAGGAAATATTTCTTGTCAGATTCCATGGCTTGCCTTCCTTGCAAATAGCGCGCCCTGCGCACGGTCGCTGTGCAGGAGTTCGTGGATCCAGGGTTGGGTGGAACGCTTGAGTTTGTCGACGGTGTCCACGCTGATCTTCTTGTCGACCAGCATCGCGACGCGGTCGCAGATGCCCAGCAGGGTGTTCAGGTCATGGGTCACGACCACTACGGTGATGCCCAGGCCTTGGTTCAGGCGGACGATCAGCTCATCAATGCCGCTGGCGGTCAGCGAGTCGAGATCGGACGTGGGTTCGTCAAGGAACAGGATGCGCGGGTCCAGCGCCAGCGCCCGCGCGAGCGCCGCGCGTTTCACCATGCCGCCGGAAAGCTGGGACGGAAACTTCAGTGCCGTTTCCGGGGGCAGGCCGGCCAGTTCGATTTTTACTGCGGCAAGCTTTTCCTGTTCGGCCTGCGACAGCGTGGTGTGCTCGCGCATCGGCAACATCACGTTCTGTGCGACGGTCAACGATGAAAATAGCGCGCCCTGCTGGAACAGCACGCCGATCATGGCTGCCTTCTGGGTGGCGCTGAGGGACTCGATGGGGTTGCCATCCAGCGAGACGGTGCCGCTGGTGGGACGACGAAGGCCAGTCAGCGTCTTGAGCAGTACAGACTTGCCCGAGCCCGAGCCGCCCGCGATGCCGAGGATCTCGCCGGCGCGCACGTCCAGGTCGATCTTGTCGTGCACGACCTGTTTGCCGAAGCGGTTGACGATGCCGCTGGCGGACAACAGTATCTGCGACGCGGGGCGCTTGCGGGCGGTCACAGGCCGAGCCTCTCGAACAAGATGGAGAACAGGGCGTCGAGGATGATCACGAGGAAGATCGCCTTGACCACGGCGCGCGTGGTTTCGCGACCGACGCTTTCTGCCGAGCCACCGACGCGAAGTCCGTGCATGCAGCCGATGGCGCCGATGCAGAACGCGAAGATCGGGGCCTTGATCAGGCCCACGAACAAATCGCTGCGATCCACCGCCAGGTGCAGCCGGTCGAGATAGGGCATAGGCGCGATGTCCAGCACGGCGTTCGACAGGATGGCGCCGCCCAGCAGGCCCATCAGGTCGGCGAAGAAGGTCAGCAAGGGCAGGGCGATCATGATCGCGATCAATCGCGGCACCACCAGCAATTCCATCGCACCCAGGCCCATCACTTCCAGCGCGTCGATTTCTTCGCGTGACTTCATCACGCCGATTTCTGCGGCAAAGGCGGAGCCGGATCGGCCGGCCACCATGATGGCGGTGATCAGCACGCCCATCTCACGCAACATGGACACCGCCACCAGGTTGATCATGAAATCGTCGCCGCCATAAGGGCGCAACTGCACCAGGCCCTGGTAGCCGATGACGATGCTGATCATGACGGCCATCACCCCGACGATGGGCAGGGCCTTGATGCCGATCTCGGATATCTGTTTGGAGATGGCGGCGGGGCGCAGCAGGGAGGGATGCAACAGCGAGCGAACCAGCGCATTCAGCGCCCGCGCGATGAAGACGATGACGTCATAGGCCTCGTGGCCGACTCCCTCGACGCCCTTGCCGAGCTCGACGATCATTTCCCGCCACCGCGGAAGCTTCTTTGGCGCGGGCAGCGGCTTTCGTTCCAGGCCGCCAATCAACTCGAGGAATTGGCTGTGCTCGGTGCTGACATGGGTGAGTTGAACCATGCTGTCGCGCAGTTCACAGAGGAAGAGCGCGCCTGTGGTATCGAGTCCGCTGAGTTTGGCCAGGTCCAGCTTCCTGGACTTGCCGGGCTTCAGCCAGGCCACCAGCGTGCTTCTCGCAAGCTCGATCGAATGCAGGTCGAGCACGCCCACCATGGCGCGCTGGTCGCCGTCGCCGTCAATCACCAGGGGGTCGCTAGCTTGCATCCCCTTGGTATAGCCGCGTTCACCTTAAGCTGAACCGAACCGGTTCAGCGTTCGTCATCAGGGGTTCAGTTCAAAGGCGCGCGTCGGTCGCCAGGTATCGCCACTCGCCTGCGGGCATCTTCGCCAACGGCACGCGGCCGATGCGGATGCGCTTCATCGTGATAACCGTCAAACCGACATCGCCACACATCGAAACCAGTTGCCCGGGCTGCACGCCCTTGATGGCGAAACGCAGGCGCGTCTCATTCTGCCAGCTGACCTTGCAAGGCGGAAGGTTGCGACCATTGAAGGCGAGGCCGTGTTCCAGGCGACGCAGGCCATACGGCGCAATCTCGCCGCCGACTTCAACGATGAATTCCTGTTCGAGCTTGTTGGCGTCTTCGCGCATCCGTCGCAGCAGGCGCGGGTCCTGGGTCATTACCAGCAGGCCGCTGGCGTCGCGCTCGAGCGGCATCACCGCGACCAGATGGTTGAAGTGTCGCTTCAGCACGCGGGTGCCAGTGTCGTCGCCTTGCCAACGACTGTCGGTCTTCATCAGGCGCGTTGCGGGGTTGCCGCCATCTTGTGAATCGAAGAGTTCCGGTTTGTGCAGCACGAGGGTGGCCGGCTCAGGCGGCGCGAGCTGCGCGCCTTCGTCGATTTCGACGATGTGCTCATGCACCTTGAATTGCGGTTCCTCGATGACTTCACCGTCCACGCGCACCCAGCCGCCGAGGATGTATTGCTCGGCTTCCTGGCGCGAGCAGGCCAGTAGTTCGGCGACGCGCTTGGCAAGGCGGATGGGTTCGGGCATGGGATATTAAACCTCGGGCGATCCGGCAGTGCCTCAGTTGCCGTAGATGTCGTAGTGCTGGGTCCGACCCACGCGATCGAGCGCTTGCACTACATCCTTCCGCTTCATCAGCGCCTGCCAGCGCGCTTCGAGTTCGACATTGCCGGGCAGGGACTTGGACTCGAGGAAATCCTGCAGGTCATACAACATCTGGCCCCGGTCGTCCTCGGATTCCAATCGACGGATGACGGTGCGCGCGGCTTCATCCATCTGGTTGCTGCGCATCAGCGCAAGCAGGTAAGGGAAGGGGCCGTCCTTCTGGTGCTCGGACAGGTAGGCAAAGGCGATAGTCGCTGCAGCGGTGTCGCCGGTCAGCAGGGCGGCGCAATGTTCGGCGAGTTTCTGCACGAGCTTGCCATAGCCATTCATGTTTGCCGAAACTTTTGCCGCGCTTGCGCGTGCTTGATCGCCACGGCCCATCGCGCAGTAGAAATGGCTAAGGTTGAGCGCCTGATTGACGTTGATGTCGCCGCCCACGGTGATGGCAGCAGCCGCTTCCATCTGCGCCAGGGCTTCATCCACGCGCCCCAGTCGGGACAGCGCGGTGGCGCGACTATTCGATAGCCACGCGCGTTGCTCGGCATCGCTCGGCGGCGAATCCTTGGTCGGCGTGGTTGCGAGCAACTGGTCGGCCAGGGCCAGCGCGCCCTTGTTATCGCTTACCAACAGCAGCGTGCGCGCCAGATCCACGGAAACCTGGGACACCGTGGGCGGCGTGCTGGATTGCTCGCGCAAGGATTGAAGCTGCGCCTGCGCGGCTTTTTCGACATCGAATTGCGGCGCCTTGCGGTCCACCAATGGGTCGAAGCGTTTGTCGCTGCGCAATCGCACCAGCATGTCCGGCGATGTGATGCGGGCGAGGGTGGCGCGTGCCTCGTCCATCTTTTTATTGCGAAGCTGGGACAGCGCGAGCTCGTACCACAGGTCGCTGGCGCCGAGCGGTTTCGGCTGCCACTTGCTGTCGAACAGGGCCTGCAGCAATACCAGTCGTGAAATGGATTCAGGGTCGGCCTTGCGCACGACCTGCGTCACGAAGACGGTCTGGTCGGCTTCGAGTTGCCACTGCCGCAGGAAGCCGACGATGGCCATGGCCGCGGAATCGTAATCGCCGAGTTCATCATCGAGCCGCGCCAGCCAGAGCCAGTCCGTCGACGCGTCGGGATTGAGCTGCGTTGCGCGTAGCAACTGGTCCCTGGCGCGAACGTAGTCACCCGTCCGTATGGCCGCCCAGCCGGCGCCGGAATGCACGCGCGCCTGTTGTTCTGCCGTCAGCTGCTTGAACAACGGATCGGCCAGCGCCGCCTTCAGCGTCGATCCTGCCGCAGCCCATTCCTCGGGCGTGTGGCCGAGCTCGACCGCCACCATGCGCGCCGCGATGACCCGTTCGCGGTACGCAAGCATCGCCGCGTCATCGTCGGCCTTCGCCAGGTTTGGGGTTGCTGCAAGCAACAGGGCGGCGCCCAGCAGGAATCCGTGAACAATCGTGTGCATGCAGGGCCAGGCCAAGGGGATTGCCGATACGCTAACCCAGAACGAGGCCGCGGTGTGACCCGCCCGGCTGCGTCAGGCCTTGGGCTTCGGAGACTTGAGCGCCTTCACCGCATCCAGCGTCTCCTTCACGTGGTCGGTCGGCTTGAGCTCGGAGTACACGTGCACGATCTTGCCGTCGGGCGAAATGACGTAGGACGTGCGGTCGGACCAGCCCGGCTTCTGCATCAGCAAGGCGTCGTACTTCGTGGCGATCTTGGCGCCGGCATCGGCCGCCACCGGGAACTTGCCGCCGCAATGTTCGGTTTCCTTCGAAAACGCCGCCAACTCGTCGAGCTTGCCGGCCGTCACGCCAATGACGGTTGCGCCTTCCTTCTTGAAGTCGTCGATGGCTTCGGAAAACAGGCGCGCTTCGATATTGCAGCCCGAGGTATGCGGCGCCGGGAAGAAGTACAGCACGACCGGTCCCTTCTTCAGCGCATCGGCCAGCGTGTAGGTAAAGGGCTCGCCGGCAAGATACGCGGGCGCGCTGAACTCGGGCGCCTTCGCGCCGACCCTCAGTGCGGCATGGCTTGGTGACGCCAGGAATGCGGTGGCAACGGCAGCGATGGCGGCAAGCGAGGGGAGGGGCTTCATCGGGGCAGGACTCCTGGGGTATGCCAGCCTTATACACCGGCCTGCCGAACGGAATCGTGAAGCAGGACTTCTCGCACGGGGGGCCTTCAAGCGATTCTGCTAGGCTCCCGGCTGAACCGATTAGCCAAGGAACGTCATGAGACTTTGCAGGAATGTAATGTGCTGGGCGCTGCTCCTTGCCCCCGGACTCGCCCTTGCAGCCACCGCGCCTGCGGTCGCCCCCGCGCCTTCAGTCGACACCGCGCCGACGGCTGCACCCACCGCAACGCAGGCCGTTGCTGCGCCCGCGCCGGCGTCGAAATATGACGCCGAACTGGCCAAACGCCTTGGCGCCGACGAGCGCGGCATGCGTCCCTATGTGTTGGTCATCCTCAAGACCGGTCCGACCCCGGTGCCCAAGGGCGAGAAGCGAGATGCCATGTTTGCAGGCCACTTCGCCAACATGGGCCGCCTGGCCAAGGCTGGCAAGCTCGCGCTGGCCGGTCCCTTCAACGACGACCCGGCCGGCTGGCGCGGCTTGTTCGTCTTCGCCGTGGAGACCATCGATGAAGCGAAGCAGCTGACCAGCACCGACCCCGTTATCATGAATGGCGAAATGGTGGCCGAATATCACCCGTGGTACGGATCGGCAGCGACGATGATGGTCGGCGAGATCCATAAAAAGCTCACGCCCCCCGCGAAGTAGGCAAAGGTTGCCACATGACACATGACCGGACTTCGAGTTTGCTGGCAAAGGCGCAGGCGCACTCGCTCGACTACCTGCGGCAACTTTCCGATCGCGACGTGGATGCACGTGCATCCCGCGAGCAGTTGCTCGCGGCATTGCGCGTGCCGTTGACGTCGGGCGGCGAAGACGACGCGGCAGTGATCGACGTGCTGGCGGCGCATGCCGGGCAGGGCACGGTCGCCAGTGGCAGTCCGCGCTATTTCGGCTTCGTGGTGGGCGGCACCTACCCGGTGGCGCTGGCCGCCGATTGGCTGGTGTCCACCTGGGACCAGAATGCCGGCATCAATGTGTTGTCGCCGCTGGTGTCGGTGGCCGAAGAAGTGGCTGGCGATTGGTTGCTGGACTTGTTCGACCTGCCGCGTGAATCGGAAGTGGGCTTCGTCACCGGTTGCCAGATGGCTAACTTCACCTGCCTGGCTGCGGCGCGACACGGTTTATTGCGGCGCGCGGGCTGGGACGTGGAGGCTGACGGCCTCTATGATGCGCCGCGCATCAATATCGTCAGCTCGGCTGAATCGCACATCACGATTGACGTAGCCCTGCGCTACCTGGGCTTTGGCACGCGCATCCAGAAGCGCGTCGAGTCCGATGCGCAGGGCCGCATGCGCCCCGACAAGTTGCGCGAGTTGATGGCGACGCTGGAAGGCCCGACCATCATTTGCGCGCAGGCCGGCAACGTGAATACCGGCGCTTTCGACCCGCTGCGCGAGATCGGTGAAATCGCTCGCGCGCACGACGCCTGGCTGCATGTGGATGGCGCCTTTGGTTTGTGGGCGCGCACCAGTGCGGCCCATCGTGCACTGGCCGACGGCATGGAACTCGCCGACAGCTGGGCCACCGATGCGCACAAGTGGTTGAACACGCCCTACGACTGCGGCGTGGCCATCGTCCGTCACGCCCAGGACCACCACGATGCGATGACCTCGTCGGCCGCCTACCTCATCCAGACCCAGGGCCCGGAACGTGACGCGGTGGATTGGGTGCCGGAATTTTCCCGGCGCGCGCGCGGCATTCCGGTCTACGCGACCTTGCGTGCGCTCGGCCGCGATGGCGTTGCGGGGCTGGTGGACAACTGTTGTGCCCGCGCCCGGCAGATGGGTGACTTGCTGGGCCGCATCGACGGCATGCACGTGTTGAACGATGTCGTGCTGAACCAGGTGCTGGTGCGTTTTGCCGACGATGACGCGACCACGCGTGCCGTCATCACCGGCGTACAGAAGGACGGCACCTGCTGGCTCGGTGGCACGGTCTGGCACGGCATGGCGGCGATGCGCGTATCGGTGTCGAACTGGCAGACGTCGGAACAGGACGTCGAGCGCAGCGCGGCCGCGATTGCGCGGGTGTTCGCGGCGTTGCGCCAGCGCTGAATCAGTCCGCGAATTTCGCGACATTGATCGAAATCAAGCCCGGTGCCAGCCAGGGGGGCTAAGCTGCAAGCTCATTCATCGGGAGTGCACGCCATGAAAGCCAATGTCGGTAAGCCAGACAAGATCTTCCGCATCGTCCTCGGCCTTGCGCTGATTGCCTGGGCACTTACCACCGGCCCGGTATGGGCCTGGATCGGCGTCGTGCCGCTGGCAACGGGCTTGTTCAATTTCTGCCCGCTTTACGCGTTGCTGGGAATGAACACCTGCCGCACCGGCTGAGGGACCTAAAGCTGCGTTGCCTTGAAGGTATCGCAGCGGCCCGGGTCGCCGCTTTCGAACCCGTTGCGGAACCAGCGCACGCGTTGTTCCGAGGTGCCGTGGGTGAAGGAGTCGGGCACGACGGTGCCGCGTGATTGTTTCTGCAAGCGATCGTCGCCGATGGCGCTGGCGGTGTTGAGGGCTTCTTCCACGTCGCCTGATTCCATCCACTTGTTCTGCTGCTGTGCCTGGTTGGCCCAGACGCCGGCGTAACAGTCGGCCTGCAATTCCTGGCGGACCAGCAAGCCGTTGTCGCCTTCCACGTTGCCGCCGCGTGCGCGTTGCGCATCGATCTTGCTCGAAACACCGGTGATGGTCTGCACGTGGTGGCCGACTTCGTGGGCGATCACGTAGGCCTCGGCGAAATCGCCGCCTCCGCCGAGCCGCGCGCGCATTTCTTCGAAGAAGCGGGTGTCGAGGTAAACCTGCTGGTCGCCGGGGCAATAGAAGGGACCGACGGCCGACGTTGCCTGGCCGCAGGCCGACGCCACCGCGCCCGAGAACAGCACCAGCTTCGGGGCGGGATACTGGCTGCCGCTGGCCTGGAAAACCTTGCCCCAGGTGTCTTCGGTCGAGCCGAGCACGGCGCCGACGAATTGCGAGGCTTCGTCATTCACCGGTGCCGCTTGCGACTGCGCGGGCGCGCCTTGCTGCTGCGCGACCTGGCCGAGGATTTCGGTCGGGTCCTTGCCCATCAGCATCGAAATGACCACGACGACAATTACGCCGCCGATACCCAGGCCGCCAATGCCCTTGGCACCGATGCCCTGGCCGCGCCGGTCTTCAACGTTGCTGCTGCGTCGTCCAAGCTGCCATTTCATCGGGGTGTCTCCGTAAGGTTGCGCTGCATTGTGCCGCAGCTTCGGACCCGCGCGCCGGCTGCAGGCTGAATGGTCCGCCGCCCTCAGGCCAGTGGTGGGCTGGCCGAGATGAGCTCCGACGCCATGCGCCAGAGGCGCTTGGCATTTTCCGGGTCGAGTGCGTAAGGCGCGACGCCGCCGCTGAAATCGCCGGGCCGCGCTTCCAGCAATCCCGCCTCGATGCAATTTTCGAAATAGCGGCCGCCGATGCCCTCGAGCAAGGGCGAGGCGGCCAGCAACACCGACGTGGCGGCGCCCTGCTGCGGCGTCTTGCGCAGGTTGACGGGCGTCTTCATGCCGCCGATGTGCTTTTGAAGGTTGGTCGGGATGGCGCCGGGATTGAGTGCGTTGGAAAAGATGCCGACGCCCGACCAGCGGTGGGTGAGTTCGACCGACATCAGCACGTTGGCGGTCTTGGATTGCGCATACGCCAGCCACGGGTCGTACGGAATGAAGTTGAAATGCAGGTCGTCGAAGAACACCGGCCCGCGCGTGTGCGCGCTGGAGCTGACCGATACCACGCGCGCACCGTCGGCAGCAGCGAGCGCTTCGTAAAGCCCCAGTGTCAGCGCGAAGTGGCCGAGGAAATTGGTGGCGAACTGGATCTCCCAGCCCTCGCTGGTGCGTTCGAGTTCCGGCACGGCCATGATGCCGGCGTTGTTCACCAGGATATGCAGCGGGCCCTGCCACTCGGCGGCGAGGTCGGCCACGGAGTCGAGGTTTACCAGATCGAGTTCCTGCACGAAGATCGACGCGTTGCCGGTGGACTCGCGAAGTTGCACGGCAATCGCTTCAGCGTCTTCCACTCGCCTGACCGCCATCGTTACTTCCGCACCCGCAGCGGCGAGTGCGCGCGAGGTTTCGATGCCGATACCGGTGGCGCCGCCGGTAACGATGGCGCGCTTGCCGGACAGGTTGACGCCGCGGATGACATCCATTGCGGTCGAGCTGAAACCAAACGGCGTGGTGAAACGATCCATGTGGCTCGATCCCGGGTCGGGGCTTCCAGTATGGCCGGATTTTCCCGACACTACACGTGAAGCAGTTCGACTTCGAAGACATGCTTGGGTCCGCGCCGGATGCACACTGTTCAGCGAAGGCGCACATCCGGGCTTCCATAATGCCCCGATGATCGTTGCCTGGTGCGCCGCCCAACTCATTCTCGTGATTGCCGCCGTGCAGTTGATGGGCCGCAGCCTGTGGCGCCGTGCGGCGTCCATCCTTGTGTTGGGAATGGCCTGGCTGCTGCCCTTGTCGGCGCCCGCCGTGCCGCTGCTTCGGGCCGTGCTGGCGGCATTGGCGATCCTTGCGCTGGTGAAGGTGGTGCAACTGGCATTGCATCCCGAGCCCGATCGCTGGGCGCCGATCAAGCGACTCTGGCACGGCCTGGCGCCCTTCGATGTTGCCGATACCGAGCGCGTGCCCCCTTCGCTGGACAAGAAGTTGCTGCTGTTGATCGCCTTGCATGCCAGCCTTGCGCTGTTGGCATTGCTGGCGCTGTTGTACATGCCGCGCGAGTCGGGCATCGCCACCAACCTTGCGAGACTGGGACTGGGAATTACGCTCGCCTATAGCGGAATGGAAACGATCAGCGAGACCATCCGACTTGTGCATTTGCTGGCAGGTATCGCGGTTTCGCCCATCCAGCGCAGACCGATCCTTGCCCGGAGCATTCGCGAATTCTGGAGCGAGCGCTGGAACCTTCCCGTCAACGGCTGGCTCGAGTCGCTGGTGTTCAAGCCGGTAAATGCGCGCTTTGGTCCGGGTACCGGTGTGATGGCGGCGTTTGCCGTCAGCGGCGTGTTGCATGGCTGGATGTTCCTGGTATCGATCGGCATCGTCGGCGCGGTGATGGCTTTTGCCTTCTTCGCAATCAACGGCATGTTCGTGCTGGTCGAGACGATGTTCCGTCTTCGCCAGGTCGCGGAATGGAAGCGTCGTGCATGGACGCTCGGCATGCTGGGCATGGCATCGCCGCTCTACATCGAGCCGGGGCTGCAGGTGCTGGGGCTGTAGTGGCATAGTCGCTTCCATGCCGTCCAAGCCCAAGCCCTTGCCCTCGCGCACCCGCAGCCTGGTCCGCGTGTTCGCCATCGTCGTGCTGTGCGTGACGGCGGCGCTGCTGCTTTCCGTGGATTGGGTTTATGAGGGCATGGAGCGGCTTCTGATGGAAGCCGAGCCGATGATCGCGTCGCATCCGGTGGCCGGCGCGGTGGTTTTCGTCCTGCTGTCGGCGCTGTCGGCGATTCTTGCTTTCTTTTCGAGCGCGTTGCTGGTGCCGGCGGCGGTATTCGCCTGGGGCAAGGTGCTGACGGTGTGTTTCCTGTGGCTGGGATGGATGCTGGGCGGGTTGTTCGCCTTTGCCGTGGGTCGCGGCTTGCGCAGCCACAAGGCTGGCGAATCCAGACTGCCCGGACGCCTGGAAACCTATCTGCCGGGTGTCACGCGGGACATCAGTTTTTCGATGATCCTGTTGTTGCAGTTGGCGCTGCCTTCGGAGATCCCCGGCTATCTGTGTGGCTTCCTCGGCGTGCCGCTGCGCCGGTATTTCGTGGCGATGGCGCTGGCCGAATTGCCGTATGCCGTCGGTGCCGTGCTGCTGGGCGAAACAGTGGTCAACCGCCAGATCGGCTGGCTGGTGGCGCTGGGCGTAATCGGCGCGATCCTGGGCTTCGTGCTGATCCGCGCCTTGCACCGGCGGCTGGACCCGCCGAAGTAGGGGACTGGAACCATTCAGCATGCCTGGAGTCACAATAGAACTTCATTCCTTACTGGACTGCCGCCATGAAATTGTTGCCGATCACACTCGCGATTACACTGGCGATGGCCAGCACGCTCGCCCTTGCGTCCCACCATGGCACGCCGCCCGCCGAAGGTGCCAAGCCGATGCCCGGCATGGGCATGGGCATGGGCATGGACAATGGAATGATGGGCATGATGGGGATGGAAAAGATGTCCCCCGAACAACATCAGAAAATGATGGATGAAATGTTCGTGCAGATGGACGCGAACTCCGATGGCTCGGTGAGCAAGGCAGAATTCACAGCGCATCACACGGCAATGATGGCCAAGCACCGCGCGATGATGGATGGCATGCACAAGCAGATGCCGCCTGCCGCCGCCCCGGCTGCAAAGCCGTAAGCCAAGCCGGAAGCGGAACACAAGCATTGAGGCAAAACGCTTGATTCCCGTTTCAGTACTGGACCTGGCCCCGGTTACCGAGGGCAGCAATCCATCACGCGCCTTCGCCAACGCGCTCGACCTGGCACGCCACGCCGAGCGCTTGGGATTCAAGCGCTACTGGTTGGCCGAACACCACAACATGCCTGGCATCGCCAGCGCTGCGACGGCGGTGCTGATGGCGCATATTGCCGCAGGTACGTCGACCATCCGCGTCGGTGCCGGCGGCATCATGTTGCCGAACCATTCGCCCCTGCAGGTTGCCGAGGCGTTCGGAACCCTGGCGTCCCTGCATCCCGGCCGCATCGACCTGGGCTTGGGCCGCGCGCCGGGTACCGACCAGCCGACGGCGCGTGCCTTGCGTCGTTACTTCGATGGCGCTGATCGATTTCCGCAGGACGTGTCCGAGTTGCTCGGCTATTTCGAGCCGGCCGCACCGGGGCAGGCCGTGCAGGCCGTGCCAGGCGCTGGCGTCGACGTGCCTGTCTGGTTGCTGGGCTCAAGTCTGTTCAGTGCGCAGCTGGCGGCGGCGATGGGCTTGCCGTTCGCCTTCGCGTCGCACTTCGCGCCCGATGCGATGGACGAGGCCCTTGCGCTGTACCACCGCGATTTCCGCCCGTCTCGGCGCTCGCAGAAGCCCTACGCCATCCTCGCCTTGAACGTGGTGGCGGCCGACAGCGATGCCGAGGCCCGTCGCCTGTTCACCACCCAGCAGCAGAGTTTCGTGCGCCTGCGGCGCGGCATGCCGGGCCTGATTCCACCGCCGCTGGACGACATCGAATCGTACTGGTCGCCCGTGGAAAAGATCGGCACGCAGCGTGCGCTCGCCTGCGCCGTGGTCGGCGACAGGAAAACGGTCGCGCAAGGTATTGCCGAGTTCGTGCACCGCCATCGTCCCGACGAACTGCTGGTGACGGCCAACATATTCGACCACCAAGCCCGGCTGGATTCGTTCGCGATGCTCGCGGACGCGATAGGATTGCCTGCCATTCACGCGCCGGAGATTGACCGATGAAGTGCGCATTGTTTGCTGTCGCGTTGCTGCTTTCAGCCTGCAAGCCGCCGACATCCGAGGCGCCGGCCGCGCCAGCCGCGCCTGAAGCGCCCGCCGCAGCCACGGCCGATGCCACGGCGGAGCCGTCCGCCGAGCCCGCGCCGCCGCAGGCCTTGCTGCCGGCAGCGAGCGGATGGTTGGGCAAGTGGATCGGGCCGGAAGGCACCTTCCTGGAATTGTCCGAATCCAATGGCGCCTACAAGCTGACCATCCAGTCCCTGGACGGTCCTGCGATTTATGACGCCGTGGCGATCGAAGATCGGATCGAATTCCAGCGCAATGGAACGACGGAAACCATTCGCGCAACCAGTGGCGCTGAAACCGGCATGAAGTGGCTGCTCGACAAGAAGGATTGCCTGACCATCAAGACCGGCGAAGGGTTCTGCCGGGAGTGATCCCAGGGTCAGACAAACAGACGATCAGGCGAGCGGCAGTTCGAGCGTAAAGATCGAGCCGCCGCCCTCGCGTTTTTCGTACCACAGGTCGCCACCCATGGCGCGCGCCTGTTGCTTGGCCAGCGCAAGGCCCAGGCCAGTGCTGGTTTCGCCCCCCGTCGGCTCGGACGACAGACGGGTAAAGCGCTGGAACAGGCGTTCCTGGTCCGGACCGTTGATGCCGGGCCCGTGGTCCATCACCATCATCCGCCCGCGCGTGCCCTTGCTGGAGGCGGTGATGCTGACCCGGCTGCCTGGTGGCGAATACTTGATGGCGTTTGAAAGCAGGTTCTGCAGCACATGCACGGCGCTCGAGCGTAGTCCGGACACGACGATCACGTCGTGCGGCATCAGCTGCAGCATGATGCGCTTGGCGCGGGCGCTTTCATTGAGCAGGTCGACGGCTTCGCCCAGCAACAGGCGCACGGACAGGGGTTCGATGACGCCACCGGAGGCTTGTTCTTCCTGTTGCTCGAGCAAGGCCTGCAGGAACAACAGGCCCGCGTCGGCGGAACTCCGGATCGAGTGCGCGAGCCGCACCACGCCCAGGTCCACGTCGGGAATCGCAATTTGCAGGTCGGTGGCAAACATGATGTTGGCGAGGTAGTTGCGCAGGTCGTGCGCCACGAGTTCAGCCATGTCCTGCTTCTCCTGCGCGAATCGGCGCAGGGCGTCACGCGAATTCTTCAGGTCCACGTGCGTGCGCACCCGCGCCAACAACTCGCGCGCGACGAAAGGCTTGGTCACGTAATCGTTGACGCCGGCGCTGAAGCCGCGGATCAGGTTTTCGCGATCGTCGTCGGCGGTGAGGAAGATGATGGGCAGGTCGGCCGTTTCGGGCGTGCCGCGCAACCTGCGCAGGACTTCGAAGCCGTCCATGTTGGGCATGCGCACGTCCAGCAATACCAGGTCCGGTCGCTCGCTCAGCGCCAGTGCAACGCCTTCTTCGCCACTAAGAGCGGAGATGGTTGAATAGCCTTGCTGGATCAGTAGTGCCGTGATGAGCCGGACATTCACCACTTGGTCGTCCACGACCAATACGACCGCTTTTGCATCGGCAACGCAGACCAGGGCTTCGACGGGAAGTTGCTCGATGGCCATGGCTCAGTCCGCCGCCCGCGCACTGTCTTGTCCCACCAAGGCGTTGATGGCGTTGTACAGGTCCTGGTACCGAAGCGGTTTCGCGATGTAGTCGTTGCAGCCGGCTTCCAGCGCCTTGGCGCGATCGGCAGTCATGGCCATGGCGGTGAGCGCGATGACCGGAATCGAGGCGGTAGCCGGATCCGCCTTCAGCAGCGCAGTCGCGGTCAGGCCGTCCATTCCCGGCAACTGGATGTCCATCAGTATCAGGTCGGGAGGTTCGGCACGGGCCAGCATCAGCCCGGATTCCGCGTCCGTCGCGCACAAGGGCGTGTGCCCCGCGTTGCGCAACAGCAGGACCGCAAGCTTCATGTTGGCGGCGTTGTCTTCGATGATTAGGATGGTGGCCATGGTGCCTAGTGCCTCGTCAGCGCGCGTCGGACTTCGGCAATGAATCCGACCCGGTTGAACCCGGCCTTTTCCACGATGCGGATGATCTTGTCCGGGTATTTGGCAAGCATTTGCTGGTCGGCCATGGTGATCTGCTTTGCGGTCACGACAAGAATCGGGATGGATGCAGTGTCTTCATCAACCTGCAAGGCATCGATGACGTCGAAACCATTGACCTCGGGCATCATCAGGTCGAGCAGGATCAGGTCGGGTCGGTGCAGGCGCGCCAGGTCGATCGCTTCGCTCCCACCCAGGGCCCGAAGCAGTGAATACGCGGGCGAGGGCAGCGACGATGCGATGACTTCCAGCGCCCTGGGGTCATCATCCACCAGCAAGACGCTATAACTGTGTTCCTGCGCGGAATGCAGGCCGAGCATGGCCAGCGACGCCTTGAGTTGGACGCGGCTGATGGGTTTTTGCAGCAGCACCGCGGCACCGCCATCCAGCGCGGCACGCGCCTGCATGCCGTTAGCGATGACCACCACCGGCACTTTTGATAGTGCGGGCGACTTGCGAAGTGTGTTGAGCAATTGCAATCCGTCCATGTCGGGCAGGTGCAGGGCCAGCGTGATGAGGCTTAGCGATTGGCCGTCCGCCAGCATCATGGCGGCTTCGGCGCTACTGGCCACCAGTACGGTGAAGCCTTCACCCTCGAGCATCAGGCGGATCAGGACGGCGCCCTTTTCATCGTCTTCGACGATCATGGCGAAGCGCTCCATCGGAGTCGCTACGCCAAAGCCCGTCGGGCGGATGCCCATCGGCAATTGCGATTCAACCAAGGGCAGCCAGGCCACGACGCAGGTTCCTTCGCCTTCGCTGCTGGCGACGGCAACCGCGCCGCCGTGCAATTCAACCAATTGGCGAACCATGGCCAGCCCCAGGCCCGTGCCTTCGAATCGCCGCGCCAAGCTGCTGTCGATCTGGGTGAAGGATTGGAACAGCTTGGACAGCCTGGCGGCGGGAATACCGAT
>JANNWV010000126.1:0-4674 GCA_031408815.1 Gammaproteobacteria bacterium
GTGGAACCGTCGGCCTTCATCACGCTGGCCGAGCAGACCGGGTTGATCACGCCGCTGACCCGCTGGAGCCTCAACAACAGCCTGCACCACTACGCGGCGGCGCGGCGCATGGGGCTGGAGCTGCCGGTCTCGATCAACCTGTCGCCGCGGGTGTTCCCGGAGCGCGGAATCGTCGAACAGATCCTGGGCGCGTTGCGCATCTGGGACATTCCACCCGAGTCGATCGTGCTGGAAGTGACCGAGACTTCGGTGATGGATGATCCCGCGCTCAGCGCTGCCCTGCTGGGCCGCCTGCGCGACGCAGGACTGCGCATTGCCATCGACGACTTCGGCATCGGCCATTCGACCTTCGCCTACCTGCAGCACATCCCCGCCACCGAACTGAAAATCGACAAGTCCTTCGTGCTCGACATGGCCGGCAACCAGCGCACGGCACAGCTGGTGCGCTCGATGGTGGAGCTGGCCCACAACCTCGGCCTGGAAGTGGTCGCCGAGGGTGTAGAGACCGAGGCCACGCTGCAGGCGCTGACCGCGATGGGCTGCGATCATGCCCAGGGTTACCTGATCGGGCGGCCGCAGCGCGCCGCGGACTTCCTCGCCGCCCAGGTGGGTCAGGAAGCCGTCGGCTAATCCTGGTGTTGCCAGCGCGGCTGGCCGCGACGACGCCTACTCAGGCAGCAAGAACCAGGTGCAGCGGATTGCGCCACTGGGCAAGCAATGCCGCTTCCTTGGCCTTGGCACTGTGCAGGTGCGCTTCCTTGACGTGGCCATAGCCGCGGATGTGTTCCGGGATGCGCGCGATCTCGACGGCGAGCGCGTGGTTGCCCAGGGTCAAGCCAGCGAGCAATTCGTCGACGGTCTTGCGGTAGTCGACGATCAGCTGCCGCTCCATGCGCCGTTCGGCGGTCTTGCCGAACACGTCGAAGGCGCCGCCGCGCAGGAACTTCAGGCGCTTGAGCAGCTTGAACGCCGTGAAGATCCACGGCCCGTACTCGCGCTTGACCAGATGGCCGTCGCTGTCGCGCTTGCTGAACATCGGCGGCGCCAGGTTGAGGTTCAACTTGAAATCGCCTTCAAACGTTTCACGCACGCGCTTCTCGAAATCGCCGGTGCTGTACAGCCGCGCCACTTCGTATTCGTCCTTGTAGGCCATCAGCTTGAAGGCATAGCGGGCGACCGCTTCGGCCAGCCCGGTCAGGCCCGGCGTGCGCTCGGTCTCGATCGCACGCACGCGACTGACCAGGCTCGTGTACTGGCTGGCGTAGGCCTGGTCCTGGTACTCGGTGAGGAACTTGGCGCGGATCGCGACGCTCTCGTCCAGCGAGTGGCTGAGCCGGCCTTCGCCGACGAAGGCCGCCGACGTGGCGGAAGTATCGTCGGCGACGAAATCCGTCGCATCCGGCGCGGCAGTCACGCCGGCCGCGGTCTTCACCGACTCCAGGTCGTGCGCGGCCATGCGGCCCCAGGCGAAGGCCTTGCGGTTCATTTCCACGGCGGCGCCATTGAGTTCGATCGCGCGCATCAGCGCCTCGAACGAGACCGGCACCAGGCCCTGCTGCCAGGCGTAGCCGAGCATGAACAGGTTGGTGGCGATGGCATCGCCCATCAGCGCCAGCGATAGCTCGGAGGCGTCGACCACCGACGGGTCTTCGCCGGCCAGCGCCGTCTTCACCGCATCGATGATGCCGGCCGCCGGAAACTGCAGGTCGGTATTGCGGGTGAACGTGCCGGGCATCGCCTCGTAGCTGTTGAGCACGACGTGGCTGCGGCCGGCGCGGATCTTCGACAGCGCCCAGTAGTCATTGACCACGACCATGTCGCAACCGAGCACCAGGTCGGCCTCACCGGCAGCGATGCGCACGGCGTTGATGTCGGCGGGGTCCTTGGCGAGACGTACGTGCGTGGTGACCGCGCCGCCCTTCTGCGCCAGGCCGGTCTGGTCGAGCACGCTGCCGCCCTTTTTCTCCAGATGTGCGGCCATGCCCAGCAGGGCGCCGATGGTGACGACGCCGGTGCCGCCGATGCCGGTGATCAGGATGTTCCACGGCTCATCGAGCGTGCTCTTGAACACCGGTGCCGGCAGCGTGTCGAAATTGACGTCCTTGCCCGAGCCTTTCTTTTTCTTGATACCGCCACCCTTCACCGTAACGAAGCTGGGGCAGAAGCCGGTGACGCAGGAAAAGTCCTTGTTGCAGTTGCTCTGGTCAATCTCGCGCTTGCGACCGAACTCGGTATCCATCGGCAATACCGACACGCAGTTGGATTTGACGCCGCAATCGCCGCAGCCTTCGCAGACGGCCGGGTTGATGATGGTGCGCTTGGCTGGATCCACCATCTTGCCGCGCTTGCGACGGCGACGTTTTTCCGCCGCGCAGGTCTGGTCGTAGATCAATACCGTGGTGCCGGGCGTTTCGCGCAGGCGGCGCGACACGGCATCGAGTTCGACGCGGTCGAAGAATTCCACGCCGCTCGGGAACAACGACCGGTTGCTCCACTTTTCGATCTCGTCCGACAGCACGACGATCGTCCGCACGCCTTCGCTGCGCACCTGCTGGGCGATGTCGGGCACGGTTAGCGTGCCGTCCACCGGCTGGCCACCGGTCATCGCGACCGCATCGTTGTACAAAATCTTGTAGGTGATGTTGACCTTGGCCGCGATCGCCTGGCGGATCGCCAGCGAACCGGAATGGAAATAGGTGCCGTCACCCAGGTTCTGGAATACGTGTTTTTCGTTGGTGAACGGCGCCTGGCCGCACCAGGTTGCGCCTTCGCCACCCATCTGGGTGAAGGTGTCGGTGTTGCGGTCCATCCAGGTCACCATGTAATGGCAACCGATGCCGGCCAGCGCGCGCGAGCCTTCCGGCACCACGGTGGAGGTGTTGTGCGGGCAGCCCGAGCAGTAGTGCGCGGCGCGCGGGAAGGCGGCGCGCGGCAGGGCGAGTTCGCGTTCCTTCGCGGCCAAAAATTCCAGGCGCGAAGTGATGTGTTCCGAGGTAAAGAACCTTGCCAGTCGCTTGGCGATGACGCGCGCAATACGCGCCGGCGTCAGTTCATTGGTGGATGGCAGGATCCATTCGCCGCTTTCGTCGTACTTGCCGACTACGCTGGGACGGTTGCTGCTGTCCCAGTTGTACATCTGTTCCTTCATCTGCGATTCGATGAAGCTGCGCTTTTCCTCGACCACGATGATGTCTTCCAGCCCGCGCGCGAATTCGCGGATGCCGACCGGCTCCAGCGGCCAGGTCATGCCGACCTTGTACACGCGGATGCCGATGTCCTCGGCAACCTTGTGGTCGATGCCGAGGTATTCCAGCGCCTGCAAGACATCGAGATAGCTCTTGCCGGTGGTGACGATGCCCAGGCGGGCGCGCGGCGAATCAAAAATGATCTTGTCGAGATGGTTGGCGCGGGCGAAGGCGATGGCGGCCCTTACCGCGTACTGGTGCAGGCGCATTTCCTGGTCCAGCGGCGGATCCGGCCAGCGGATGTTCAGGCCGCCGATAGGCATTTCGAAATCGCCGGGCAGGATGATGTCGAGCTGGTGCGGATTCACATTCACCGACGCGGATGACTCCACGGTTTCCGCAATCGTCTTGAAGCCGACCCAGCGACCGGTGAAGCGCGACATCGCCCAACCGAGCAGGCCCATGTCCAGGATGTCCTGCACGCCGGCCGGGTTCAGCACCGGCATCATCGCTGACACGAACTCCAGTTCCGATCCGTGCGGCAGCGTGGACGAGCGGCAGGCATGGTCGTCGGCGGCGAGTGCGAGCACGCCACCGTATTGCGAGGTGCCCGCGGCATTGCCGTGCTTGAACACGTCGCCGCAGCGATCAACGCCCGGACCCTTGCCGTACCACATCGAAAACACGCCATCGAACTTGGCGCCGTCGAAAAGATTGGTCTGCTGCGTGCCCCAGACCATGGTCGCGCCCAGGTCTTCGTTGAGGCCGGGCGTGAATTCGATGGCCGACGCGGCGAGATGTTTCTTCGCCTTCCACAACTCAAGGTCGAAACCGCCCAAGGGCGAGCCGCGATAGCCGGAGATGAAGCCTGCCGTGTTCAACGACGCCGCCCGGTCGCGCATTTGCTGCATCAGCGGCAGCCGCACCAGGGCCTGCACGCCGGACAGGTAGATGCGGCCCTCGTCGCGCGTGTACTTGTGGTCGAGGGTGTAGTCGCCGTCGAGGATGGCGGACGGGCGTTCGGAGACGGGCACGGACATGGCAAAGCCTACGTTGAAACTGGACTTCCCATTATACCTGCGGGGTGCTTTTTGCCCTCGGACCGCGCTTGCTGCGTCAGGCGCGAACGCTTGACGGCGCCGGGGGGCGGGTCCGCCCTGGTCGCCCCGGCGTAGCCGCTCCCTGCGGACTCAGGGTCGACCGGCCGGCCATCCTTGGCCGGCCTCCTGTGCGAACCCACCCCCCGTCACCGCCAAGCGTTCGTCAGACGCCAGCGTGTGTTTTTGACCGTCAAGAACAACGTCGGCAAAGCCAGTGGCCCGATACATCGTGTTTGCGCCGCAATCGGATCCGAGGCGATCGGTTTTGCACTTCCTCGAACACACCACATCCGTACACGACGGCTGGTGGCGACGTGGGGTATGACTTCGTAGGAGGCCGGCCAGGGATGGCCGGCCGCACGCCCCTGAGTCCGCAGGATGCGGCTACG
>JANNWV010000127.1:0-15151 GCA_031408815.1 Gammaproteobacteria bacterium
CCGGGTGGCAAGTCCATCGCCTGCTCGAGTCCGGCCGCGATTGCCTGGGATCCGGCGTTTGCGGCGGCTGCGGATCCGTCAGGACGCGCGATCGCCGGCGTGCACGTCGCCGCGTTGCCCTGAGTCCTAGTTGGCGTCGATCCAGTCGACGCGCTGGAAACCACGCGGCAGTGAATTGCCGCGCGAGGCGCGCGCGCCTTCATAGGCTTGAAGGTCGCGCCAGGCCAATGTCAGGTAGCGCTGGCCGCAGTAGATCGTGAGTTCGCCGCCCTGGCGCACGCTCGCCACGGCGATCACCTTCTCATCTCCGGACTTCAGCTTCGCCGGCGGAATCTGGATCAGCTTGTTGCCCTTGCCCTTGTCGAGTTCCGGCAGTTCGGTGATCGGGAAAGCGAGCAGGTGGCCGGCGGAGGTGACCGCGACGATCCAGTCCTTGGACGGGTCGGTGACCGGCGACGGCTGCAGGATTTCCGCGGCATCGCCGCAGTTGATCAACTGCTTGCCAGCCTTTTGCCGACCCGTGAAATTCTCGAAGCGCGTGACGAAGCCGTAGCCGAAGCTGGAGGCGACCAGGAAGCGCGTGTCGTTGTCGCCGACTGCGGCACCGACAAACTTCGCGCCAGAGGGCAGCGTGAATCTTCCCGTCAGTGGCTCGCCGTTGCCGCGCGCCGACGGCAGGGTATGCGCGAGCGTCGAATAGGCGCGACCGCTGCTGTCGAGGAACGCCACCTGCTGCGTGCTGCGCCCGCGTACGGCCTGCGCCAGGCTGTCGCCCTCGCGGTAACTCAATGTCGAGGCATCCACCTCGTGACCCTTCGCCGCGCGGATCCAGCCCTTCTCGGACAATACGATCGTCACCGGCTCGCTCGGTATCAGTTCGCTCTCGCTGATCGCCTGCGCCGCGCCGCGCTGCACGATCGGTGAACGACGGGCGTCGCCGAATTTCTTGGCGTCGGCCAGCAATTCGTCTTTCACCTGCTTCTTCAATTTGGCCGGCGAGGCGAGCACGGACTGGATCTTGTCGCGCTCTTTGGCCAGTTCGTCCTGCTCGCCACGGATCTTCATTTCCTCGAGGCGCGCCAATTGCTTCAACTTGGTGTCGAGGATGTAGTCGGCCTGGTCGTCGCTGAGTGCGAAGCGCGCGATCAATGCCGCGCGGGCGTTGTCCTCGGTGCGGATGATGCGGATGACTTCGTCGAGATTCAGGAAGGCGACCAGCAAGCCATCCAACAGGTGCAAGCGACGCTCGACCTTTTCCAGGCGATGGCGCATGCGCTTGCGCACCGTCTCGAAGCGGAAAACCAGCCATTCGACCAGCAGCGACTTGAGGTTCTTGACCTGCGGCCGGCCATCGAGGCCGATGATGTTGAGATTGACGCGGAAGCTCTTCTCGAGATCCGTCGTCGCGAACAGATGGCCCATCAGTGCGTCGTAGTCCACGCGATTGGAGCGCGGCACCAGCACCAGGCGCACGGCATTCTGGTGGTCGGACTCGTCGCGCAGGTCCTCAAGCCAGGGCAGCTTCTTCGCCCGCATCTGGGTGGCGATCTGTTCCATGATCTTGGACGGCGACACCTGGAAGGGCATCGCGGTGATGACCAGGTTCTGGCCCTCGCGCGTGTAGGTCGCGCGGGCGCGGACGCTGCCGTTGCCGGTCTCGTACATGGACAGAAGGTCGCTGGCCGAGGTAATGATCTCGGCGGACGTCGGATAGTCCGGCCCGCGCACGTGTTCGCAAAGGTCGCGCACGCTGGCATCCGGATCGTCAATCAATCGAATGCAGGCGCTGACGATTTCATTAAGGTTGTGCGGCGGCACGTCGGTGGCCATGCCGACTGCGATGCCGGTGGTGCCGTTCAACAGCAGGTGTGGCAGGCGTGCCGGCAACCAGCTGGGCTCTTCCAGCGTGCCATCGAAATTCGGGTTCCAGTCCACCGTGCCGTGCTCGAGCTCGCCCAACAGGGCTTCAGCGATCGGCGTCAGCTTCGACTCCGTGTAGCGCATGGCCGCGAAGGACGACGGGTCGTCGGTGGAGCCGAAGTTGCCCTGGCCCTCGATCAGCGGATACCGATAGGAAAAGGGCTGCGCCATCAACACCAGCGCGCCGTAGCAGGCGCTGTCTCCATGCGGATGGAACTTGCCGATGACATCACCGATGGTGCGCGCCGATTTTTTCGGCTTGGCCGTGGAGGCCAGGCCCAGTTCGCTCATGGCGTAGATGATGCGGCGCTGGACCGGCTTGAGTCCGTCGCCGAGGAAGGGCAGGGCGCGGTCGAGCACAACGTACATGGAATAGTCGAGATAGGCGCGCTCGGCATATTCACGAAGCGGAATCTGTTCAAAACCGTGGAAACTGGGACGGGCAGGTTCGGTCATTTCGGGGGCGGTCCGGAGGCTTTTTGCAATCCCTTGATTCTACTCTCTCGAGCCGGGCCGGCCATCGCCTGCAGCCCCCGGTTCAGGCGGCTCGGGTACACTCGGCGGCAACAACTTCCCACCGGGTCCGCATCATGAGCATCCTTGGCATCATCATCCTGATCGTCTGCATCTGGCTGTTTTTCAAGGTCGCCGGCGCGTTGTTCAAGCTGGCGCTGGTCATCGCGGCGATCGCGGTGGCCTGGTACCTGGTGGCGCCATTGCTTGGGATGCCGCGACCCTTCTGACCCTGGCCGCAGGCGCGCCTGTCAGTCCCCGGGCGCGATGGTTTCAGTGGCGCGTTGCTGCAGCCGCCACATCGCAGCATAGTGTCCGTCGCGCGCAATCAGTTCGGCGTGTGATCCACGCTCGACGATATTGCCCGCGTCCATCACCAGGATCTGGTTCGCGTCCATCACCGTGGATAGCCGGTGCGCGATGATCAGCGTGGTGCGGCCGATGGCGATCCGGTCGAGTTCGGCCTGGATGGCCTTCTCGGACGCGGAGTCCAGTGCGGAGGTCGCTTCGTCAAAAATCAGGATGGCTGGATTCTTCAGCAGCGCTCGCGCAATCGCCACGCGCTGCTTCTCGCCGCCGGACAATTTCAACCCGCGTTCGCCCACGGATGTTTCGTAGCCATCGGGCAGGGACACGATGAAATTGTGGATGTGCGCCGCCTGCGCCGCAGCCTCCACTTCTTCATCGCTGGCGGATGGCCGACCATAGCGGATGTTGTAGCGCACCGTGTCGTTGAACAGCACCGTGTCCTGCGGAACGATGCCGATGGCGGCGCGCACGGAATCCTGCTCGAGTTCGCGGATGTCGTGGCCGTCGATGCGGATGGCGCCGCTGCCGATGTCGTAGAAGCGGTACAGCAGTCGCGCCAGCGTGGATTTTCCGCTGCCGGAATGGCCGACCACCGCCACGCGGTGTCCCGGGGGAATTTCGAACTGGATGCCGTGCAGGATTTCGCGGCGGGGGTCGTAGCCGAAATGCACGTCCTGGAACGAAACCCGCGGTTGGGTCGTTTGCAGCGCCGGTGAGCCGGCGCGGTCGCGAACTTCCTGTTTTTCATCGAGCAGCCCCCACAAGCGCTCGATGTTGGTCAATGCCTGCTTCACTTCGCGATACATCATGCCCAAGTAGTTCAAGGGCATGGCCATCTGCAGCAGGTAGGCATTCACCAGCACCAGGTCGCCGACGCTGAGCTTGCCCGACACCACGCCGGCCGCCGCCTTGAACATCAAGGCCGTCACGCCGACGGCGATGATCACGCTCTGCCCGACGTTCAACACGGCCAGCGTCTTGTAACTCATGACGTTGGCTTCTTCCATTTTGCGCAGGCTGGCGTCGTAGCGCTGCGCTTCGTGGTCCTCGTTGTTGAAGTACTTGACCGTTTCGTAATTCAGCAATGAGTCCACCGCGCTGGCGCTGGCGGCGGTGTCGGCCTCGACGGACGCACGGTAGTAGCGCGTGCGCCACTCTGTGACCCTGATGGTCCAGGCGACGTAGGCGACCAGAACGGCGAGGGTTATCACGGCGAAGTAGATGTCGTACAGGTAGACCAGCACGGCGGTCACCAGCACGACTTCGATCAGGGTCGGGATGATCGTATAGAGCGTCCAGTCCAGCAGGTCCGAAATGGCGCTGCCGCCGCGCTCGACGTCGCGGGTTACGCCGCCGGTCTGGCGGTTGAGATGGAAGCGCAAGGACAGCGCATGCAAATGGCGGAAGACCGACAGCATCACCAGTCGCGACGAGCGCGCCATCACCCGCGCGAATACGATCTGCCGCATTTCGGTGAAGACACGTTCCGACAGGCGCGCGCCGCCATACGCAATCACCAGCGCCACGGGGATGACCGCCAGCGTGTTGGGCAGGCCCAGCGTATCGATCAGGCGCTTGAGCAGCATCGGCACGGCCAGGCCCGCCACCTTGGCGGTAAGCAGGCAGGCCATCGCGATGCCGATGCGACCCGAGTAGGGCTTGAGGAACGGGATCAGGCGGCGAATGACGCGGGACGAAGTCCGCTCGCCTTCGGTAGTGGTCAGGGACTGGTCAAACGGATCGGCACTCATCGGGGCAACTTTACCCGTTCTGTTAAACTGGCGCGCCTGCAGTGCCCCCGCCCTCGATGATCGCCCACCTCAATATCTCCAAAGCCCGACTCGCCTTCATCCTGGGCGCGCTGGCGATGCTCGGCCCGTTTTCCATCGACACCATCTTTCCCGCGTTCGCGGTGATGGAAAACGAGCTGCAGGTGAGCAAGCTCGCCATGCAGCAGACCATCAGCGTCTACCTGTTCGGCTACGCCGGCATGTCGCTGGTACATGGTCCCCTGTCCGACGCCTTGGGCCGGCGGCCGGTCATCCTGGTCGGAATCGCGGTTTTCGCGCTGGCCTCGGTGGGCTGCGCCTTGTCCACGAGCATGTCGCAGATGCTTTTCTTCCGCGCCGTGCAGGGCCTGTCGGCCGGCGTCGGACTGATTGTTGGCCGCGCTGTCGTACGCGATGCGCTGGACGGGGACGATGCGCAGCGGCTGATGAGCCATATCTCGATGATTTTTGGCGTGGCGCCGGCAATCGCACCGATCATCGGCGGCTGGATATTGGGCTGGAGCAACTGGCAGGCGATCTTCTGGTTCCTGTCGGCGTTCGCGCTGCTGCTGATGCTGGGCACGGCGCTGGCCTTGCCGGAAAGCCATCCGCCGGAGCGTCGATTGCCGCTGAACATCAAGGCGATGGCCGTGGCCTACCAGGGCATCCTGGGCAGTGGACGATTCCGCTTGCTGGCACTGGCCGGCACGGCGAATTTCGGCGCGCTGTTCCTGTACATCACCTCGGCGCCGGCGTTCGTGCTGGACATCCTGAAGCTCAACGAGCAGCAGTTCGGTTATTTCTTCGCGCCGACCATCGCCGGCATGATTCTTGGCGCCTTCCTCAGCGGGCGCGCTGCGGGCAAGGTGTCTGGCGTGCGACTGGCCAACATCGGCTTCCTGTTCTGCGGGCTGTCGGCGGTTTTCAATATCGCCTACAACCTGGTTGTGCCCGAACAACAACACTTGCCATGGGCGGTGCTGCCCACGGTGCTGAGTGCGTTCGGCATCGCGCTGGTGTTCCCGATCCTGACCATCGCCATCCTGGACATGTATCCGACCATGCGCGGCACGGCCTCGTCGATGCAGGCGTTCGTGGGCCTGTTGTCGAATGCGTTGATTGCCGGCGTGCTGTCGCCCATGCTCAGTGACAACCCGATGCACCTGGCGCTCGGCGCGGCTGCGTTTTCAGCCGTCGCCTATGCTATGTGGCGCTGGTACCTGGCCCATTGCGACCGCTTCCCGGAAGCAAGCCCGAACGCGGCCTGCCTGGAACCTACGGACGAGATGTAGCAGCGTGCTCACGCCGCTGCCACCAGTACACGGGCAGGCCTGCGAGCAGCAACACCGCGCCCCACATCAGCGGCTCTGCGCCGGTTCCCACCAGCGCCCACAAGCTGTAAACCAGCGCGCCGACGGCGACCAGCTTGCGCACGGGCGTCGCACCCGGATGCAGGCGCCACCAGGCCATCACACTGACGGCATAGGGCAGCAGTGCGGCTGCAGTGGACAGCAGGATCGAGAACGCGAAGAGGCTGACCAGGGATTTCGTGTAGTTCGACAGCACCAGGAAGCCGGCGAGCACCGAACTGAAGAGCAGGCCGGCCCAGGGCGTGCCGCGCGCATCGAGTTTCTTGAACCACTTCGGGAACAGGCCGTCGTTCGCCGCGGCCAGCGGTGTCTGCGCTTGCAGCAGTACCCAGCCGTTGAGCGCGCCAAAGCAGGAAATGGTGGCGACGATGCCGACGGCCACGCCGGCCCACGATCCCCAAAGTCGACTGGCTGCTTCGGCCATCGGCGCGGCAGAAACCTTCAACACGTCGGCGGGAAGCAGGCCGATCACCACGGTGCAGGCCAGCATCGTCGCAAGGCCGGCCACCAGCACGCCGATGATGGTGGCGCGCGGCACGGTGCGCTCGGGGTCGCGGATGGACGCACAGGGCACGGTCGCCGCTTCCAGGCCGAGGAAGGCCCATAGCGTCAGCGCTGCCACGGCAGTCGTGACTTGCATCAACGGTTGGCCGCTGGGGTTGAAGGGCTGGTACGAACCGGCGTTGACATAGGCCAGACCCAGCAAGCCGAACAGCACGAGCGGCACGAGTTTCAACAGCGTCGTCAGCAGTTGCATTCGGCCCGCTTCGCGTATGCCCGCGAGGTTGACCGCGGTGCAGAATACGAGCGCGCCGATTGCGCAACTGGCAGCCCGGATTGGCGTGGCGGTAGCCGCCGGAACCACGGCGCCGAGACTGCCCGCGAAAGCGACCGACAGCGCCGCGTTTCCGGTCCAGTTGCAGATCCAGTAGCTCCACGCGACCAGGAAGCCCGGGCCGTTGCCGAAGGCCGTGCGGGCATAGGCGTAGGCGCCGCCGGTGGCAGGTATGTCCTTTGCCATCCAGGCGTACACCAAAGCCAGCAGGAGCGCGCCGACCAGAGTCACGCCCCAACCGAGCAGGCTGGCAGCGCCGAAGGGTGCGAGGGTTGCCGGAAGCAGGAAAACACCCGACCCGATCATGCTGCCAACCACCAGTGCGATTGCGGTCCACAGGCCCAGTGGGCGGCTCGGGAGGGTCATGCGGGCTCCGGGCAGGAAATGTCGGCCGAGTATGTCCCTTGCCGGTGCCTGCGGGAAGGGTGCCGGCCTGCGGCAAGCACGGGTATCTGCAGTAAACTGCGAGCATCGCCGAAACGATTGGGCCGCGCAGGCGGCCCCCGCAAGGGAGCTCGCCATCAGCACTATCCGATACGCCAATACCCGGCCCGAAGTCAGCGCCGAAGAAGCGATGACCCTTCCGGCGCGTTACTACACCGACCCGGAACTCTTCCGCCGCGAATTGCAGGCCGTGCACCACGACATGTGGCTGCATGCGGGCCGGCTGGAACAACTGCCGCAGGCGGGCAGTTATTTCCTGGTGCGCTTCGCCGGCGTCAACGTGATCGTGATGCGCGATCAGAATGGCGAAGTGGGTGCGTTCCACAATACCTGTCGCCATCGCGGCACCTTGTTGTGCAAGGAAGCCCAGGGCACCGTCGCCGGCAAGATCCGCTGTCCCTACCACGCGTGGACGTATGAACTCGACGGCACGCTGGTCGGCGCGCCGAACATGGAAAAGGTGGAAGGCTTCCGCATGGAAGACTATCCACTCGGAAAAGTGTCCACGGCGATCTGGGATGGACACGTCTTCATCAACCTGTCGCAGAATCCGATTGAGTTTTCCGAACACCTCGCCGGCCTCGACAAGAAATTCGCTCCCTGGGAAATGGCCGGACTCAAGCTCGTCGAGCGCCGCGTTTATCACGCCAAGGCCAACTGGAAACTGATCTTCCAGAATTATTCCGAGTGCCTGCATTGCCCGATCGCGCATCCGCTTTTGAACAAGCTCTCTCATTACATGAGTGGCGACAACGAACCACCGCAGCCCACCTACCTGGGCGGCCGCATGGACCTGCGTCCGGGGGTGAAGACCCTGTCGATGGACGGGCAGAGCAATCGCGCGCATTTCCCCGGGATTTCCGAGGAAGACAGCCGGTACGTCTATTACTACGCGCTGTTGCCGAATTTCCTGCTGAACCTTCATCCCGACTACATGCTGACCTTCCAGTTGTGGCCGATGGCGGTTGACCAGACCGACATCGTCTGTGAATGGCATTTCCATCCGGATGAAATCGCGAAACCGGACTTCGACCCGAAAGGCGCGATTGATTTCTGGGAACTGACCAACCAGCAGGACTGGGAATTGTCCGATCGCGCCCAGGAAGGCATTTCGACCCATGGCTACCAGCCGGGGCCGTATTCCAATCGCGAGGAGCTGCTGTTCGGGCTCGATCGCTGGGTGCTGGAGCGCTTGGCGCGACTTGGCTGATGGCGCGACTGCGGGAAACGCCCGATGTCCGGCGCAGGCAGTTGATCGACGCGGCGATGCGATCCATCGCCAAGTACGGTTACGCCGGTACGACGATCGAAACCATCTGCGATGAAGCGAAGGTTTCGCGCGGGCTGATCAACCATCACTTCGGCAGCAAGGAAGAACTGATCCGGCAAAGCTACAAGGCGCTGCGCGACGAATGGATGTCGCAGACCCATGGCAGCCTGCTGGGTAGTTACCGCGAGCCGGAGGAACAATTGCAGGACATGATCCGCGTCAGCTTCGGGCCGACCATGTTCAAGCCTGAATACCTTGGGATATGGGCCGGGTTCTGGAGCGCGATCGGCAAATCGCCCGCGCTGCGAAAACTCAATCGCGAATTGTTCGACAAGGACCGCGAGGCCTACCAGCAGATTTTCGAAGCCATCGGCCGCAAGCGCGGCAAGCCGGTCGATTCGCGCCGCGCCGCGCTGTCGATGATCGCCCTGATCGACGGGTTCTGGCTGGAGTGGTGCCTGGACCCGAAGGGCTTTACCGCAGAGGAAGCGGAAGCAGCCTGCCTCGGTTTCGCCACCCAACTGTTCGCCTAGCGGTCGTTGGGCGGCGTCAGCTTGCGACGATCGGGTGAATAGAACGGCCGTTCGACGATTCGGCAGGCCACCATGCGTCGTTGCCAGATCAACTCACGCTTGATGTAGATTTCCGCCCACAACTGCTGGCCCATCGCGAAGTTCGGCGCATCGACCATGGCCATGGCGATATTGCGCTTCAGCGTCGGCGACCATAGCGAACAGGTAGTTGCACCAACGGCCTTGCCGCCGTGCTGGCGATCGTAAAGCAGGGCGTCGTGGGCCGGCTTTTTGCCGTCCACTTCCAGTCCGACCAGCTTGTGCTTCACGCCCGCCTGCTTCTGCGCCAGCAGTGCGCGCCGGCCGGTGAAATGGCCCTTGTCGAAATCGACCAGCCAGTCCATTCCAAGTTTGAGCGGCGAACGACCCCGGTTCACGCGCAAGGTGTATTCGGCATTGACGAATTCGGAGTCGGGCAGCAACAGGCCGGCTTCGATGCGCGCCATCTCCAGCGCGGCGTAACCGATCGGGCGGATACCGCGCGCTTCTCCGGCGGCAATCAGCGCGTCCCACAGGGCGCGCGCGTTTTCAGGTGCGATCCACAGCTCGTAGCCGAGATCGCCGGTGAAGCCGGTGCGCGAGACCATCACGTCGAAGCCCAGCTCCGCGTAGTGACCGATCTCGAAGGGCTTGAGGTTTTCGACGCCGACCAGGCCCATCTTCTTCAGTACCGCGCAGGAAGTCGGACCCTGCAGTGCCAGCGCGGCGACCTCGGCGGTGATCTCGCGGATCGACACGTCGAAGCCGATCGCCGAATCCAGGAACCAGTCCAGTTGGCGCTCGGCGGTGCATAGCCGATATTTGTTTTTTCCCAGTTTGAAGATGGTGCCGTCGTCGATGGTATTGCCGTCGTCGTCGCACCACATCGTGTAGGTGACGCGATTGGTTTTGAGCTTGCGCACGTCGCGCGTGACCAAGCGGCTCAGGAAAGCCTCCGCATCCGGGCCGCGGATGTCGTACTTGATCATCGGGGTCAGGTCGAACAGCGACGCGGTATTGCGCACCGCGAAGTACTCGTGCTCGATCGACGAGAAATAGGTCAGGGTGTTGTAGCCGCTCCACGTGCGGAACGCGCGCGTCTCGATGTAGGGCTCGTAGCATTCGAAGAAAGGCGTGACCAGCATCGGTTTGCGCCAGATCGGCGCGCCGCCCTCGACCACGTGCTTGCTGACGGTGCTCATCGGGTTGCTCCTGCCAGGACCTGGCGCGCGGCATTGCGCCCGGCGATACCCATCACGCCGCCGCCGGGATGGCAGCCGGCACCGCACAGATACAGGCCGGCCATCGGCGTGGCGTGCTGCGCCGCACCGGGCAGCGGGCGGATAAAGAAAAATTGGTCGAATCCCATCGCCGCGTGGTGCCAGTGGCCGCCGCTCATGCCGAACTGTTGTTCGATGTCGAAGGGCGTAACGAGTTCGGCGTGTTCAACGAGACTGCCGATGCCGGGCGCGTAGTTCTCGAGCATCGCCATGATTGAGGCCAGGCAGGCTGCGCGCGACGCATCGCGCGACGCGCTGTCATCGTAGGGCAGGAATTGCACCACGGCCGACAGCACATGCCGGCCCGAGGGCGACAGCGAATTGTCGCGCACGCTGGGCAGGCTGATTTCCAGCATCGGTTCGGTCGGGTATTCGCGGTACTTGCTCGGGTTGAAGGCGCGCTCGAGATAGTCCATCGACGGCCCGATCACCAGACGGTCGCCGAGCGCTTCGGCGGCCAGGCCCTTGAACTTCGGAACTTCGCGCAGCGCCAGGTGCAGCTTGCCGGCGCGGCCGCTTTGGCGCACATGGCTCAGCCTGCGCACGAAGCCGGTGTCGAGATGTGCGGGGCCCAGCAGCTTCATGAAGGTGGTCTGCGGGTCGGCGTTGGAGATGACCTGGCGCGCGCGAATGCTCTCGCCGGACATCAACTCGACGCCGACCGCGCGATCGCTCTCCACCAGCACGCGCTTGACTGGCGAAGACAATCGAAGCTGCGCGCCGGCGCCTGTGGCGGCGGCCGCGAAGGCCTGTGCTACCGCGCCCATGCCGCCGGCCGGCTGAGCCACGCCCAGGCCTTCGCCGCCGGCCAGGCCGGACAATCGGTACAGGTAGGTCAGCACGGTACCCGGGGAACGCGGCCCCCACTCGGCGCCGAGGATCGCGTCCACCGCAATCGCGCCCTTCACCGCATCCGACTCGAAAGTCTCGTCGAGCAAGTCGTAGATGTTCATGCCGAATATGCGCATCAGCTCGCGCATGTCCTCGCGGCCCATGCGCCGCACGCGCAGCGCTAGCTTGGCGAACTCGAACTTTTGCGCGAGGGTGTCGAACACCAGGCGCGGCGGAATCATCTGCCAGAACGGCAGCAAGGCCTTGGCGAAGCGCGTCATCCGCGCCATGAAGGTCGCGTAGGCGGCGATGTCCTTGGCCGACGCGCCGCGCAGCTCGGTTTCGGTGAAGCGCAGCACCGCGCCGTCTACCGATAGCGCATGGGTCGGCAGTGAACGCGCGGACAGTTTGAGGCCGTGCTGTTCCAGCTGCAGTTCGGCCGCCAGCGCCTGCGGCAACGCGTGCAGGAAATGCGCCGCGCCCGGTACCTTGTAGCCTGGTGAAAATTCGCGATTGCGCGCTGCGCCACCGGCTTCGGACGCGGCTTCCAGCACCAGCACCTTCTGCCCGGCGCGGGCGAGGGTGGCGGCGCAGGCGAGGCCATTGTGGCCGGCGCCGATGATGATGCTGTCGAATTCAAATGTTGACTTCGGCATGTCAGTGGCTCCGGCCGAGGTCGCGCAGGATCTCGCGCGCCGCATTCGCGCCGGGTGCGCCCATCACGCCACCGCCGGGATGCGTCGATGACCCGCACAGATAGACGTTTTTTATCGGCGTTCGGTACTGCGCGTAGCCGGGCACCGGACGGTTGAACATCAGCTGGTCCATGGTCAGTTCGCCCTGGAAGATGTTGCCCTCGGTCAGGCCTACCTCTTTCTCGATATCCAAAGGCGTGCGGATTTCTGCATGCAGGATCTTCTGCTTGAAGTCCGGGCTGTAGCGGGCGATGGCATTGATGACGTTGTCGCCGAAGGCCTGCTTCAGTTCCGGCGTCCACTCGCCCTGGGCCAGCTTGTACGGGCAGTACTGCACGAACACCGACAGGAAATGCTTGCCCTCCGGGGCCATGGTCGGATCGATCAGGGACGGCATGATCATGTCGATGTAGGGAATGGTCGACCAGCGGCCGTCCTTCCATTCGTCGTAGGCGCGCTCGACTTCGTCCAGGGACTCGCTGTAATGCAAGTCGCCTTTCATCACCGGTGAGTCCTTGGGGATGGAAGGGAAGTTGGGCACGCCATCGAGGGCGATGTTGAGCTTGGCCGACGAGCCGCGGATGCGGAAATTGCGCACGCGCTCGACGAACTCGGCCGGCAAGTCGTTGGGGTCGATGGTCTTGAGGAAGGTGCGCTTGACGTCGAGGTTCGATACGACGACCGGCGCCAGCAATTCCTCACCACTTTCAAGTCGCACGCCGCGTGCCTTGCCGCCCTGCACGAGAATCTGCTCGACCCCGGCGTCCACCATGATGTCGCCGCCCGACGCCTTCAGCGATGCCGCCAGCGCCTGCGTGATCGCGCCCATGCCGCCGCGCGCGAAACCCCAGGAACCGACGCTGTTGTCCACTTCGCCCATGTAGTGGTGCAGCAGCACATAGGCGCTGCCCGGCGAGCGCGGGCCCAGCGCGGTACCGATGATCGAACTTCCCGACAGATGACCCTTGATGACATCGCTCTCGAAATATTCGTCGAGGTAGTCGGCTGCGCTCATGGTGAAGAAGCGGATGGTGTCGTACATGCGCTGCTCGCCCATGGCATGGAAGCGCTTGCCCAGGTACAGCAGTTCCATCAGGTCGCGTGGCTTGAACGAAGTGGGGTCGGGCGGGGTGCGCATCAGCAAGGGCTTGATGAACTTGCACTGGCGCATCACGTCGTTGGAATAGCGGTGATAAGCCTCGGCGTCGCGCCTGGAGTGGCGCGCCATCTCGCGGCGCTTGGCATCTGGATTGCGGTAGGCGGCGTAGTGGTCACCGTTCGCCATCATGGTGGCGCCGCCTTCGTACGGAATGATCTGCAGGCCGTATTTGGGCAACTCCAGGCCGCGCATGATCTCCGGCCGCAGCAGGCTGCAAACGTATGAACAATTGGAGTAGGTGATGTCCTGGTAGATCTGCCGGCTGACCGCGGCGCCGCCGACTTTGTCGCTGCGTTCGAGCACCAGCACTTTCAGGCCGCTGCGCGCCAGGTAGCACGCGGACACCAGGCCGTTGTGCCCGGCGCCGACCACGATCACGTCATACGATGCCTGCGCCATCCAGCCTCTCCCAGCCGTTCCGACCCAGGCCCGGGCCGTCGATTTCTTATTGTACGTCCGTTTAACAGGGAAGGGACAGGGTGTAGACCAGGAACTCGTCGTCCCGCTTGTAGCCCAGGCCCACGTACAGGCTTTGCGCCGTCGTGTTGTCGCGTGCGGTCTGCAGGAACAGTTCGGCCGCGCCGGTGTCCACCGCCAGCTGGCGAGCGGCGGCCATCAGCGCAGTAGCCACACCCTTGCCGCGGCCCGCGGGCTCCACGTACAAATCGTTGAGGATCCAGTTGGGTGCCATCGACAGGCTGGCGAACGCGGGATACAGCTGGATGAAGCCGAGGCAGGCGCCATCTAGCTCCGCCAGGAAGATGACGGAGTCTTGCCGCGACAGGCGATCCAAAATGAACGCCCGCGCCTTTTCATGCGCGGGCTCGCATTTGTAAAAGGACAGGTAGCCCTCGAACAGCCGCAGCGTTTCTTCGATGCGTGAAGCATCCGCGCGACTGACCCGAAGATTCATGGCGCGATCAGCCCGGCTGCTGCCAGCCGCACTGCTTGCCCTTGTTCTGCTCTTCCAGCCAGCCCTTCAAGGGTGCGAAGTATTCCAGCACGGCCGAGCCGTCGAGCTGCTCGCTGCCGGTGAGTTCCTTCATCGTGGCCTGCCATGGCTGGCTGGCGCCCTTCTGCAACATGGCCCAGTAGCGCTTGCCGGCTTCCGGATTGTTGGCAAAGCTGCACTCGTGCAGCGGGCCCTTGAAACCGGAGGCATCGCACAGCGACTTGTAGAACTGGAACTGCAGGATGCGCGCCAGGAAATAACGCGTGTACGGCGTGTTGCCCGGCACGTGGTACTTGGCGCCCGCGTCAAAGAACTCTTCGCCGCGCGGCGTGGCCGGCGCAACGCCCTGGTACTTCGCCTTCAAATCCCACCAAGCCTTGTTGTACTGATCGGGCTTGATGGAGCCGTCGAACACACCCCAGCGCCAACGGTCGATCATGAGGCCGAAGGGCAGGAAGGCGACGCCGGAAAGCGCCTTGCGCATCTGCGAATTGATCACCGCTTCCTGGCTGACCACGGGCTTGTCGACGAGGTTCATCGAGTTGAGGTAATTCGGCGTCATCGACAAAACGATGGTGTCGCCGATCGCCTCGTGGAAGCCGTCGTTGGCGCCGTTCTGGAAGATCGCCGGCAGGTCCTTGTAGGCCAGGTAGTAATAGATGTGGCCCAGCTCGTGGTAAATGGTTTCGTAGCTGTCTTCGTCGGGCTTGATGCACATCTTGATGCGCACATCGTCGCCGTCCATGGTCATCGGCCAGGCGCTGGCGTGGCAGACCACGTCGCGGTCACGCGGCTGGGTGAACTGCGCCTTGTCCCAGAATTTCTCCGGCAACTTCGGCATGCCGAGGCTGACGTAGAAACTCTCGGCTTCCTTCACCATCGCCTTGGCCTGCGCGAGGTCGGCAGCGCGGCCGACTTCGATGCGCTCTTCAGCGGACGGATCGTGGCCGTTGGTCTTGCTGAAGTCAGCCAGCAGGTTGGCAAATTTCGCTTCGCGCTGCGCGTGCAGGGTCTTGGTGATGTCGAGCTTGGCCACGCCCTTGTACGGCTGCACCAGCGGCCACAGGTTGCTCCAGTCCTGCTGACACAGGTTGCCGGTGAGGTGCGCGGGAATCATGCCGTTCACTTCGCCCTGCGCGCCGTATTTCTCAACCAGCTTGTTTTTGGTGTAGCACTGCAGTTGGTCGTACAGGGGCTTGACCTGGGTCCACAGGCGATCGGTCTCGACCTGGAAATCAGCCGGCTTCATGTCG
>JANNWV010000128.1:0-2543 GCA_031408815.1 Gammaproteobacteria bacterium
CCGCCGAAGCCCTGCGCCTGCAACGCCTCGCCGCAGTTGCAGCGCTATGGAACGAGGTCAAGTATTTCCATCCCTACGTCGCCACCCGTCCCGTGGATTGGGACGAGGCGCTCGTGCAAACCCTGCCGCGCATCAATGCCGCCAAGACCAGCGACGACTATCGCGCCGCCGTCGACGGCATGCTGGCGGCGCTGAACGACCCCAGCACTCGCACGCTGGACGCGCCCGACAAGGTGGCTTCCGAACCCAAGGCCGACACCTCGCCAATGGTGCGGATGGCCGCCGGCGTCTTGCATGTGGACATGTCGCGCCTGGCTGCCGCCGTAGAAGCCAGCGGCTCCAACTCGGCCGGCGCCCGATTGTTGCAGCCCGCGCTGGAAGCCATGCCGAACGCAAAATCACTGGTGATCGATGCGCGCGTGGCACGCCCGTCGGAACCCGGTGGCGCTGCCACCTCGCTGATGCAGCTGCTGATGAACGCCAGCAGCAACCGCCCGCTGCAACTGGGATCCATGCGCTATCGCAGCCACCAGGGCTACCCGACCCAGACCGGCAGCTACAGCTCCGGCGGTTATGTGTCGGGCATGATGACCGAACAGCCGATGGTGCTGCCCGGCCTGGGCAAGCAGCCGCTGCCACCGATGCAACTCCTGATCAACGCCAACAGCATGTTGTCGGCAGAAATGATCGCGGGCTTGCATGCCGCTGGCGCAAAAATCGTCAGTGAGGGCAAGCCGACTGAAGTCGATGCCTCGCCGCACATCGTGGAACTCGGCGAAGGCGTACGCGCACAGATGCGCACTACCGAACTGGTATCGCCCGATGGCAGCGTGGGCCTGCACCTGGACGGCGCCGGCAGCGCCGGCAGAACCATCGCGCCCATGCGCAGCACCGTCGATGCGCCGTATGCGGAGATGAAATTCCCCAGCGTCGAATACCGCCTGCTCGCGCTGTTCCGCTTTTGGGGCGTCATCGACAACTTCTTTGCCTACAAACATCTGATCGGGCCCGGTTGGGACGATGTGCTGCTGCGCTACATCCCGCGCTTCGAAGCCAACCGCAACCTCATCGATTACCAGCTGACCGTGCGCGCCCTCGCGACCGAAACACACGACTCGCACAGCTTCCTGGGCGGTGGCTTCACCGAATCGGCGATGCACCTGGGCCGCAACCTGCCGCCGGTCGAGTTGCAATGGATGCAAGGACAGACGGTGGTGGCCAAGCTGCCTGGCGACGATATCGGCTTGCGCGTCGGCGACATCGTGCGCACGGTCGATGGCCGGCCGGTGTCCGAACTGCGCGACTACCTGGGCGGATTCGTCGCCGCGTCCACGCCGCAGGCCTGGCAACGCGACATCCACGGCTCGCTGCTGCGCGGCCCGGCGGACAGCAGCGTGCGCCTCGGCGTCACCGGCAGCGATGGCAAGCCGCGCGAGGTGGTGCTGATCCGAAGCATGCTGCCCGGTGACCCCAAGTGGCAGCAGTTGCACAGCGCGGCGCCGTCCTTGCCGGTGTTCGGCGTGTTGCCCGACGGCAGCGGTTACGTGGACCTGGGCCGCCTGCAGCGGTCGGAGGTGGATGCGATGTTCGACGCCATCAAGGGCACGCGCGCCACCATCTTCGACATGCGCGGTTATCCCAACGGTACCGCCTGGTCCATTGCACCCCGGCTGACGAACAAAAAAGATCTGGTCGGCGCGCAATTCCTCGGGCCGATGGTGGATGGCCGCGGTCGCGACGACAGCGACCTGCGTAACGCCAAGCAAGCCATGGAACAACGCCTGCCGCCGGCCGAGGGCCCACCGTACCTGGGCAAAGTGGTGATGCTGGTGAATGAGCAGACGCAAAGCCAGGCCGAACACACCGGCCTGTTTTTCGAAGCCGCCACTGATGTCACTTTCATCGGCAGCCCCACCGCCGGCGCCAATGGCGACGTGACCCAGATGGTGCTGCCCGGCGGCCTGGGCCTGTCGTTTTCCGGCCACGACGTGCGCCATGCTGATGGCCGCCAGCTGCAACGCATCGGCCTCGTGCCGCACATCGTGGTGGCGCCGACCATTGCCGGCCTGGTGGCGGGCAAGGATGAGGTGTTGCAGGCGGCGTTGGCCTTTCTGGCGCGCGCCAAACCCTAGCCCCGCGCCCCAGCCTCCGGTACTGTGATGCGCGGCGGCCGCCACGCGGCTCGCCCCCAGGGGATTCAATGACCGAGCACGGCGCCATCACCCTTCCGGGCTATACGCTGCTGCATTCCATCGGCACGGGCGGCATGGCCGAGGTCTGGCTGGCCACGCAGGATTCGCTGTGCCGCCAAGTCGCGTTGAAGATCCTGTCGCCGGCCATGGCGGCCGACCCGGTACTGCGTGAACGGTTTTTGCAGGAAGCGCGCATCGCCGCGCAATTGCACCACCCCAACATCATCGCCATCTACGACGTCGGCACGCACGACGGCACTGCCTATATCGCGATGGAGTACGAACAGTTCGGCACCGTCGCGCCACCGCAAGGCACCGCGCTCGACAGCCACAGCGCGCTGCGTTTCGTGC
>JANNWV010000129.1:0-3133 GCA_031408815.1 Gammaproteobacteria bacterium
CGACAGTCTGCAGGTCGAAGTTGACCGATGAGGTCATCGCGACCACGCAACCGGTATCCACGTCGATGCGTTCGCCCGCGGCGAGTTCGCGTTCCACGATGGTGCCGCCGGCGTGCACGAACACCAGGCCGTCGCCCTCGAGTTTCTGCATGATGAAGCCTTCACCGCCGAACAAGGCAGTCATGATCTTTTTCTGGAAGAACAAACCGATGCTGACGCCACGCGCCGCGCACAAAAAGCTGTCCTTCTGGCAGATGATCTTTCCACCGTAGTTGGAAAGCGTCATCGGCACGATGGTGCCGGGGTAGGGCGCGGCAAAGGCGACCTTGGCCTTGCCACTGCCACCTGCGTGCGAAAAAACGGTGGTGAACAGGCTTTCGCCGGTGATCAGGCGTTTGCCCGCGCCGACCAATTTATCAAGGAAGCCTCCTGCGGACGCGGTACTGCCGTCGCCGAACACCGTCTCCATGCTGACAACCGAATCTTTGTACATCAGCGTACCCGCTTCGGCGACGGCGCTCTCGCCCGGGTCGAGTTCGATCTCGACGAACTGCATGTCCTCGCCGTAGATGCGGTAGTCGATCTGGTCGGCGCGCTGGGCGCCGGCCATCGGCGGCGCGGGCATCGGCACCGGCATGTTGCCCGGCGAGGATTCCGCGCGCAGTTCCGCGCAACTCGCGATCGGGATCCATTCGGCGAAACCCTGTCGCCAGCAAAATCCGTTCGGGTCGCGCGCCGCCTGGGCCATGGCCGCCGCCTGGTCGAAAGGGCCGGCCTGCTTGCCGTTGTAACTGAGGTACCACTGGTGCATTTCGTACTCCGGATCAGGGGGAGGGAGGAGCGATGCCGAGTTGCAGGCGGAGTCGCGCCTGCGCTTCTGCATCCAGTTTCAGGCCAACGCCAAGCGTGTCGAGGAACTGGTGTTCATTCGGGTTGTCGGCGTCGATGGCGATCAATGCCGCGACATAGACTTCCTCGTTGAGGCCCGATGGCGTCTGCACGATGAGTTGTTCGAGGCTGAGTGGATTGCGGATCTCGCGATCGAGCGCATCGAGGTCTTCGCCGGCCAGGCCCGCGTCGCGTGCATGCTGCATCAGCTGCGCGCGTTCGGTGGCATCCACCTGGCCGTCGGCATTGGCCGCCGACACCATCGCGCGCAACAGGTGCAGCGATCGCAGCTGGTCGGCCTGGCCTGCGGCCAGCGGCGCCGCCAGGTCGGGTCGGCCCGGGGGCGGGGGAGGCGGCATCGAGGATGCGCTGGCGGCCGGCAAGCCGCTGGCAAGCGGCGCGGGAGGAGGATTCGCACCCGTCTGGACGGCTGCCGGCGTCGCCTGCTTGAAATGCTCGTAGGCGGCGATGGCCAGGCCGAGCAGTCCCATGCCCACCTTGGCCTCCAGGCCGCTTGGCAGGCCTGTCAGCGAGCTTGAGCCGCGTTTCCGTCGCTTGGCCCCGCCCAGTCCGCCGCCGGCCGCCTCGCGCAGCACCTGGCCCAACAATTTTTGCGCATCGAACATCGTGTTCTCCTGGTAACGCTTCCATCATCGGGCAGGAAGCTTCGTGGGCCCTGTGCTTAAGGTCACCCCGCCATGACCCGGGGCTGTGTCAAAATGGGGAAATTGATTCCGGCGCGAGAGTCCACTCCATGCTGATATTCGAGCAGTCCCAGCCCGGCCGTAGGGCCTCCGCCCAACTGGCCGATGCCGTCGCCGCGCCTGCGCTGCCGCAACGCTTCCTTCGCGATACGCCGGTCGGCCTGCCGGAAGTCTCCGAGTTGCAGGTGGTACGCCACTACACGCAGCTGAGCCGCAAGAATTTCTCCATCGACACGAACTTCTATCCATTGGGTTCTTGCACGATGAAATACAACCCCCGCGCCTGCCATTCCATCGCCTTGATGGATGGTTTCGCAGGTCGTCATCCGTACGCCCCCGAGTCGCTAAGCCAGGGCTTCCTGGCCTGCATGCACGACCTCCAGGAAATCCTGGCCGACGTGACCGGCATGAAGGGCGGCGTCTCGCTGGCGCCCATGGCCGGCGCGCAGGGCGAGTTTGCCGGCGTGGCGATGATCATGGCCTACCACAAGTCGCGCGGCGACCTGGCGCGTACCGAAATCATCGTTCCCGATGCCGCCCACGGCACCAACCCCGCCACCGCGGTGATGTGCGGCTGCACCGTGCGGGAGATCCCCACCAATTCGGAAGGCGACATCGACGTCGAGGCACTGAAGGCCGTGCTCGGCCCGAAGACCGCCGGCATCATGCTGACCAATCCCAGCACGATCGGCGTGTTCGAGCGCCGCATCGTCGAGATTTCCAGGCTCGTCCACGAGGCCGGCGGCCTGCTGTACTACGACGGCGCCAACCTCAATGCGATCCTTGGCAAGGTGCGGCCGGGCGACATGGGCTTCGACGCCATCCACATGAACCTGCACAAGACCTTCTCCACGCCGCACGGCGGCGGTGGTCCGGGCGCCGGCGCAGTGGGCGTCAGCGAGCGCCTGAAGCCCTTCCTGCCCGTGCCGCTGGTCATCAAGGACGGCGACAGCTTCAAGCAGGCCAGCTACGCGCAATGCCCGCAGACCATCGGCCAGTTGTCGGCCTTCGGCGGCAACGCCGGCGTGCTGATCCGCGCCTACGTGTATGCGCGACTGCTCGGCCGGGAAGGAATGACCCGCGTTGGCGAATACGCCACGCTCAATGCCAACTATCTCGCCGCGCGCCTGCGCGACAAGGGCTTCGACCTGGCCTATCCGAAGCGCCGCGCCTCGCACGAGTTCATCGTCACCGTGCAGCGGCAGAAAAAGGACAACGGCATCACGGCGCTGGATTTTTCCAAGTCGCTGCTCGACTACGGCATCCATGCGCCCACCAATTATTTCCCGCTGCTGGTGCCCGAGTGCCTGCTGATCGAGCCGACGGAAACCGAGAGCAAGGACGTGCTGGATGAATTCGTGGAGGTGATGGCCGAGTTGCTGGCCAAGTCGCGCAACGATCCCGCCTGGATGAAATCGGCGCCATACACGACGCCGGTGCGCCGCCTTGACGACGTGAAGGCCGCCAAGGACCTCGACCTGTCCTACATCCCGACCCCGCACCCGCACGAGTCCGCGCCCGCGGACCTGATCGCCGGCGAG
>JANNWV010000130.1:0-2490 GCA_031408815.1 Gammaproteobacteria bacterium
CTTGATCAATCGGTCCGTGCGTTGCAGCACCGCCAGTGCCTGGCCGGGCGACAAACCGGGCAGGGTGGTGGGCATGTACAGCAGGTCGCCCTCCTCCAGCTCGGGCATGAACTCGCTACCCATGCGGCTCAGCGGCCACAAGGCGCTCAGCAAGCCCAGCAACGCGATCAGCACGATGGTCTTCGGCCGCCGCAACGCGAAGGCGAGCGCGGGACGATAGGCACCAAGGATCCAGCGCGTGAGGCGGAACTCCGACTCATCGGCGAAGCGCCCGCGTATCAGGTAACCCATCAGCACCGGCACCAGCGTAACGGCGAGCCCCGCGGACACGGCCAGCGCCCAAGTCTTGGTCCAGGCCAGTGGCGCGAACATCCGGCCTTCTTGTGCCTGCAAAACGAATACCGGCAAGAAGGACAGCGCGGCAATCAGCAGCGAGAAAAAAAGCGCCGGCCCGACTTCGGCGGCGCTGGTGGCGATGACGCGCCAATGGTCGGCGCCTTCCGCAGGTTTGCCATCGTGGGCCTTGGCCCAGTCCTCCAGGTGCTTGTGGGCGTTCTCGATCATCACCACGGCGGCATCTACCATGGCGCCGATGGCGATGGCGATGCCGCCCAGCGACATGATGTTGGCGTTGAGTCCCTGCCAGCGCATGATCGCCAGTGCCACCAGCACGCCCAGCGGCAGGCTGATGACGGCGACCATCGCCGAACGCACATGCCACAGGAACAAGGCGCAGACCAGCGACACCAGCAGCAACTCTTCGATGAGTTTTCCGCGCAGGTTATCCACTGCACGTTCGATCAGGCTCGATCGGTCATACACGGTCACGATCTCCACACCCGGCGGCAGGCTGGCGCGCACGCTGTCGAGCCGCAGCTTCACTGCATCGATCACGGCCTTGGCGTTCTCGCCGTCGCGCATCACCACGATGCCGCCGACTGCCTCGCCTTCGCCGTTAAGTTCGGCGATTCCATTCCTGGGCGCGGGACCAAAGCGCAGTTCGGCGACATCGCGCAGCAGCACGGCCTTGCCGTCCTTCATCGCTCCGGTCGGTACTGCGCCGAGGTCGTCGAGCGAGCGGATGTAGCCGACGCCGCGCACGATGTATTCGCTCTCCGCCATTTCCAGCCGGGCACCGCTGGTTTCACTATTGGCGGCGCGAATGGCCGCGATCAGCTGGTTGAAACCGATGCCGTAGGCCTGCAGGCGGCGCGGATCGACTACGGCCTCGTACTGGCGGACGAAGCCGCCGACACTGGCGACTTCCGCCACGCCGGGCACGCGCTGCAGTTCGAAGCGCAGGCGCCAGTCCTGCAGTGATCGCAATTGCGCCAGATCATGCTGGTGGGTGCGATCAACCAGCGCGTATTGATAAACCCAGCCCACGCCGGTCGCGTCGGGCCCGAGTTGCGGTTCGACGCCGGCCGGCAAGTCGCTGCGTACCTGCGACAAATATTCCAGTACTCGCGACCGCGCCCAGTACAGGTCGGTGCCGTCTTCGAACAACACGTACACGAATGAATCGCCATACATCGAAAAACCACGCACGGCCTTGGCCCGCGGCACGGCCAGCATGCGCGTGGTGATCGGATAGGTGACCTGGTCCTCGATGATCTGCGGCGCCTGGCCCGCGTACGGCGTGCGAATGATGACCTGCACGTCGGACAGGTCCGGAATGGCATCGAGCGGCAACTGGCGCACCGAGATGATGCTGAGCACGGCCAGCAACCCGGCGAGCACCAGCACCAGGCCGCGATGGGCCAGCGAGGCGTGGATCAGTCTCTCGATCATTTTGATGCGCCTTCTTTCGGCATCGCATCGGCATCCATCTGGTCGAGCCCGGACTGGAGGCTTGCCTCGGCATCGAGCAGGAATTGGCCGGAGGCTACGAAGCGATCCGTCTCAACTAGCCCGCTGACGATTTCGACCTCGTCGCCGTAGCGCTGTCCCAATTCCACCGCAGTCGGCGCGAAGCGCTTGTTGGGGCGCCGGAGCAACAACCGATCGCCTTGCGCGGTCCGGATAACGGCCGAGACCGGGACCAGCAGCACATCGTCTCGCGACTGGCCTTCAACCACCGCATCGAGCAGTGTGCCCAAGGGCAGCGCGCGGGCGTCGGAAATCGCGAAGCGCAAGGACTGCGTTTGCGTTACCGCATCAACGATCGGCAACCAGGTTCCATTTTCTCCCAGCCATTCGCGGCCCGGTGCGCCCGGTAGGGTGAAGCGTGCGGAAAGGGGTTCGCCCAGCATCACTCGCTGCGCAGGAAACACGGATGCTTCGATCCAGGCAGCGTTTCGCGACGAGAAATCGGCGATCAGCGAATCAGGCGAGACGCTGGAACCCTCGCGAACGCCCAACTCGGTAACGATGCCCGATACCGGCGCGCGCAGCGGCAACCGGCGCGACGACTTGCCGGCGCGTCGAATTGCCTGGATGTCGCCGTCGGCGATGCCGAAACGACGCAAGCGTTCGCTGGCGGCCGCAGCC
>JANNWV010000131.1:0-10827 GCA_031408815.1 Gammaproteobacteria bacterium
GCCGCTCCAGCTGTTCTTCACCACGTCCCAGCCGTAGGCCGCACCGGCCGTGTCGTGGATGATGATGGCCGCCGCCGCACCTTGTCGCGCCGCTTCCTCGAACTTGTAGGTCCAGCGGCCGTAATAGGTCATGCGTCGGCCCTGAAAGAGGGTCGCATCGTTGTTGTGGAAGCCCGGGTCGTTGATCAGCATCACCACCGTCTTGCCCTTCACGTCCACGCCGGCGTAATCGTTCCAGCCGGCTTCCGGCGCATTCACGCCATAGCCAACGAACACCATCGGGCTATCGGCCACTGTTACCTTGGGCTGGCCGCTGCGCGAACCCATCACCATCTGCTCGCCAAACGAGAGCGGCATGGTCTGGTCGCCGAGCTTGATGCTCATCTTGCTGGTGGTGGTGTCGACGCGCGTTTCCACCATCGGCACCGTCTGGAAATAGCTGCTGCCGTTGCCCGGCTCCAGGCCGAGGCGCTGGAGTTGTTCGCGCAGGTATTCGGTGGTCTTGGTCTCGCCCTCGCTGCCAGGCTGGCGGCCGCCGAATTCATCGGAAGCGACGACCTTGATGTGTGCGGCGAAATCTTCAGCAGAGATTTCCGGCCCGAAGGCATGCCCGGCCTGCTCGTTCGCGGCAACCAGCGACGCTTCGGTCTCTTGCAGGCGGTCGTGCTGGCAACCGGCCAGCAGCAATACCAGGGGCAGGGGGCGAAGCAGGCGGCGGATCGGGATCATGCGGGTCTCCTGGGTCAGGCCCGCATTGTAAGCACAGGCCGCCGGCCGTTTAGGCCGGCTGCCCGGAAACGTGTGTTCAGTCGGCCTTTGGCGGCAGGCTGTCGGTGTACGGGCGCGCCGTGGCGCCGCTCACCGGCCCGACCTTGGCGGTCGTGTGGACGAACAGTTCGACTTCGCGCTCGAAGCGCAGTTCGCCCTTCACGGTGGCGTTGGGGCCGATCACGATGCGCGGCACGCGCTGCTTGCCCCAGCTGATGCCATGCGGCTTTTCGATCAGGATCCCGTCTTCCACCAGCGATTTCGCGCCGACGGTGATGTCGCCGCTGACGGTGCTCAGCTTTCCGTTGACGGTGGTCTGCTTGATGGTGATGCCGCCATTAACGGTGCTGATGTCGCCGCCAACGCTGGAGTTGAAGTCGAAGCGGATGCCGCCGTTCACGGTTTCGACGCCACGGGCAACCTTCACGCGCTCACCGGCGCGGATGCCGCCATTGACGGCGGATACGCTCGACACGGAGGCGTCGTCCTCGAGGGTAATGCCGCCATTGACGGTTTCCACGTCCTCGGCGGTGGCGCCCTTGCGCACCGAGATGCCGCCGTTGACGGTATCGAGGTCGCCATAGAGGTGTCCGGCCTCAGCCGTGATTCCGCCGTTGACGCGACTGATGTCGCCGCCCTTCTGGTCGTAGTCGTGGGCATGGGTGGCGGAAATCGACAGGGACAGGGTGACGGCAAGGGCAAGCAAGCTGCGACGCATGGTGGTTCTCCGAAGGGATTTTTTCTGGTGTTCGATGCTGTGATGCGTGGGGCCGGTAAATGGTTTAGAGCCCATTGGAAGCCGGATGGTTACAATTCGCCCGTGCCGAACGTCAGGAGTGACCGATGACCCGTCCCAAGCCCTTGTTGCTGTTGATATTGGATGGCTGGGGGCACCGCATCGAGCGCGAGGACAACGCCATCGCCCTGGCCGAACTGCCGAATTGGAGGGGGCTGCTGGCCGACTGCCCGCACACGCTGGTCCATACCGAGGGCCGATTCGTTGGCCTGCCGGACGGCCAGATGGGCAATTCCGAGGTCGGCCACATGAATATCGGCGCCGGCCGCATCGTCTACCAGGACCTGACCCGCATCGACGCAGCCATCGACGACGGCAGCTTCCAGGCCAACCCCGAACTGCTGGCCGCCTGCGCCGCCGCGCGCGACAACCACGCGACCCTGCACCTGTTCGGCCTGCTGTCGCCGGGCGGCGTGCACAGCCACGAGTCGCACATCTTCGCCATGATCGCCCTGGCCGCCGCGCAAGGCGTGCCACGCGTTGCAGTGCACGCCTTCCTGGACGGCCGCGACACGCCGCCGCGATCGGCGGAAGGCTCGCTGCGCGCACTTGAAAAAGTTTGCGCCAGCGCCGGCAACGCGAGCATTGCCACCCTCAGCGGCCGCTACTACGCCATGGACCGCGACCAGCGCTGGGACCGCGTGGAGCTCGCCTACCGCGCCATCACCGACGCCAGCGCCGACCACTACGCCAGCGGGGCGCTTGCCGCGCTGTTCGCGTCCTATGCGCGCGGCGAGAACGACGAGTTCGTCAAACCCACGGTGCTGGGCGAAGGCGCCGAATTCGCCAATGGCGATGCCGTGGTGTTCATGAATTTCCGCGCCGACCGCGCGCGCGAATTGACCGCCTGCTTCGTGCAGCCGGGCTTCAACGGATTCACGCGCGCGCGCGAGTTGAAGTTGTCGCGCTTTGTCTGCCTCAGCCAGTACGACGTGAACCTGCCGGCGCCGGTGGCCTTCGGTTCCGATGAATTGCACAACACGCTTTCCGAAGTCTTGTCGGCCAATGGCCTGACCCAGATGCGGATCGCCGAGACGGAAAAATACGCGCACGTGACCTTCTTCCTCAGCGGCGGCCGCGAAACCCCGGAGCCGGGCGAAGACCGCTTGCTGGTGCCGTCGCCGAAAGTGGCGACGTACGACTTGCAGCCACAGATGAGCTGCCCGGAACTGACGGCGCGCCTGTGCGAGGATATTCGCGCGCGGCGCCATGACGTGATCGTCTGCAACATCGCCAACCCCGACATGGTGGGCCACACCGGCTTGCTGCCGGCGGCCATCCAGGCGGCGGAAGCGGTGGACGTGGCGCTGGGCGAGATTCGCGCGGCGCTGGCTGAGGTGGGCGGCGAGATGATCGTCACGGCCGACCACGGCAACCTCGAACTGATGCGCGACCCGGTGACTGGCGAGCCGCACACCGCGCACACCATCGGCCCGGTGCCGCTGGTGTACGTGGGGCGGAAGGCGCAGTTGCGTGACGGTGGCGCGCTGCGCGACATCGCGCCGACCATGCTGTCGCTGCTTGGTTTGCCCGTACCGGATGAGATGACCGGCCGCACGCTGGTGGAGCTGGGCTGAGTGCGACTGATCCTGCTGGCTTGCCTGCTGTTTTTATTTGCCAGCTCGCAGGCCTTCGCCGATACGCCGGCACAGCGCGCGCAGAAGGCCGCCGCCGCGCAGAAGCAATTGCAGCAGACCCGCGCCCGCATCAAGGCGCTGGCCGAGGAACAGAAGAAGATCGAGGCCGAGCGCAGCGCCGCGAGCAAGGTCCTGCGCGAAGTGGACGACAAGGTGTCCGGCACGCAGCGATCCTTGCACACGCTGGAAGCGCAGATTGCCGAGCAACAAAAAGCGCTCGAAGACCTGCGCGAAAAACGCCTCGCCTTGGAAAACAGCCTGTCGCGCCAACGCGCGGAGTTGGCGACCCTGATCCGGTCGGCCTATGCGCTGGGCCGACACGAACAATTGAAACTGCTGCTCGAACAGGACCGCATGAGCGACCTGGCGCGGGTGCTGGCCTACCACCGCTATTTCCAGCGGGATCGCCAGCAGCGCATCACCGGCATTTCGGCGGAACTGCAATCGCTGGCGGAAGTGGGTGACCAGATCGAAGCGAAGCAGGCGGAGCTGATCGCCGCGCGCGACAAGCAGAAATCGGAACTCGCCACGCTGGCCGAACAACGTCGCGAGCGTGGCAAGGTGATCAGCTCGCTCGACAGCAAGTTCCGCGACCGAAAGGCGCGCATCACCGCGCTGGGCCGTGATGAAAAATCCACGGTGGTGTTGCTGGAGAAGCTGCGCAAGCTGATGGCGCAGATGCCGAAGCCGGTCGCGAAGCCTGGCAAGTCCGGCAAGCCCGGCGGTACTCCGCGGCCCGCGTTGAAGCCGTCCGGCATTGGCAGCGCAATGATTCCCACCGGCCCGCTGAAGTTGCCGCTCGCCGGCAGCATGCTGGCCGGTTACGGCGGCACCATGCCCGACGGCCACAAGAGCCAGGGCTGGCTGATTGCCGGCAATCCCGGCGCCGAAGTGCATGCGGCATCCGCGGGACGGGTGGCCTACGCCGATTGGTTGAAGGGCTACGGCCTGCTGATCATCCTCGACCATGGCAACGGCTACATGACGCTGTATGCGTTCAACGATGCGCTGCTGAAGAACGCCGGTGATTCGGTGCAGGCCGGCGAGACGATTTCAACCGTTGGCAGTTCCGGCGGGCAGGGGCGGAGCGCGTTGTATTTCGAGCTGCGTCGCAACGGCCAGCCGCAGGATCCGCGGAGTTGGTTGGGGAAGTAATCCGTGCCCGCTGCTAGGGCTTCGGCACCAGCAGCCGTTGGCCATTGATGTTGATCACCACGCCGTCGCGCCTGATTTCTTCCACGACGCCGTTGCCCAACAGGGATCCCGCAGCCACGCGTTTGCCGTCGATGATCGCGAAACGCTTGGCGGGGTCCTGGCCGAAGACATGCATGCTCAGTTTCAGCGGTGGCAGCGACGCACGCGTGCCGGAGTCGAGCACGGCTACCGTGGGTAAAGAATCTTCGGCTGGCGCGTCGGTGATGGGTGCGGGCGCGGCTTCAGGCAAGGGCGGCGAGGGAAGCACGGGCAAAGCGGGAGCCACTGCCGGCGGCGACGGGGTCGCACCCATGCTTGCGGGCGGAGATGTTTGAACGACTTGTGGGCGCGTCGCGTTGCTGGTCGCGGACGTCGTTGATGCAGGCGTCGTTGATGCAGGCGCCGACGACGGAGCGCCCGGCGTAGGACGTGGCGATTGATCGAGTTGGTCAGCGTTTCCGGCCCCGGCATCAACCACCTCGACGCCCGCATCCGCCGGAGCGGCATTCGCCGTCGCCGATTGCTCGCTCTCGGCCCGCCGCGATTCCCCGCGCCAGATCACCCACGCCGACGCCAGCAAGAACGCGAGGAAAACCAGCACCGGCCACAACTTCATCCGCGGAAACATTTCGCGTTGCAAGCCGGGTGTGGTCGCGAACAAACCAGGCGACTTGCCGCGCTGACGCTCGGCTTCCGATTTGCGCAAGGCATCGAGTATCAAGGACATGTCAGATCATCCCCTGCGACCACAGCGCCAGCCACAGCGAGGCCGCACCGGCGAGCACCAGCGACCAGCCCAGTATCCGCCAGCCGGAATCTTCGTCACGCCGCTTGGCCAGCACTTCAGCCGCGGCTTCATCGATCAGCGCGGCATCGATGCGTTGCCGGCCGTGCACGTAGCCGGCCAGCAGCGCGCGTTCGCCGAGCACGTTCAACAGGCGCGGCACGCCGCCGGATAGCAGGTGCAAGCGGCGCACGGCGGAGTCATCGAAGGGAAATGCGGTGGCGCCGGCGACCGTCATGCGATGGCGCAAGTAGGCGCCGGTCTCGCCAGGCTGCAGGGGCGTGAGGTGGTAGCGCGCGGTGATGCGTTGCGCCAATTGCCGCAGCGCCGGCCGCGCCAGGGTCTCGCGTAATTCCGGCTGGCCCAGCAAGACGATCTGCAACAATTTCTGCGTCGGTGTTTCAAGATTGGTCAGCAGGCGTACCTGTTCCAGCAACTCGCGAGAGAGTTCCTGCGCCTCGTCGATGATCAGCACCACGCGCAGGCCCTGCGCATAGGCCTGCAGCAGGTATTCGTTCAAGGCGTCGATCTGCGTCTTCAGGCTGCGCCGTTTGGTCGGCGCCACTACGTGCAGTTCTTCACAGATGGTTTCCAGCAACTCCAATGGCGTCTGCTTCGGGTTGAGCACCAGCGCGATGCGCACGTTGTCGGGAAGTTGTTCCAGCACCAGGCGGCAAAGGGTCGTCTTGCCGGTGCCGACTTCGCCGGTGAGTTGCACGAATCCGCCGCTGCCGCCCTGGCCGATGCCGTACATCAGGTGCGCCAGCGCATCCCGGTGGCGTTCGCTCAAAAAGACGAAACGCGGATCCGGGGTGATGGCGAAGGGCGCTTCGGCAAGACCGTAGTGGCTCAGATACATGCCGCAAGGGTAGGGCAAAGCCGCATTTATTGCTGCGGTGCCCGCCGTTATTGTTGCGGCGTCAGCTCCACGGCCACCGCAAGGTGGTCGGACCCGGCCGCGGGCATGGCCCGGTAGTTGGTGACGTCGAAGCCTGCGGTCAGCACGTGGTCCAGCGCACGATCGGGCGCCCAACTGGGGAAGGTCGGCAGGCATAACGCTGGCGGCGTCAGGCGGGTGCGCTTGTACAGCATGCGCATTTCGGACGTATCCGGGTCGCAATTGAAGTCGCCCATCAGGGCGACGCGTTTTTCATCGGCCAGCAATTCAGCCAGGAATCCCAATTGCATGTGCCGCGACTTGGGGCCGAGTGACAGATGGGTAACCGCCAGCAGCCACGAGTCCTTGCCCTTGCCGAACCGCGACAGCAAGACACCGCGGCCGGCAACGCGACCGGGCAATGCATAGTCGAGCAACTCGGTCGGCTCCAGCCGGCTCAGCATCGCATTGCCGCTGCCGGCGATGCGCGAGATACGCCGGTTGGACTGGTGGCTGACGAACGGGAACTGGCCGCGCTCCGCCAGGTAGTCGCTCTGGTTGTCGAAGCCCGAGCGCATGCTGCCCGGGTCGCTTTCCTGCAGGCCCACCACGTCGTAGGGCGAAAACAATTCGGCCAGGCTGTCGAGGTTGGCGCGCTTACCCGCGTGCAAGACGTGCGACCAGCTACGGGTCACGTATTCCCGGTACGCGCGCGTGCTCGAGCCTGCCTGGATGTTGCAGCTGAGCAGGCGGAGCGGGGCGGCGGGGGAAATCTGTGGCATTGGCCTCGGTGGTGTCGGTATCAGCGCCCGGTGGGGCTGCTTGCGGCGATGGCGGGACCGGTGCCCGTGCCGGGAAGGTTGGCGGACGCCGCGCGTTCTTTCTGGATCAGGAAGTTCGCGGTTTCGAGCATGCCCTTGAAGCCACGGTCGGCGGTTACATTGAGGCGCCACTTGCCGTTGATGATGAGCGTCGGCGTGGCGGTGACGCCGGTGCGCAAACCAAATTGCTTGGCGCGATTGAGCTTGGCGGTGACGCCGAAACTGCTCATCGTGGCCAGGAATTTCGCGCGGTCCACGCCGAGGCTGGCGTACAGGTCGGCGATTTCTTCCGGCTTGCCGGTCTTGACCTTCTGTTCGATGAAGACACCGTTGAAGACGGCATCGTGCGTGCGCTTCTGCACGCCCATCACGTCGGCAGCGAAGTAGGCGCGCGCGAAATCATTCCAGCTCCCGTCGAACGCGGCCGGCACGTATTCCCAGCGCACGTCGGCCGGCAGCTTGCTGGTGTACTGCGTGACCAGCGGCTGGAACTCGGCGCAATGCACGCACTGGTAGCTGAAAACTTCAGCCAGTTCGATTTTGCCATCGCTCGCACCCCAGGTCGGCTGCGGTACCGCGATGGCCTCGTAGTCGGTGCCCACGCGCGGCTCTGGCGCATTCGGATCCGGCGCGGCGGGCGGCGTGGCGGCTTCGGCAGTGGCCGGCGGGGTCGCGCCATCAGGCGGTGCTGAAGCGTCGGTGGCGGGCGCAGGCGTTGTCGTTGCGGCCGGTGCTTCCGTCACGGGGGCGGCAGCCGGCGTCGCCGCCGCATCGCCCGCAGGCGGCGTGGCAGGCTGGGAACAGGCAGACAACGAGGCCAACAGGATCGCGGGGGCCAGCAGGCGGCGGAACATGGGCTTATCTCCGGTGACAAATGCAAAAGCCGAAGACACCATGCCTTCGGCTTGCTGAATGATCGCTATGGGAGCCGAATGAGCGAGTGAAGTTCTTACTCGGACTTCGCCGTCGTGTTGGCCGCATGCAAGCCTTCGACATAGGTGGCCAGGCCCTGGATCTCTTCGTCGGTCAGGCCTTTCGCGGCCTGGCTCATCACGACGTTGGCATTGGTGTCCTTGCCCCAGACGCCGCCGTCGCGGAAGAACTGCAGGCGCGCCACGGTGTAGCTGGAATGCTGGCCGCCCAGGGACGGATAGGACGGACCCGGGTTGCCGCGGCCGGTCGGGCCGTGGCAGGCGGCGCAGGCGGGGACGCCGGCCGATGGCTTGCCGGCCCGGAAGATCTTCTCGCCGACCTGATAGAACTTCTTGTCGGCGTTCTGGCCTGCCGCAATGACGGTGTCGTCGGCTACGCCGGCGGTTGCGCGCTTGGTGGCGTAGTAGGCGCCGATGTCGCGCATGTCCTGCTCGGTCAACGCGGCGGACATGCCCATCATGATGGCGTTCTCGCGCTCGCCGCTCTTGAACAGCTTCAGCTGGCGACGGATGTATTGCTCGTGCTGGCCGGCGAGTTTGGGGTACAGGGCGTCGGCGGAGTTGCCGTCCAGGCCGTGGCAGGCAGCGCAGGCGCCGGCCTTGGTGGCGCCGGTTTCGGCGTTGCCCGGGACCACGGGGCCAGCGACGACGGCTACCGGAGCCGGGATGGCCGCGACGGTGGTGTCTGCAGCGGCCGCGTCAGTGGCAGCGCCGGCGGTGGCTTCAGCCGCGGTGGGCGCCGTGGGCGCGGGCGCAGGGCCGGTAGCGGGCTGGGGACGAGTGGCCTGGGTGGCCATGGCCGACGTCATCAGGACAGCAGCGGCGACACCGAGGATGCGCAAAAACTTCATGGACCAGCTCCGGAAACGCTTGGATTGCATGGAATAGGGGAGGATCGCGGCGAGACGCCGGACAGCTGGCGATTATCCCAGCCACGGCCGGGACTGGTCAATGAAAGCCTGCCGAAACACGGCCAAAACCCGGCCCGCGCTCGCGTAACATGGCGGCATGTCGAACTTCCTAGCCAGCGCCAGCTACAAACTGGCCGCGCACCTTCCCCACCAGCTGCCCCCCGATACCGGTCGCGAAGTGGCCTTTGCCGGGCGATCGAATGCCGGCAAGTCCAGCGCCCTCAACGCGCTTTGCAACCAGCACCGCCTGGCCAAGACGTCCAAGACACCGGGCCGCACCCAGCAACTGGTGTACTTCGAGGTGGTGCCCGACCGCTACCTGGTGGACCTGCCCGGTTATGGCTACGCCAAGGTGCCGCTGGGCCTGAAGGCGCACTGGCAGGAGTTCATCAACGGTTTCTTCCAGAATCGCATGGCCCTGGTCGGCCTGGTGGTGGTGATGGACATCCGCCATCCGCTGCGCGAATTCGATCTGAAGATGCTCGACTTCGCGCGCTCGCGCGGCATGCCCGCGCATTGCCTGCTGACCAAGGCCGACAAGCTCAGCCGCGGCGCGCAGGGCAATACGTTGCTGGCCGTGCGCAAGGACCTGGGTGCGATCGCCAGCGTGCAGTTGTTTTCAAGCGAGACGAAGCTGGGCATCGACGAAGCGCGCGCGGTCGTCACCAAGTGGCTCAATGCCTGAATCGAGTGCTGCGCGAAGGTCAGGGTGAGGCCGCCGGCTTGGCCTTCAACTGTCCTTCCAGATCGTGGCGGCCTGCAGCGAAACCCGCTTGCTGCCGCCGGCCACCCATTGCGTTCCCAGTTCATGGAACCCGAATTTGTCATGGAATGCGGCCGACGCCGCATTGGGCGGCACGATGTTGTATTCGCAGGTGATGGTGGACAGGCCACGCGTCCGCGCCTCGGAAAACAAGTTCCGGTACAAGGCGCTGCCAATTCCCAGCCCGGAAAAATCCGCGCCGACGACGATCCGGTCTATGTACATGAAATTGCCGACGTGATCGATGAACCATTGGAAGTTGTCGTTGGCATAGGGTGCGCCCGACGGCATGGCCAGCAGGAACCCGGCGATGCATCCGTCCGCCACGGCAACCCGATGGTAGCCAGACAGGCCATGGAGATGTTGCAGCCGCACGAGATCCATCGCGCTGGTCTGTTGCTCCTCGGCCTCGTTCAGCGCAAGGATCGCTTCGAAATCGGCTTCGAGCGTGTCGCGGATTTCAACGGCTGTCATATTTTCCGCCATTTTTAGTGCGAATCACGAAGTCGGGGGTCGAGTCTCGATCGCAGCACATCGACGAGTGCGTTTATCAGCACGATGGCGGCGCCGATCACCAGCACCACGCCCAGCACCAGCGTGTAATCGCGATTGAGCGCGCCCTGCACGAAGTAGCGGCCGACGCCGGGGATGCCGAACACCTGCTCGACCACGGCCGAGCCACTCACCACGTTGATCAACGCGGGCGACAACCAGGCCATGACCGGCAGCAATCCGGGGCGCAATGCATGCGCGAATAGAAGCCGTGCCTCCGACAATCCGCGGCCGCGCGCGGCCTGCAGGTAGTCCGCACCCAGCACTTCCAGCAGGCTGGCCCGGGTGAGCCGCGCGCAGTAGGCGAGGTTGGGCAGTGACAGCGCGATGACCGGCAGGATCACGCTGCGCCAGCTGCCGTCCCAGCCGCCGGCGGGCAGCCATTGCAGCGTGACTGCGAACAACAGGATCAACAGCGGCGCCACCACGAACTTCGGCATCGCCAGGCCCATGCTCGCGCCCAGCATCAATACGCGATCTGTCCAGCTGCCCGAATGCAGGGCAGCCCAGATGCCCAGCGGCAATCCAATCGCAAGCGCGAGCAACAAGGCCAGTCCGCCATTGAGCAACGACACCGGCAGGCTGGCGGCAATCAGTTCATTGACGCTGTAGTCGGGATACTGGAACGACGGGCCCAGCTGGCCGCGCACCACGTCGCCCAGCCAATGCCCGTATTGCGAGAGTAGCGGCTGGTCGAAATGGTATTGCGCCTCGATGGCGGCCTGCACTTCCGGCGGTGCGGATTTTTCCGAATCGAAGGGGCCGCCCGGTGCGGCGCGCAGCAGGAAGAAG
>JANNWV010000132.1:0-23292 GCA_031408815.1 Gammaproteobacteria bacterium
ACCCGAATCCGCGAACTGCTGGGCAAGATCGAGGCCCTTGAGGGCGAGCTGCGCGAGGCGGTGCACGACAGCGAATCGCGGGTGTACTTCACCCTGAAGGGCAAGCGCGTGGAGTTCGAGCACTCCATCCGCAAGATGCACGAAAGCGTGAAACGCAGCATCCCCAAGTGGCTGGTGACCGACCGGCCGCAGAATTTCATTCCGCTGCCGTTGATCTACGGCATGGCGGTGCCACTGGCGCTATTCGACCTGTGCCTGGTGCTGTACCAGACGCTGTGTTTTCCGATCTACCGCATCGCCAAGGTGCGCCGCGCCGACTACATCGTGTTCGACCGCCACCACCTGGGCTACCTGAATTTCTTCGAGCGCCTTAATTGCGAATACTGCGCCTACGCCAACGGCCTGTTCGCCTATGCCACCGAGATCGGCGCACGCACCGAGCAGTTCTTCTGCCCCATCAAGCACGCCCGCAAGGTGCTGGGCACGCACAGTCGCTATGCGCGCTTTCTGGACTACGGCGACGCCACCGACTTCAGTAAGCGCACGGCGCAGTTGCGTGACGCCTGCGCGATTCCGCCAAAATAATCGCAGCCAGGTTGTCCATCGTCGGATTTCCGCCAGCCGACAACATGCGATGCAGGCTCTTGCCACCAACGCGGTCCGAGCCTGTCACGCCTCCCTCATGGCCGCCCACGTATCGCGTGCGTTCATCCGCGCCTGTCAAGCTGGCGCCGATCATTCCGGAATCGAACGATGAAAACGCAGGGGCAATCCGATGGCGACAAAACGATGGATATTGGCTGCAGCGATGCTCGTCGCGACAGGGTCGGGCGCCGCCATGGCGGTTGAAGAGCCCGCGTTCAAACAGGTGCTGCGCGAGGGCAACTTCGAGCTGCGCGACTATCCCGCTGTCGTGGTTGCGCAGGTCACCGTTGCCGGCGACCAGAAGGACGCCGCGAACCAGGGCTTTCGTTTGCTCGCCGGTTACATCTTCGGCGGCAACAAGCGGCGGCAAAGCATCGCCATGACCGCACCGGTGGCGCAGCAGGCGGCCAGCGAGAAGATCGCGATGACGGCGCCAGTCGCGCAGACGAAAACAAGCACCGGTGCCTGGGTCGTGCGCTTCACCATGCCCAGTGCCTATACGCTGCAATCGCTGCCGGTGCCGAACGATGCCCGGGTCGAACTGCGCAACATCGAACCCGCCCGTTTCGCCGTCCTGCGCTTTTCCGGCCTGGCGCAAACTGCCGATGTAGAAGCGAAGTCGAACGAATTGTTGGCCCAGGTGAAGTCGCATCAGCTGCGCGCCCTCGGCCCGGTATCGCTGGCCCAGTACAACCCGCCGTGGACCTTGTGGTTCATGCGCCGGAATGAAGTGATGGTCGAGGTCGAACGCTAGGTGGACAAGACGGTCGCCATTTATGGCGCCGGTATCGCCGGCCTGAGCGCCGCGCACGAGTTGGCAAAACGCGGTTGGCAGGTAACGGTTTACGAGACCAATGCCGAGGCCGGTGGCTTTTTTCGCAGCGCGCGAGTCGCCGGTGACCACAACATGCCTTCCGAATATTCCTGGCATGGCATGGGCCCGTGGTACCACAATGTTTTTGATCTGCTGCGGCAGATTCCATTTGATGCGACCGGCAGCGTTTACGAACGTGCCCTGTCGCGACCGATTGCTTTCGGCGTCGGTCCTGATCAAGGCCAGGCCACGTTCAACGATACCGGTGGCAGGGCGGTGCAAGTCGGAAAGATGTTCCGCATGACGCGGCTCGACCGGTTGCGTTGGAGCTGGTTGATGCTGAAGGTCTGGACTGCGAATCGGCGCAGCACGGAACACTATTCGGCCGTGAATGGGGCCGCGCAGTGGCGGCCCGTGTTGAGCGCAACCGCGTGGTCGACGTGGGTGGCCTGCTTCGGTCCGTGGATCGGCTCGGACTGGACCCGCGTGTCCTTACATCACGCCGGTCATTTCTTTCGCAAGCAATTGTTCTGCCGGCCCAGCCACGACCATGCCGCTGATGGCGAAGGCCCTGCGTGGCAACAGGCTGCAGGCACCGGCTGGCTGCTGTTGCGCGGCCCCAGCAGCGAATTTTGGTTCAAACATTGGTTGCGCCATCTGCAGGCCAGCGGCGTGCGCTTCCACTGGCAGGAAACCTTGCAGCGCTTCGATTTTGACGGCGAACGAATCACCGCCGCGCACCTGGACTCCGGCACCAAAGTTGATGCCGCGGTACATGTGCTGGCAACCCATCCCTTTGCTGCCGCCGAGATCATCGCCCGCACGCCAGAATTGGAACAGCTCGAGCAACTGCGCCTGTTCAAGCCATTGACCAAGCAAGGCCCGCACGTCCAGGTGTCATTCCGGATCGCCTTTGCCGAACGCCTGCTCTGGCCGCGTGAGCGTTGCGCGCTGGTGCTGGCCGATTCCGAATTCGACCTGACCATTTTCGCGGAAGAACAGGTCTGGGCGCCGGGCGTGGCGCTGGGCGAGGATGTTGCCTCGTTGTGGACCGGTACCTCGTGCGTGTCCAGCATTCCCGGCCGCGTGTTCGGACTGCCGGTGGAGCGTTGCAGCGAAGAACAATTCATCGCCGAGGTGAAGGCGCAGCTGCTGCGTTGCGGTTCGCTCGACGGCTTGATCCGCGAGGCCAATGGCGGACGGCCACTGGAATCGTTCGAAATTGTGCGCTTCGAGGTCTGGCACGAATGGACGTTTTCAGCCGACGGCATCCGCTCGCGCCAGCCGAAGTGGGTCAATGCGACCGGCAACCTGCAGTGGCAACCGACGCAGGCGACCCCGGTGGCGAATCTGTTGCTCGCCGGCGCCCACACCCGAACCGCGGCCGATGTCTGGAGTATCGAGGCCGCGGTTGAAAGCGGACGGCGCGCGGCGCAACTGATCGAGCCGGAAACCACGGTGCTGCCGCAGTATCAGCCGGGCTGGTTGCGGTTGTTCGGTGTGGTCGATGATGTGTTCTATCGCGTCGGTGCGCCGCACGTGCTCGAACTGCTGCGGGCTGGCGCGCTGGTCGCACTGGTTGTGCTGGTGGTGGTCTGGGTCAGCCTGCTTTCATAACCCCAATCAGATTTGCCAAATCCGAAATGTGCACCAACGTGCAGCAATAAAGAGGCCGCGCGTGCACTGTCCTCGCCCGGCTGCGCGCTTAACCCGCGAATGCCTGCCTCGCCCACACGACCGCTTCGGCGATCAGGATGATGGCCGCCCAGTATTCCATCGGTATGAAGAAGAACCGGTGCTGCTTCTCCCAGGGGAGCTTGCGATTCAACAGGAAGCCGATGCCTCCGATCAGCACCGCGGCAGCCAGCCCGCCGGCCGCCTTGGCCCAGCCCGTCGCCTCGTAGAAGCCTGCGCCATAGAGCTTGTCGAGTGCCAGCTGCATGCCGACGAATGCCACCAAAAACAACACGACCACCAGAAAGCCGGCACGGTGCCAAAAAATGTACATGTCCACGTCTCCCCGTTTGACGGAATCGATCCCCGGCGAACGATATCAAGCGACAAGGCCCCGGGGCTAGCACCACTCCCGCGGGCGCCGAAAATGAAAGCCGTCGGGGATAGCCTCTGGAATCACGGCGCGATGTGCGACATGCTGGGTCGTCCGACGAATGGGGCGATAGGCCGAACATGTCCACACGCTGGTGGGAACAATTGGATGCGCCGATCCTGGGCCGGTATCGCATCGAGCGCCTGCTCGGCGAAGGCGGCATGGCGCGGGTGTTCCTCGCGACCGACGTGCGCGCCGACCGGCCGGTCGCGTTCAAGACGCCGAAGATCGAGGCGTTCCCACCCGAGTCGGTGAACGAACTGTTGTCGCGCTTCGGCCGCGAGTTCCGCGCGCAGGCGAGCGACCCGATCCAGGGCGTGATCCCGATCTACGAGTCGGGCGAGTTCACCGACGACGACGGCGTGGTGCGGCCGTTCCTGGCGATGCAGTACTTGTCCGGCGGCAGCCTTGGCGATGCGCTGGGCGGCGAGATCGGCCGCCGCGCGCACCGGCAGACGCTGGGCGAAGTCCTCGACTGGCTCGTGCCGATCGCGCGCACGATTGACCGGCTGCACGCGCGCAAGTACCTGCACCGCGACATCAAGCCCGACAACATCCTGTTCAATAGCGACGGCGATCCGTTCCTGGCGGATCTTGGCATCGTCGGCTCGCTCGACCCTGCGCTGGGCGGCACGGCGATGGGATCAACGGCGCTTGGCGTGCTCGGCTCGCCGGGATCACCGGGCTACCAGTCGCCGGAGTCGATCCAGGCCGATCCGGCCCTGCGCAACATCACGGCGAGCGACCAGTTTTCGCTGGCGGTAACGGTGTACGAGGCGCTGGCAGGCAAGCTTCCGGTGGCGGCGAGCACCAACCAGGCCTGGTACGGCGCGTTGATGCACTGGTCGCCGATCGCGCTATCCACGCCGTGCCCGGACTTGCCGTCGGCCGCATCTGAGGCGGTGATGAAAGCGATGGCCGCGCAAGCGCCCGCGCGCTTCCTCTCGTGCAGCGAGTTTGCCAAGGCGCTCGTCGCTGCTGCGGACGGTGCACAGCAGGCCATCGCCGCACCAGTCACTCCGACGGCTGCGACGCTGCCCGCACTGATGCCCATTAAGGCGCCGAACCCATCGCTGCTGCGCGCGGCCGCGCCTGCACCGGAGACGCGCGCACCGTTTTCCTTGTTGACGAAGGCCCGGATCGGCGCGGCCGTGATGGCGGTCGTGGTGTTGGGGACGGGGCTTGCCCTGGGTTGGAACGTTTCGACGCCACCGCCCGGCGATGCGACCGTGCCACCGAGCGCCGCGCCGGCCGCTGCCGCCGGCGATCGCGAAGTCGGCGCCGGAATCGATGATGCAACCGATGCCGGCGGACTCGAGGCGCAGTTACAGGCCAACGGTATTGACTGCCGCCCGGACACCGACGGCGACGGCCTGAACGATTGTCTGGATGTGTGTCCGGCCAGCGTGCGCGGCGCCCCCGTCGGGGACGAGGGTTGTGCCCGAACTTCGGCCTTCGCATTGCGCACCCTCGAATTCGAGCGCGGCAAGTCCGACCTGACCGCGCAACACAAGCTGGCCCTCGAAGACGCCTGGATGTTTCTCCAAGCCCACCCCCGCATCCGGGTCGAAATCGCCGGCCATGCGGACTTGGACGAAGGTGGCGGCTTGGCCGGCGAGTCGCGCCTTTCGAAGGGCCGTGCCGATAACGTGCTGGAGAACCTCGTCGCGAAGGGCGTCGAACGCCGCCGCCTGCAGACGGCGGTCCTGGGTGCAACCGGGCAGCTGAAGTTCGCGATGAAGACCGGCGGGGCGCCAGAGAGTGAAGACATGGCAAAGCGACGGCATGTCGTGGTACTCACGTCGGATCGGATCGTCGAGTTGGTCGAACTCGATCCCTGACGGCACATCGTTCAGACTGAGGAATTGCCATGCTCCCTGCGTTGCTGACCGTTTCCCTGGTGGCGGCCCTCGCCGCCAGCGCCAGCCTTGAGGCGCCGCCCCCCGTCGAGAAGGTTCTCGACAAGAGCATCGTGGTCCTACCCCCGAAGGCCGGCATTTTTGTCCATGAACGCAGCCGCGTGGGCACCCCGGAGGTGCCCGAGGGCGTGGTTGCCGACTACGGCGCCCCAGGCAAGCCGGGCGATCCGTGGATCTCGGTGCGCGTCGTGCCGAACGGACGCGTGGACGAGGCGAACTCGGTGGCCGCGCAAGCACTCGCCCTGGAGCAGTACATGCGCAGCTTCCCGGCGTTCGTCAACTTGCTGGCACTGTCCGCTGCGCCGATCAGCGTTGAGGCGCCCAAGCGCGGGTCGCTGTACGCGAACCGCCGACTTGGAGTCACGCGCGGCATGAAGTTCCCGATTAGCGTCGGCAGCCGCCAGTCCTTCACCTACATGGACCGCGACGGCCAACAGACGCGCCACGCCGGCCTGGTGTTCCACCGGCAACTGGCCGACATCGAAGTGCGCGTACGCGTGGCGGTCGAGGACATGGGCCAGGCGGAATTCGACGCGCTCGCCGACGATGCCGCGCGCCAGATCGTGCCGAAGATCGACATCCGCAACTTCGGCCGGTGTCCCGGCCCGCTCCACGAAACCAATTGCGCGCGCGATGAAGCCAGCGCCATCGACGCCGTCCCGATCACCGGCGTGCAGCACGCGCTGGTGTATCCGCTGGTCCCCCAACCGGTCGGCTGCCGCCGGAACGGCGTCGCACTCGCCAGTTGCGATTAGCTCGCGACCGGGTTGCGATCGACGATGGTTCTGGAATCGCGGCGCGATCTACGACATGCTGGCTCGTCCGAACCGAGGCTGAGCATGTCCACACGCTGGTGGGAACAATTGGACGCGCCTGGCCTTCCCGGTGTCGGGCGCTAGCGTGGATACGATCGACATCCTGGTCATCGGCAATGGCGTCGCCGGCGTGTCCGCGGCGCTGGCCGCGCGTCGGCATCCCGCGCTTGCTGCGGACGCACGCATCGTGCTGGCCTGTCCGGAGCCGGAGGATTTCTACTACCGCGCGGCGCTGACCAATTTCCTGCTCGGCGAAATGTCGCGCGACGAGTTGAGCGGGCTGCCGCACGGCACCCTGAAGCAGCAGCGCATCGAGCGCCTGCACGACACGGCCACCCGGCTGGACGCGCAACGGCGCGTGGTGACCTTCGCCAGCGGCTTGCAACTCGGCTACCGACGCTTGCTGCTGGCCTGCGGCGCAAGCGCGCGCCAGCCGACTGCCGACTTCGCGAACGCGCGGGGTGCGTTCGCGCTGCGCACGCTCGCCGATGCCACCGCGCTTCTCGCGCACCTGCCCGATACGCGCCGCGCGATCGTGCTGGGCGGCGGCATCCTCGGGCTCGAGGTTCTGGAAGCCCTCCACCAACGTGGCGTGCGCGTGCAGTTGCTGCATCGCGGCCGACAACTACTCGACCGCGTCGTGGACGCGACCGGCGCCGACCTGATCCGCCGCCGCATCGAGGCCGACAACGTCGGCGTGCGCCTGGACGCGCGCGTCGCCGGCCTGGACGCGGCCGGCGGCATGGTGCGTGGCGTGCAACTGGAGGATGGCACGCGCCTGCCGGCCGACATGGTGGTCGGATGCGTCGGCACCGTGCCCAACACCGCGTGGCTGCGCGACAGTGGCGTGCCACTCACCGACGCGGGCTTGATCCGCGTGGACCGACAACTCGCCGTCCCCGGTCTCGAGGGCGTGTTCGCTGCCGGCGATGTCGCCGCCGTGGTGCAGGAGGATTTGCCCTTCGCCAATCCTGGCGGCCTGTGGCAGCCGGCGCGCTACCAGGGACGCGTCGCGGGTCGCAACCTCGCCCAAGCCGATGGCGCGCAGCACGTCGCGTACTCGCCCGGGATCTTGCTCAATTCCACGCGCGCCTGGGGCATGGCCGTCGAATCCGCCGGCGCGCATCCCGGCACGCCCGGCCTGGAGCGCGTCGCCGCCAGCGGCGTGGACGAGCGCGGCACCGTGCACAAGGTGGCGGTGTTCAGCGACGAGCGGCTGGCCGGCTTCGCGCTGGTCGGCGACCGGCGCGAGGCACGCTCGCTCGCCTTGCTGCTCGACCTGCGCGATGCACCGATCGTGCCGGCGGCGTTGCGCGCCCGCTTGTTCGACCCGGCGTTCGACTTGCATGCATGGGTGGCGGCGCAGGCCGCGGCCGCGGGACCCGCGCGCTTTTCGCAGCGCGACGACGATCGCCTTACGGTGGAAGCGCCCGGTGGCGCCGCGCGCGCCGCCGCGCCGATCTCGATCGGCACCACGCTGCTTGGCCGCCCGCCGAGCGGCACGCCGGCACAACGGCCGTTGCGCCTGCTGGTTGGCGATCGCGCGGAAACGCTCACCGAGGGGCCGGCGTGGATCGGCGCCCACGCACAGGCACGTTGGGCGCGCGAGGAATCGCTGCCGCGCGATACCGCGCTCAGTCTCGAGCCCATGGGGCTGGCGTGGATCGCGACCACGACGCACGCCACGGCGGCGATCCGCATCAACGGCGTGGTGCTGCGCAAGCCGCAGTTCCTCGGCGACAACGACGTGATTGAAGTAGGTCGCTGGCGTGCGCTCGTGCAGCCCGCGGAAAGCTCACCCGCGTCGGCGGACACGGTGCCGTCGCGCTCAGGCTGGTTGGTCGGCCCGGTGCATCGCTTCGCGCTCGTCGCCGACGGCACGACGCGGATCGGCCGACAGCCGGAGAACGACCTGGTGATCGATCGCGCAGGCGTCAGCAACTTCCACGCGCAGATCATCGCCGAGCGCGGTCGCTGGCTGCTGGTCGACAGCGGCAGCCCGGAAGGCATCGTCGTCAACGATCGTGCCGATGCGGATTTCCTGCCCTTGCAGCACGGCGACCGCGTACGCCTCGGCGCGGACACCTGGCGCTTCGAGCTGACCGATGCCCCAGCCATCGCCTCCACCGCCGGCGTCGCTGGCTACCTGTGTCCGGAGAATGGGCCGGACGCCGGATCGGCGTTGGCCGTGCGTCTGCGCAATGGCCAGGCAATCGTCGGCCGCGGCGACACTGCCGACGTCCGCCTGGCGGACCCGCTGGTGTCGCGTCGCCATGCGTTGGTCCGTGCGATTGGCGGTGGCCTGGAATTGCTCGACTACGGCAGCGCCAACGGCGTGTTGGTCAACGGGCAGCGGGTGGAAGCGGACCGGCCCTGGCGCCTGCAGGATGGCAACGAGCTGCGGCTTGGCGCGTATTCGTATCGCTTCAGCACGGCGCTGCCCACGGGGCGGCGAATTGCGCCGGCGGCATCCGGTGGCGGCGACCTCGGCAGCACCGTGCTCGCGCGGCGCGCCCCCGCCGCGCCGGCGACGCCCCCGCCGTTGCGCCTGGTGGCGCGACCCAATGCAGTGTTCCCCATGCTGGCGAACGCCGAGCTCGACGGAAGCCAGGCGCTGCGCATCGGCCGCGTGCCGAAAGGCGCATCGCAAGTGAATGGGCTGGTGATCCCTGCCATCACCCTCTCGCGCGAACACGCCGAGATCGCACCCGAAAACGGACGCTGGATCGTGCGCGACCTGGATAGCCGCGAGGGCAGCCTACGCAACGGCGTGCCCGTCGATGCAGCCGGCGTCGTGCTGGGCGACGGTGACGAGCTGGTGTTCGGGCATGTCGCCACGTTCGACGTGCACATCGACGCCGACGCCGCGGCACTCGCGCCCGGGCGACCGGCGTCGCGCATGCTGTCGCGCCAGCCGGTGTCGTCGGCCTTCTGGCTGGCGGCGCCCAATGCGCTGGACGGCGACCTGCGCGCGATGGTCGAGACCGAGCTCGACGCCTGCATCGGCTGCCACGCCTGCATGCGCGCCTGCCCGCTGCCGGATGCCGGCAACGTGTCGATCGCCGCGCTTAATCAATCGGCGGCGAGCGGGCGCATCTCCGACCCGCGCGCGCGCCGCTTCGTGCAGGACTGCACGCAGTGCCAGCAGTGCGTGCCGGTCTGCCCGGTCAACATCCAGCGCAGCCGCATCGTCCTGTGGAACAAGCTCAAGCTCGACGTCGACGCTGACTACCGGCCGCCGCTGCAACTGGGCGAAGGCGCCGCGGCGATGGACGAGACGGTTGCACAGTTGTCGCGCACGCATGCCGACCACGAGTTGCTGGGCGTAATGCTGGAGCGCGACCGGCAGGAGCTGCTGTCGCGTTGCCAGTACCGGCTGCTGTCCGATGGCGAGGTGCTGGTCGGTCAGGGCAGCTACGTGTCCACACTCTGGATCGTTCACCGGGGCGAAGTGGACTGGGAGTTGCCGACCGAAAGCGGGATGGTCGGCAGCCTGCGCCTTGGCGAAGGAAAGACGATCGCGTTGCGCGAATTCGTCGCCGACGAGATCTGCGATCGCAGTGCCCGCGCGGTCGGCCAGGTGACCGTGATCGGCATCTCGCGCGCGCTGGTATCGCAGTTCGCGCGCCGCTGCCCGGCGCTTCGCGACGTGTTGACGCGCCTGGCCTCCGAGCACGACTTGTTTGCGCGCGTGCCCGGGCTGGCAAAACTCAGCGACGCGGACAAGGCGCTCCTGCAGCGGGACGCGGAGGTCGCCCTGGCGGTGCCCGGCGAAGCCCTGCGCGGGTTCGGCGCAGGCGAGCAGGGCGCCCTCGTCGTACGCGGCTTCGTGGCCGAGTTGGCAGAGCCCGGGCAGGACGCGGTGCGCGCCTATCATCGGCAAGGCGCGCTGCTTCGTCTCGGCGGAAAGGCCGCGCCGCCACGCTACCGGGCCAAGACCGCCTGTGAGTTGCTGTTGCTTCCGCCCTCCATCGAGGCGCGATTGCGCGCGCTCACGCCGGTGCCGGTGCCGGACGCTGTCGCGGGGCCGCTCGCCCTGCTGCCATCAGGCAAGCGGATCATGGCGATCGACGTCACCAAGTGCGTTGACTGCAACAACTGCGTGGACGCCTGCGGCCGCCGCCACGGCCACTCGCGGCTGGACCGGCACAAGCAGGGCATCCAGGTCGGCGTGCACCACATTCCAAGCGCCTGCTACCACTGCGAAGACCCCAAGTGCCTGCTCTGCGATACCGGCGGCATCGTGCGCACCGAGGGTGGCGAAATCCGCATCATCGAAGAGAACTGCATCGGCTGCGGCAGCTGCGCGAGCCGTTGTCCCTACGACAACATCAGCATGGTCTCCCGCGAGCCGGCCGCGACGCCCGGCGTGGTGGCGTCGTTGCTGCAACTGCTGCACCTCGCCAAGCCCGAGCCCGCGGAAGCGATGGACGGGGCGCGCATCGCCGTGAAGTGCGACCTGTGCGTCGACCATGCCGACGGCCCCGCCTGCGTGCGCGCCTGCCCGACCGGCGCAGCGCAACGGCTCTCGCTCGCGGAGATTGCCGCAGGTGCGGAGGTCGCCGGATGAGTGGCGCGCGTTTCGCATTCGCGCCGCGGGTCGGCGCGGTTTTGTTGGTCGTCGTGGCTTGCGTGGCATCGTTCGCCGCCGCCGCGTGGCTGCGCCTCGACGGCGCCGCGATTCGTGGCTACAACGTCGCCGGCCTGATCGCCGGCGTACTTGCGTTGCTGGCGATGGTGTTCGCCGCCGCCTACAGCTGGCGCAAGCGCGCCGGCCAGGAATCCACGCGCGGCCCACTGTCCGCGTGGCTGGCCTGGCACCTGGTGCTGTCGGCGCTGGCGCTGTTGTTCGCCTGGCTGCACAGTGGCGCGCATTTCGATGGGAGGACGGGCAGCTGGGTGGCGCTGCTGCTGGTGCTCGCGCTGGGCAGCGGCGTCGTCGGTCTCTGGCGCTATGTGCGCGTCCCCGCGCAGGTGCTTGCCGACGTCGGTAATCTCGCCCCTGGCACGCTCGAACTTGAGATTCGCCGGCTCGCGCAACAGCGCGACCTGCTGCTCGCGCAAGGCGGCGCGTCCGCCGCCGACGTCGCGGCGATCGAACGCGACATCGGCACGCGCCGGGATCAGATTGCCCGGCAGGCGGGCTATCGCGGGCGCCTGCGCGGCTGGCTTTGGGTGCACATCCCATCCAGCATCGGCTTGCTGCTGGTGTTGGCGTGGCACGTAGCTTCGACCTGGTCCACCGCCTTCCCGGGGCCCGCTACGTCGCCCCGCGCGTTCGAGTCGGCGCAGGAATGCAAGGCCTGCCATCGCCGGCAGTTCGAGGAGTGGTCCGGCTCGATGCATGCCATGGCGATGCAGAGTCCGCTCACCGACATCCAGAACCGGCTGGTGCTCGCGCTGGAGGCAGAGCAGAAGCTGGACAAGGCATTGGTGGGCGACCTGTGCGTGCGCTGCCACGCGCCGAATGCCTACCTCGGCGACGCCAAGGGACACGAAGCCATCGCCGCCCCTGTTTCCACTCGGGCCCGCGTATCCGCCGAGGGCATCACTTGCTCGACCTGCCACCGGATCCGCGCGTCGATGGCCTGTGCGTCGGCAGAGCAGCGCGAGGGCCGCACGTTCCGCCACTGCGAGGGCGGCGACGATGCGCAGCAGGGCCGGCAGTTCTACAACGCCAACAATCTCGTGCTTGCTGACGGCCGCACTTTCTACGGACCGTTCGGCGCGCCGGGTGAGGCGGCATCGATCGGTAACCCGTACCACCGGGGCATGGTGTCCGAGCACGCCGGGACATCGCTCGAGCAGCGCTCGACCTTCTGCGCGAGTTGCCACACGGTCCAGGTGCACGACCCGGCGGATGGCAAGGTGGTGCTGGTCCGGCTGCAGGACACCTTCGAGGAATGGCGACAGAGCGGCAAGAAGGGAAAGATTGCCTGGAACGAACAGTTCGCCTGCACCGACTGCCACAACGCGCGTTTCGAACGCAGCCTGGTGCAGGTCGCGCGCTGGCAAGACGCGCGCGCCTGCCTGGCCGACCGCGTCGCGAACATCCGGCCGCTGATGGCGGCCGAGTTCGCCGGCATGCCGCTGCGCGCGTCCGCCGAGCCGGTGGATGGCTTCGACCGGCCGTTGCCGCCGCGCACGAAACTCGACCATTCGTTCGTCGGTGTCGACATCCATCTCGAACCGACATTTCCCGCCCCGCATTACCCGGGGTTCGAGGGCGTCGCCGTGCCGACCGACGCCGCGATCGCCAACACCGACCGCCTGTTGCGGCAGGCCGCTGCGATCCGGATCGGCGGACTGTCCGGTGGCAAGCTCGACGTCGGCGTCGCCAACCTCGCCACCGGCCACACCTTGCCGGCGGGCTTCGCCTTCGCGCGCGAGTTGTGGGTCGAGGTGGCCGTAAGCGCGTCCGACGAGGGCGAGGATTTCCGCGTGGTGATCGGCGGCCGCGATGGCCGACCGCTGGCCGGCGGCGCCCTGCTGGACAAGCGCCAGGCGGGGCTGAAGAATTTCCAGAAGGTTCTGTACAACAGTCGCACGCGCGAGGAAGTCGTGTTGCAGAACCAGGCGGACTCGGTGCTGGTGGGTCCGACCGCCAATGCCGCCGGGTTCGCCGACCGCGTCGCAGCGATCGAGCCCGGCGACATCCGTGCGCTCAAGATCGACCTCGCGGCTGCCGCCCCGATGGAAGGCGTGCGTCGCATCCGGGTGCGGCTGCGTTTCCGCAGCCTGCCACCCGAGTTTTTGGAGAAGATGGCGGTGATCACTGATGGCCGCGGGCGCGTCGACGATGCGCGGCGCCTGCGCGCCATGGTGGGAAACCTGAAGGTATTCGACCTGGCGCAGGACGTCGTGCCTGTAGACGGCGGGAGAATCTCGGTGTCCGATCGTTGCGCGAGCCAACCCTGATCGCTATCGCACGCCCTCAAAACACAAACCCAGCCGCCGCCCGATAAATCTGCGCCGGCCTCTACTTGGAATCGGGCACGCCCACGATCGAGTTCTCGCCGCTGTCATGCCGCGCCCGCAACGCGCCGTCGGACGCGCTGAAAATGAGTTGCATGCGAATTTGCACCGGCGCAGCCGTGCGCACCTGTGTCTGTAGGGTGTCTTTTATTCCGCCGTTGGATTTCGCCACGACCAGGGTCAGTGCGTAGTCGCCCGCGGCGAGTGGCTCGGTGACATCGATGCTGCCATCCGCCTGCGTGCTGCTGGCGAGTGCCCTCGGGGCGGCGCTGCGCCCGGTCGCGGCGTAGGAGGCCGCCGCGGCGCCACCGCCGCCGGCGAGGTTGCCGACCGACGACACGGCCGCGGACAGGATGCTGCCGCCCGGCAGTGCGCCGCCGAGCAGGGAGGCGCCGGAGGTCGCCTTGCGCAGCGACAGGCCCTGCGCCGCATCGAGCGGGGCGAGCGTCATCGAGTCCAGCGCCGCGCGATAGCCGCTGCCATCCGGCAGCGCGACGACGCAGGCGGACGCGCCGCACTCAATGGTGAGCGACGCGCCACTGGCCAGCGCGCCGCCGGCGGCCTGCAGCCCGGCGTTTACTTTCTCGCCGAAGGTCGCGCCCTGGGTTTGCTTGGGCACGGTGACGTTCATGGAAATGCGATTCGGCATCCCGTTGTTGATGTTGTTGATTCCGCTGGCGATGGCGGCCGTCGCATCGGTGAGCAACAGCAGCAGCACGGCAACACGCATGGGCTGGTACATGGGACACCTCCGGGTGAGGCGGATAGTGTGCGCTTTCGTGGCAATCGATGCAGTGGGCTAGATCGATTCAGCGCGAATCCCGGGCGCGCGAGCAGAAAAACTCGTCTGCACCCGAGGCGGATTGCGCAGCGTCTGCTGCACGACACAGCAATGCTCCGCGGCAATCTTCAGCTTTTCCAGAAGCTCGGGGCGCGTGCCTTCCTTCGCCCTCATTTCGATATCGCAGCGGATCGATTGAAAGCCCACCGGCACGTCCCGGTTGAGGCCCAGGGTTCCGCGTACATCCACTTCAGCGCTAACCCTGACTTCCAAAAACGTGAGCTCGACGCCCAGCAGGTTGGCGACCATTCGCACTGAGGAATCCTGGCAGGCGGCGAGGGCAGCGCACAGAAGATCGCCCGGCGTCGGTGCGTCATGCAAGCCGCCAACCGCCCGGTGCACGCCGACGGGCACCAGCACGCCGCAGCCGTCCATCGGCTCGACCGTGGCATGGAAGGGGTCGGCGTGGTCGGCGGAAGAGGTGCGCGCGTGGTCGAGGACCATCGCCGCCTCGGGCGAGGTTTTGTAATGGGCTCGCAGGGGAGCCTGACGATCATTGACGGAAATACGCATGTGAAAACTCCTGGAAAGGTGGCACTGCATCAAATCGTGTAGCCGTAACCGTGTCGACCCTCAAGCCCGGCGCACCGCGTCCCGCAACTCCCCCGCCGCCTGCCCAAACCAACGCCGGCAGGCGTGCTGCAACGCGGCCGCCTCGGAAAACCCGAGCAGGTAGGCCGTCTCGCTTACCGACAAGCCGCGCGCAAGATGTTCGCGGGCCAGGTCGCGGCGCACGTCGTCCAGCAGTGATCGAAAGCCACTGTCGCGTTGCGTCAGGCGATTGCGCAGGGCGCGCGCAGTGAGTTGGCAGGCGCGAGCGATCGAATCCAGCGTGGCAGCCTCGCTGCGCAATAGCTGCAGGGCGATCTGCTCGCGGACTTGTTCCAGCAACGCATCGGGCGCGCGGCTTGCGTGTTCGCGTGCGACGCGTTCGAGTATGCCGTGCAGATAGGCATCATGGGTCAGCAGCGGCCAGACCAGGGCCTGGGCGTCGAAGCTGATGGCGTTGCGACTCGCGTTGAACTCGGGGATTACGCCGAAGCGCTTTTGGTAAGCCGCCAGCGGCGCCAGTGCCGGCCCTTTGAATTGCACGCATTGCAACGGCAGGGTGCGCCCCGTGGCCTGGCCGATGAAATGCACGGCCATGGCCAGGTAGTGCTCGGCCATCCAAGGGTTGTCATCGCCCGGGGCGCGGCTGGCATAGCTGAAGCACGCGATGGAACCTTCGTTTTCAAAGCCCAGCACATCGGCGACGCTGGTGACGCTGGCATGGCGACACACGTCCCGCAGCGCGGCTTCCACCGTCGCCGAGCGCAGGGCCAGGTGCGCGAGCATGTGCATCTGGCCTGAGGGGAAGCGCTCCACCATGGTCAGCCCGATGTCCGGTCGCAACGCGGCGGCACGCGCCCACAGCTCGCGAAACGCCGGCAGTGGCATGGCCAGGTCCGGTGCGGCCAGCGCGTCGCGCGACAGACCCGCGGCAAGCAGCAAGGCGTCCGGTGCATGCCCGGCCTCATCCAGCAATGCGACCAGGTAGCGAGAGGTAATCGAACTGGTGGTCCAGGCGCCCACGCTGGCGCTCCGATCATGTTTGGGGTCGATTCGATCATCGCCAGCGGGTCGGCGATTGTCCACAGTACAGGTCCACCCTGCCCGAGCCCCGCCCATGCTTGCCTGGATCGCGCAACACCCCCCGGCCGTCATTGCGCTGATCTTCGTGATGTTGGCGGTGCTCGAGGCAGTGCGTGGACTGTCGCGCAGCGCCTGGACCAGCGCCGAAGACGCGCCGCTGGAAACGGCGATCACCCTGCTATTCGCGGCAGTGATCTATCCGGGCATCCTGCTGACGGTGGGTGCGCTGGCGAATCACTTCACGCCCGATCTGGCCGGCAGCCTGTCGCACTGGCCGGTGTGGGCCATGATCGCGGCGCTGCTGGTCGGCGACGACCTGACCCAGTATCTGTGGCACCGCGCCTCGCACAGTCCGTTGCTGTGGCCGCTGCATCGCGCCCACCATTCGGCCCCGCACATGGGCGTGCGAGTGGTCTATCGCAACAACTTCTTCTACTACGCGATGATGCCGGGGCTATGGATCAGCTCGTACCTGGCCTTCCTGGGCTTCGGCATGGTCTATCCGTGGTACCTGCTGGTGAAGATGCTGGTCATCTTTGGCGCGCATAGCGAACTGCGCTGGGACCGCGTGCTGTATCGCCATCGCTGGCTGCATCCGCTGGCCTGGGTGGTGGAACGCACGATTTCCACGCCGGCCACCCATTTTGCCCACCACGCCATTACCCAGGACGACGGCATCGGCCATTACAGGGGTAACTACGGCAACCTGCTTTTTTTCTGGGACGTGTTGTTTGGCACCGCGCACATCAGCCGCCAATATCCGGCGCGCGTCGGCCTGAAGGATGACGCCGAGTTCGGACCGGAGCGCTGGTGGGTGCAGTTGGCCTGGCCGCTGCTGAAGTCGCGCCGTGCCAACTCGGCGCTCGCCCCGCGCAGCTAATCCCGCGTGAGGAATTGTTCAGTCTCAAGCGCGCACTATCCTTGGCTGAAACAATCACCGCTCGGGCTGGACAGGGATTTCTCCATGCATCTGCGTAAATGGCTGCTCGGCGTGGCCGTGCTGGCCGCATTGGTCCTGCTGTACTTCCTGTTTCGCTGGTGGCAAGGCCCCAGCGTGGCGGCGTATCGCATCGACTCGCGGCCGCTGGTGCAGCAACTGGTGGCGACGGGCCGGGTGATCGCGCTGTCGCGCGCACAGGTAGGCAGCGAGATTACCGGCGTGGTGATCGAGCGCCGCGTGCAGGAAGGCGATGCGGTGAAACCCGGCGACATCCTGCTGGTGCTCAAGTCCGAGGAGTTGTCTGCCAAGGTACGCGAAGCCGAAGCGGCGCTGGCGCAACTGCAGCGCTCGACCCGCCCGCAGGCGCAGGCCGGTTTGCGCCAGGCCGAGGCGCAACTCTCGCAGGCCAGCCGTGAAGCCCAGCGCCGTCGGGAATTATTCAAGCGCCAACTGATTGCGCGCGAGGCCATGGAGCAAGCCGTGCAGGCCGAGACCATTGCCCGCGCCGCGGCGGAAAAGTCCCGGCTCACCGTCGCCGCCCTCGCCTCTGGCAATGCCGATGAGTCCGTGCTGGCCGAACGCCTGGCATCGGCGCGCGCCAACCAGGCCAAGACGACCGTACGCGCCGAAGTGTCCGGCATCGTTCTGACCCGCAATGCCGAGCCGGGCGACTTGGTGCAGCCAGGCCGCGTGTTGTTCGAAATCGCCCGCAACGGTGACACCGAAATATTGCTGCCCTTGGATGAAAAAAACCTCGGCGTGATCAAGATGGGCCAAGTGGCGGCCTGCGCTGCCGATGCATTTCCGGCGCAGCCCTTCGCCGCCAGCATCAGCTTCATCGCGCCCAGCATCGACGCCCAGCAGGGCACCGTGGACATCCGCCTTAAAGTGGATCCCGTGCCGCGCTTCCTGCGCCAGGACATGACCGTGTCGGTGAATATAGAAACCGGTCGGCGCGACCGTGCGCTGGTGGTGGCCAATGATGCGCTGGCAAGCGTTGATGGCGACCGGGCCACGGTGCTTCGGGTGACGGGAGGCAAGGCGCAACGCGTGCCGGTGCGCCTGGGCCTGCGTGGGTTGGCCATGTCTGAAATTGTTTCCGGCCTGCAGGACGGCGACGTGGTGCTGGCCGACGCCGGCGCCGGCATCGCCGACGGCTCGCGCGTCAGGCCGAACGAAAAATCGGTGGCGACGTCCGGGCCGGCAACGGCAACGGCCAAGGAACTTCCGGTGAAACTGCAGTGATGCGGATCTAGCGGGCATGTGGATCGAGTGGAACATCGCCCTGAAGTTCCTGCGTGAAAGCCGCAGCCAGACCGCGCTGATCCTGGTCGGCATTGCGGTGGGCGTGTCGGTGATCGTGTTCATCACCGCCTTGATCACCGGCTTGCAGACCAACATCATCGATCGCACGCTCGGAACGCAAGCGCACATCAAGGTGCAATCGCCGGACGAGGCCAATCGCATCCTGCCGGCCGCGTCCGGCGTGACCCAACTGGTGCTCGAAGACAAACGTGCGCAACGCCTGCGTTCGATCAACAACTGGCAACAGGTAATGCTTCAGCTCGATGCCTTGCCCAACGTTACCGCGGTGTCGCCGGTGCTGTCGGGGCCGGCCTTCGCCCGTCGTGGCGTCGCCCTGGAATCGGTGGCGCTGGTGGGCATCGATGTGGCGCGCTACCAGAAGATCATCCCGATCGCGGACGACATCGTGGCGGGCAAGTTTCGCGTGGGCGCCGGCGATGCGGTGATCGGCAAGCTGCTGGCCGACGACCTGGGCCTGCGCGTCGGCGACAAGCTGCGCCTGGATGCCGGCCGCGACGCCGTAACCGTGGTCAATGTGGCCGGCATCTTCGAACTGGGCGTGCGCGAACTCGATAGCCGCTATGTGTACCTGGACCTGAAACAAACCCAATCGCTGCTCGGCCTGCCCGGTGGGGTGACGGTGATTGATGTGACGGTGCGCGATATTTTTGTCGCTGACGTTGTCGCGGCGCGCATCGCCCGACTGACTGGCCTCAAATCGGAAAGCTGGATGGAAACCAACGCGCAGCTGATGAATGCGCTCACCTCGCAAAGCCTGTCCACCAACATGATCAGTTTGTTCGTCGCGCTATCGGTGGCCTTCGGCATTGCCAGCGTGCTGTCGGTCAGCGTGGTGCAGCGCACGCGCGAGATCGGCATCCTGCGCGCCATGGGTACGACGCAGGGGCAGATGCTGGGGGTGTTCCTGATCCAGGGCGCCTTGTTTGGCCTGGCCGGATCGGCCCTCGGCAGCGCGGCGGGCTATGCCCTGGTGTGGGCCTTCAACACTCTTGGCCCCGGTCTTTTCTATATTCCGGTTTCGCCCACCCTGGTGCCGATCGCCATGGCCATCGCCACCGTTACCGGCGTGTTATCGGCCGCGCTGCCGGCGCGGCGGGCCGCGCGCCTGGATCCGGTCGTGGCCATCCGCTATGTCTGAGCCCGTGCAAGCCGCCGCGGCCGCGGCCGCCGACGACAGCCAGCCGGTGCTGCGCCTGCAGGCGATCCGCAAGTCCTACAACGTCGGCGAGGCCAACGAGACCGAGGTGTTGCACGGCATCGACATGCAGGTCGGGCGCAAGGAATTTGCCGCCCTGATCGGCCCGTCGGGATCGGGCAAAAGCACCTTGTTGAATATTATCGGCCTGCTCGACAAGCCGACCTCGGGCGAGCTGTTCCTGCTCGGCCAACCGACCCGGCAGATAGACGATGGCGCACGCACCGCGCTGCGTGGCAGCTCGATCGGTTTCGTATTCCAGTTCCATCACCTGATCCAGGCTTTTACCGCATTGGAGAACGTGTTGATGCCCTTGATGCTGGCGCGTGGCAAGCCCGATAAGGACAGCATCGATCGGGCCCGCGGCCTGTTGGCCGAAGTGGGCCTGGAAAAATTCGCCGAGCGCAAACCCAACCAGCTGTCCGGCGGCCAACAACAAAGAGTCGCTATCGCGCGCGCGCTGGTCACCCGGCCGGCGCTGCTGTTGGCCGACGAACCGACCGGCAACCTCGACACCAAGACAGCGGCGGATGTGTTCGCGCTGTTTCGCCAGTTCAATGAAAAATTTGGCTGCGCGGTGTTGCTGGTGACCCACGATACCAAGCTGTCTGACGCTTGCGACCGGCAGATCAGCCTGGTGGATGGGGCGGTCGCGACGTCGTCGTAAACCCGACTTTCAGGCGCACTGCGTTTTGGCTAGCTTCCGATCAACAGCCGCGAGTTCTTGCCCAGCAGTTTTCGCAGCAGCCGTACCACCAGCAGGCTCATCGCCAGTGCAAAGGTGAAGTACGCCACGCCACCTAGGTACACGCTCCATGGCAGGAAGCGTGGATCGTGCACGAACGGCCAGGCAAGATCGGCCAGCAAGAGGATGAAGAAGACGTGCAGGAAGTAGATGGAAAACGCTTCGTCGGCAAAGTAGGTCAGCCAGCGCGGCTGTTTGTTTTCAAGCGCCCGCAGCCAAAGCAGGACCAGCGCGGCCAGGCTCATTTTCTGCAGGTAGAAAAACGTCTCCTGCAAGGAGTAGCTGCCGAATCGGTTGATCTGCGCCAACTGCAACTCGACCAGTATCGCCGAGCTGAGCAGCGCCGCAGCGATCAAAGGGTTGCGGTACGCGGCGATGCGATCGAGCAGTGGTTCAAGCCGGTGGCCCAGATAAACGCCGACCGTATAGGCGCCGGCGAAGTAAATGATGGTGCCGGCCACGATCTGGTGCGTTCCCTCATCGAAATCGGGCCGTGAAAAAACCAGGGGGGCCAGCATCATTGCCCAGGCCGGTAGCGCCGCGTACGATTTCGCCGCGGTCAAGGCACTCAGCAGGGGCGTGATCGCGAACAGGATCAGCAGCACCGGGATATACCAGAAGGTAAATTGCGCTTCGCCGTGTATCAGGTTGGGCAGGATCGAATCGATGTAGTCAGACCAGCCGGTCGGCCAGGCCAGCACGCCGTTGCCGGTCTCGTCCCAGCGCACCAGCGAAAACACGATCGTGCAGACGATGTACGGCAGCAGCACGTGCATGGCCTTGCTTCGATAAAAGCTGGCGTACCCGCGTGCGCGCAGGATGGATGCGAATAACAGGCCGGAAATCAATGCGAAGTAAAGGGTGCTGTCATGGAACAGCGTTTCATTCAGCACCGACAATGGCGCGGTCGGATCCGCAGCCCAGTTGCGCGGAATGATGATGGCCAGCGCCAGCGCATGCACGGCCACCACGTTGAGGATGGCAAAGCCGCGAAAGCTGTGGATGTAGCCCAGATAGCCTGCTTTGTGCATGGTGTTGCCCGTGGTGGTGTTGCTCGGCCGTTACCTGAATCTGAGCACCGGCCAAGCCGGAAGTCCAGCGCTGGCTGGCGCTGCCGCACCGTGTTAGCGTCCGCCCCATACCACCGCCTGGAAATGTGCGTGTCCATGCAGACCAGGGCGACTCCACCGGCACGATACGCACTATTGCTTTTGTCTTGGCTCGCCGCGCTGGCGCCCTTGCCTGCCACCGCGAAACAACTCTGGCTGATCGGCGGTGGCGAGCCGGTGTGCTCCAGCATCGAGACCGAATTGTGCCTTCCAGAAAAACTGGCGGCCGCCGAGTCTTACTTCGAAAAAGTCCAGGCCCTGCGCGAAAAACAATTCCGCTACTCTCCACGCGCGCTTCGACAACTCGCCTCCATCCCGGGCTGGGCAGGCGACGCCAGCCGTACCCGGGCCATGCAGGCAAAGCTCGAGACGACGCTCAAGCCGCTCGCCGGGAAAACCCTCGGCGCCCGCGACTGGCACGCCGTGCTCGAACCCCTGGGCTTGGGCGACGAGGAGCTCGGCCTGCTGGACGACATCTTCCAGGGCCGCGCCTTGCGCAAGGACGGCTCGACGCAGGAAGAGCAGGTCTATCTCGACGGCAGCGCCGCCTACGTGCAAGCGATCTTCCGCGATTTCGTCGCGTCCGCCGCCGCGGGTGCGCAGCGCAAGGGCCGCACGGATAAGCCACGCGTGGTCATCCTTACCGCCTCGTCCAACGATGCCTTCGAATATGTCAGCTATTACCTGTCACTGTTTGAGGCCGCCGGTGCGCAGGCGTCGTGGCTGCCGCTGGAACCGGCGCTGATCCGCGCGAAGGACTGCGCCCAACTTGATGCCCTGCGCTTTGAATGGAACGGCGTGCACTCGCGCAGCGCCGTGCATCCGGAGTGGGCGAAGGTGCAACGAGAGTTCTGCCAGCATCCGGAACGCATGCAAGAAATGGTGGAAAGCGCTGATGCCTTCTTCATCAATGGCGGCGACCAATCGCTGACCCTGCGCAGCTTGCAGCTGGAGCTGGGCAAGTTCACCGTACTGGTGCAGCGCATGCTTGATCGCGTGGCGGCCGGCATTCCGCTGGGCGGCAGCAGCGCCGGAACCGCGGTGCAGTCGGGCAATCGCGCGGGCACGATTCCGATGTTCAGTGGCGGCCAAAGCGCGCATGCCTTGCGCCATGGTGCGTTGCAGGTGGAGGCCAACACCGTGCTGTGCGCGGTCAACGGCAATTGCACGATGCATGGCGATGCCGACCAGCTCACGTATCGCGCGGAAGGCGGCCTGCGCGTATTTTCCATCGGCACAGCCGACACCCACTTCCACGAACGCGAACGCGAGGGCCGATTGCTTCGCCTGTTGCTGGATACGAAATCGCGATTCGGTTTCGGGGTGGACGAAGCCACGGTGTTGAAGGCGAGTATCGACGAGCACGACAACGCCGTGCTGCAGGTGCTCGGCCACGGCGGGGTGTGGATCGTGGATACTGCGGGCGCGAGTACCACGACAGCTGCCAGGCAGTGGACCGCAAGCGGCTTTCGCGCGACGCGATTGCTGGCCGGCGACAGTGCGCGATTGACCGATGGCGTGCTGACGGTGAATCTTGCCTGCGAGAAGCCATCGGGCCAGCAGAAGCTCGGCAAGATTGCTGCGGCCGACTATCCCAACAGCGACGGCACGCAATGGTCGCTTGTCGGAATCGCGCCAGAAGCAAAGGCTTGCCAGCGCGCCGACGGCCGCTGGCGTTACGGGCCGCTGCCATTGGCAGTGACACAGGAACTTGCATTGCCCGTCCTTGAATGACGTGGTGCGGGTGTCTATGCTTAGGCACTGAATGCGGCCGCGGCGACCAGGGGAAGGGTTTGCACAAGTTCCGCTTGCTCAAACTCTTCCTGCAATCCCGGTTCGATTCGCGGCCAACCGACATGCTGCGCCCGGTGGCCTGCCGCTTCATGGTCTCGCCCTTCGACGTCGAACTCACCCATGCCTCCTCACACGCCTACATGGCCTGGGCGGGCCTGGGCCGGTGGTCGTGGAATTTCGCGAACATCGACATGCGCCGGATGTTTCGCGAACGCTGGACGCCGTTCACCCATAGCGAGCTGGTCTATTACCGCCGCGCGGTCGGGATTTTCAGCGGGGTCGATATGACCACTACGCTGGTCTGGTGGGACGAGAAGATGGGCTACTTCGAGCACCGGATGACGCAGGGTGGGCAGCTTGTGGCGATCGTCTATTCGCGCGGCGCGTGCTACGCCGCCGGCAAGCGCATTCCCATCGATGGGTGTTCCAAGGGCG
>JANNWV010000133.1:0-10615 GCA_031408815.1 Gammaproteobacteria bacterium
GACCTGGTGCTGGGGCTGGCAGGACCTTGAACTATCGGAGCGGCTACAGCCGCGACGCTTCTGAATTTTTGCCGCAGCAGGTCAGAAGCATCGCGGCATACGCCGCTCCCCCAATGAAGCGTCACAGGTCCAGGGGGTGGTGGCCGGGCTCCAGCCAACTGGCATCCCAGAAGGGGTAGTCGCTGACGTCGGAAACAAGGCCGGCGCGAATTGGGTTGGCGATGAGATAGCGCGCGGTGTCGCGCACGCTCTCGCAGTTTCGAACTGCGTGATCATGGAACCCGGCTTGCCACAATGGCTCTCCTCGAAGCTCCGGCCGAAGCGCGGCGGATACGAGAGCTTTGACGCGCTGGAGCACGCGGGAGATATCTTCTGCATGACCAAGCTCCAGCAGCAGATGCACATGGTCCGGCATCAGGACCCAGGCAAGGAGTTTGGCGTCCGGCCAACAGCTGGCGTTTGCAATCGTTCGCGCGGCGATGCAGGCCAGTCGAAATTCGGAAAACCACATCTTGCGGCCCGAGGTGACGGCGGTCGCCATATAAATCTGGCCGGGCAGGGACACTCGGCCGTTTCGAAGTCGACTGCTGCCTGGGAATGCTGTCATGGCGCATTTTCCAGCCCGGCGAGAAGGATGGATGTCAGCCCACGCCCCACCCAACCCTAGGAATCCCCTGTGGGAGCGGCTGACCAGACATGGGTCTGTTAGCAGCCAGCCGCGATGCTCCTGGCCCTTTGTAACTCAGAACCAAGAGCATCGCGGCTGAAGCCGCTCCCACAACGAAGCCGCTCCCACAGTACAATCCGGGCATGAGCGAACACGAAGATTTCAAGCAGGCCTCCCTCGATTACCACCGGATTTCGCCGCCGGGCAAGATCAAGGTCGTCGCCACCAAGCCCATGCTCACGCAGCGGGACCTGGCGTTGGCCTACTCGCCGGGCGTCGCTTACGCCTGCGAGGCGATCGTCGCCGATCCGAATCAGGCGTCATCGCTCACGGCGCGCGGCAATCTGGTGGCGGTCATCACCAATGGCACTGCGGTGCTCGGGCTCGGGAATATCGGGCCGCTGGCCGGCAAGCCGGTGATGGAAGGCAAGGGCGTGCTGTTCCAGAAATTCGCCGGCATCGATGTGTTCGACCTGGAGATCGCCGAGAACGATCCCGACAAGCTCGTTGACATCATCGCCTCGCTCGAACCGACCTTCGGCGGCATCAACCTGGAAGACATCAAGGCACCCGAGTGCTTCGAGGTCGAGCGCAAGTTGCGCGAACGGATGAAGATTCCCGTCTTCCATGACGACCAGCACGGCACCGCCATCATTGTCGGTGCGGCCATCCTCAACGCGCTGCATGTATTGGGCAAGGACATCGGCCAGGTGAAGCTGGCCACCAGTGGCGCCGGCGCGGCAGGCATCGCCTGCCTCGACATGCTGGTGTCGCTGGGCATGAATTGCGAAAACATCCTCGTCGCCGACAAAGACGGCGTGCTGTACAAAGGCCGCCCCGCGCTGGACCCGGCGATCTGCCGTTACGCGCGCGACACCGAGTCGCGCACGCTGGCCGACATCGTCAAGGGCGCCGACATCTTCCTGGGCCTGTCTGCTGGTGGTGTGCTGAAGGCCGAGATGGTCGAGACCATGGTCGAGCGACCGGTCATCTTCGCGCTGGCCAATCCGTATCCGGAAATCGATCCGGTCGAAGCCAAGCGCGTACGCCCCAACGCCATTATCGCGACCGGGCGTTCGGACTTTCCGAACCAGGTGAACAACGCGCTGTGCTTCCCGTACATTTTCCGCGGCGCACTGGATGTTGGCGCGACCACCATCAACGAAGAAATGAAGCGCGCCTGCGTCAAGGCGATTGCCGAACTCGCGCGTCGTGAAGCGTCCGACCTCGGCAGCGCCTACAGCGGCGAAACCCCGCGTTTCGGCCCCGAATACCTGATTCCGCGGCCGTTCGACCCACGCCTGCTGATCTCACTGGCGCCGGCCGTGGCCGAGGCCGCGATGGCGTCGGGCGTCGCGACCCGTCCCATGGCCGACCTCACCGCGTATCGCGAACAACTTTCGCAGTTCGTGTTCCGCACCGGCCTGGTGATGAAGCCGATGTTCGATCGTGCCCGCGCCGACCTCAAGCGCGTCGTCTATGCCGAAGGCGAAGAAGAAACCGTGCTGCGCGCCGTGCAGACCGTGGTGGACGAAAAACTGGCGCGCCCGATCCTGATAGGCCGCCCCAGCGTGATCGAGACCCGCATCAAGCGGCTCGGCCTGCGCCTGAAGCTGGGCATCGATTTCGAACTGACCAATCCCGATGACGACCCGCGTTTCAACGACTACTGGCAGCAGTACCACCAGATCATGTCGCGCAAGGGTATTTCACCGCAGGCCGCCAAGGCCATCGTGCGCTCGCGCAGCACGGTGATCGCCGCATTGATGGTGAAGCGGGGCGAAGCCGATGCGATGCTCTGCGGCATCGTCGGGCGCTACAACGGCAAGCTCAAGCACGTGGTGGAAGTGATCGGCCTGGACCCGGGCGTGAAGTGCCTGTCCGCGCTCAGCGTCGTCATTACGTCGAAGGGTCCATTCTTTTTCACCGACACACACGTGCAGGCGGATCCGACCGCGGAACAGGTGGCCGAGTCGGCCCTGCAGGCGGCCTATCGCCTGAAGTTGTTCGGCATCACGCCGAAGGTCGCGCTGATCAGCCATTCCAATTTCGGTTCGGTCGATTCGCCCAGTGCGAAAAAGATGGCGCGCGCCCTGGAACTGATCATGGAACGCAGCCCGAAGCTGGAAGCCGATGGCGAAATGCATGTGGACGCGGCGATCAGCGAAGAAATTCGCGAACGCATCTTTCCTGATTCGCGCTTGAAGGGCAGCGCCAACTTGTTGGTGATGCCGAACCTCGACGCCGCCAACACCGCCTACAACCTGACCCGCGTGATGACCGATGGCATCGGCATCGGCCCGGTCTTGATGGGCATGGCGAAACCCGCGCACGTGCTGACGCCGTCTGCGACGGTTCGTCGCGTGGTGAACATGACGGCGATTGCCGCCGTTGAAGCGCAGATCCGCGCCGCCCGCGGCGCCTGACGCCGCTCCTGCGGTCAGGGGGTCGGCCAGTCGCGGCTGCGGATGATGAAGGTCGCCGCCGTGCCGATCAGCAGGGCCACCAGCGCAATGACATCCACCATTACCACTCGCGCGATGCTGGCGTTGTAGCCTTCCGTGGTCCAGGCCAGCAGCAGGAAGGACAGCACGCTGACCAGGCCGACCGCCAGTGCGGTGGGCTGCAGTGCCGGGACGAAAGCGGCTACCAATAAGAAGGTGCCGAGCAAGCCAAACAACACCGCGCGGTGGCGCATCAGTATCTGCAGATCGGGGCCGTCGATGGCGACGCCATAAAGCGATTGCAGGCGATCGCCGCCCAATACGCCCATCAAGGGCAGCAAGTGGATGACGGCTGCCACGCACAGGGAAATCATCACGAGATAACGCACGGCAGGTCTCCTTCCGGCACGTGCGGTCATCATAAGGCCATGAAGGAAGCCGGCGCGTGATGCGCCGGTTTCCTACTAAACAATTAGTACTCAGCGGCGAAAAAAAACCATCACGAACGCGGTGCAGAAAGATTGAGGGTTTCGAGCTTCCACACGCCGTTGACCAGTTCCGCATTCACTCGCACTTGCGTGTGTCCACGCGGTCCACCGAGATCGAAGCGCAAGTTGGCTTCGCCTTCATCACGATCAATCCGCAGATTGCCGCCGATCGAATCGGGTTCGGCCGTGATCGGATTGCCCACTTCACTCACCACGCGCGGATCGGCTGCGACCAGGCGCAGGATTTCCTTGAAGGCGGCGGACTCGGTCAGCTTCGGCGGCTGCGGTGGCGGCGGCGGGCCGATCAGTTCGACGTGGCCGGGTGGAAGGGGCGGCAAGGGCGCCAGCGCGGGTGTCGCGTTCAGCGCGTTCAGCGCAGGCGGTGCGGGCGGTGGTGCGTTCGGCGCGGGCGGTGCAGGCGGTGGTGGCGGCGGCACGCTGATGCGCGACATCTCGTTGATCCAGGCGCGAGTGCTTGAGTTGATGGCGATGCGCTTGCCGTCTTCTTCATAGAACTCGGTCAGCTTGCCTTGCTTGTCCACGCTGGCGCGATAAAAGCGCGACTTGTCCACGCCATCGGCGCGAATCTCGCGGGAATCGCCCGGGCCGAGGGTGCCATCGGTGGTGGACTGGATGTGCAGTTCAGGCATCAGGCCGCGCACGTCCACCGTGGTTGCCAGCAAGCTGCCGGACGCGAGCAAGATGGCTACCGCCGCCGGCCATCGCCAGCGTTTGCCGGCGCCTGGGATTCCCGGATCGCTACCGGTCAATAGTCGAGTAATTCGTTGCATGAGTGAGCCTCCATGGGCTGCAAGTACCAGGCGCGGGGAAGGGTGCCGATAGCGCTCGAGTGAGTGCAGCGCTTCAGCTAAAGCAATGGCGTCCCCGCAGGCCGCCACGGCCAGGTCGTCGCAGGCGTGTTCGCGTTCCTGGCGGACCCGGCGGCTCAGCCACCATGCGCCCGGGTGGTAGAACAACAGCGATTCCGCCACGCATTGCAATCCGTTCCACAGCCAGTCCATCCGGCGGATGTGCGCGAGTTCGTGCGCCACCAGCGCTTCCACCTGTTCGATCGGCATGCGTGTCAGCAGCGACAGCGGCAGCCAGATGACCGGACGGATCAATCGCGCCGTGAAAGGCGCGGCGATGTCCTCGCCCAGGCGCACCACGACCTTGCGCGAGATGCCGAGCGCGGCTTGCAGGCGATCGACGCGCTGTTGCCAATCCGCGGGCAGCAACTCGTAAGGCGTTCTTTCGAGCGCGCCCACCAGTCGCCAGCCACCGAAGTGGCGCAGCAGCATCAGCGCCACGCCGGAGAGCCAGGCCAGCGCCAGCATGGCCGCCATCGTGTTCGATTCCTGCAGGAACAAGCCTGATACGGGTATTAGCACAGGCGCATTGACGGCCGGCACCAGCCCTGCATTCAAATCCGCGGCCGGCGCATTCCAGAAACCGATGAAGTCCATGGCCGGCATGATCACCATCGCCAACAGGAAGCCCATGCCCAGCGTGTGCCGCAGCGCGGCGCTCTGCCGAGCGCAGGCGGCCAACACCAATGCGGCGGCAATCGCGATCAGCGTGCCTTGCCACAGCGAGTGCAGCAGGGCCATCGCGATAGCCGGCGCCACGCCGAACTGCACGTTCCAGATTGCGTCCATCAGCCGGCTTTCTTTTTCGCCTTGGCCTGTGCGATCAGCTTCGAGATCGCTTCCAGGTCTTCGCTGCTGGCGGTGTCGTCGTCCAGCGCGCGTTGCACGAGGGTCAGGGCCGATCCGGAGAAGGCGCGCCGCATCAGGTCGCGCAGAAGCGACGCCTGCACCACCGGCTCGGCCTGCGTGGCCAGGTAGGTATGGCTACGCTCGCTTTCATCCCGACGCACCAAGCCCTTGTCGGCCATGATGGTCAGCATTTTCAGTACCGTCGTGTAGGCGGTGTCCTTGCCGCGCGACAGTTCCTCATGCACCTCGCGCACGGTAGTGGGACCGGGCCGGCCCCACAGCACGCGCAGGATCGCCAATTCGCCTTCGGTGGGGTTCGGGGTTGCCATGTGCTCGCCTTGCGTGGTTCTACGGCGACATTAGTACTACGCATTTAGTAGACAGTCAACAGGGGCGGCTTAAGTGCGCTAACGCACGGAGCCTGGAAATAGATAAGCCCATGCTCTCCCACCCTCAAAAATTCGTGGCGACTTTTGCCAAACCGGCACGGTGAAACTGTTCAAGCAAGTTGTGTTGACGTTGCCCCCTGTGGAGCGCAACCTCAAAATCCAAACCTACTCTTCATGGAAACCGACTATGTATCTGGTAATTGTCGGTTCCCCGTTTGCCGAGCATCGTCAACCAGATAACGCCGACAAAACTTGCCTGATCATGGCAATAGATTCGCCATGAAAGCGAGTCATACGGTCCTGGTCTCACTTGTTCTAGCCGTACTGATGGTCATCGCCGCAATTGCTGGCGCTACCTGGTATTCCAATCAACTCGAGCAAGCCTCCCAGGCGCAGGCGCATTCAGTGGCGGTGCTCAATGACGCTGACGATCTTTTGTCGGCCTTGAAGGATGCCGAAACCGGCCAGCGCGGCTACGTGTTGACCGGCGACGAAAGCTTTCTCCAGCCCTATTCAGCTGTCCTCGAGAGTATTCCCGTTCGTTTGAAGGCATTGCGCCAAATCACTGAGGAAAGCGCGGCTGCAAAACATCTATCAGCAATGGCGCCATTGATCGATGCAAAGTTGGCGCATATGGCAAAAGCCGTACAGATGCGTCGAAATCAGGATGTTGCGGGCGCGGTAAGTTTTATCAAAGCCGGCCAAGGCAGGCGTTTGATGGACTCGATTCGCAGCGAGATGCGCGCCTATGTCGAGATAGAACAGGCCCACCTGTTGCAGCGCGAGGCGACGCTCAAGGCAAAAATGCGCTACTTGTTCAACATCATGCTGGGTGCCGCCGCACTAAGCATGCTGTTTGCCCTTGGCTTCATCTACTTGAATTACCAGCGCGCCAAGCAGCGACTAAGCAATGCAGTGCATCTTGAAACACGGAAATTACTCGAACTGCAAGCGGAAACATCGAGCCAGCTCCAGCTGGCGAATTCCACTTTACAAGATCGCGAAGAAAAGCTCAGCGTCACACTCAATTCCATTGGTGATGCGGTAATCGCCACCGATGCCAAGACCTGCGTGACCTTGCTCAATCCCATTGCCGAGCAGCTCACCGGCTGGACAATGGCGCAGGCCAACGGCCGGCCCATTGCAGACGTTTTCAATATCATCAACAAGGAAAACCGCCACGCCGCCGTCATCCCGGTTATGGAGACCTTGGAGCATGGCACCATCGTTGGCCTGGCCAATCACACCGTATTGATTGCCCGTGATGGCAGCGAGCGAGACATTGCCGACAGTTGTGCGCCCATTCGCGATCGCGACAATCACGTGATTGGTGCGGTATTGGTCTTTCGCGACGTTACCAGCGAATATGCAACACAGCAGGCATTGAGTGACAGCTCCACGCTGGTGCAAACCGTGCTCAACACCGTGGCCGACGGCATCATTACCCTGCGCGCGCGCGGCGGTACCATTGAAAAGGTAAACCCGGCGGCTGAACATATGTTTGGCTACGGCGTGGCTGAACTGTCCGGCAAAGCGCTCAGCCAGCTCATCCCCGAACTGGACCAGGGCCCAGGCAACGACTCGCTTGATTACTACAAGGCGAGCGACGCAGAGCGTGCCAGTGGCCTGGGGCGTGAAGTGAACGGAAAACGCAAAGACGGCAGTATGTTTCCGATGGAAATTGCCGTCAGCGAAATGCTGCTGGGTGGCGAGCGCTACTTTACCGGTATTTTGCGCGACATCAGCGTGCGCAAGCAGGTTGGAGAGGCCTTGCTGAAAACCGGCGCGCTGCAAAGCGCCATTTTCAACAGCGCGAATTTTTCCAGTATTGCCACTGACGCCACCGGAGTGATTCAAATTTTCAACGTCGGCGCCGAGCGAATGCTCGGCTATGCTGCTGCCGATGTGATCAACAAGATCACGCCCGCGGATATTTCCGACCCGGAAGAAGTGATTGCACGGGCAGACGCGTTGAGCGCTGAGCTTTCGGCATCCATTGCGCCCGGCTTCGAGGCTTTGGTGTTCAAGGCCTCACGGGGTATCGAGGACATCTATGAGCTGACCTACATCCGCAAGGATGGCAGTCGGTTTCCGGCCGTGGTGTCGGTTACGGCACTGCGCGACGCGCAGGAAAACATCATCGGCTACCTGCTTATTGGCACCGACAACACCGCGCGTAAAAGCGCAGAAGCGGCATTGCTAAAGGCCGGCGCGCTACAAAGCGCCATTTTCAACAGCGCGAATTTTTCCAGTATCGCCACCGATGCCAAGGGTGTGATTCAAATTTTCAACGTGGGCGCCGAACATATGCTCGGCTACTCGGCCAATGAGGTGATGAACAAGATCACACCCGCCGATATTTCGGACCCGGACGAGGTCATTGCCCGCGCCGAGGTGCTGACCCTGGAGCTGGGCACTCCCATTACGCCGGGTTTCGAAGCGCTGGTGTTCAAGGCTTCTCGCGGCATTGAAGACATCTACGAGCTGACCTATATCCGTAAAGACGGCAGTCGGTTTCCGGCCGTGGTGTCGGTTACCGCGCTGCGCGACGAGCAAGCCAGTATTATCGGCTATTTGCTGATTGGCACCGACAATACAGCGCGCAAGCAAGTGGAGGCTGAACAAAGAGTGCTCGATCAGCGTTTGCGTGACCAGCAGTTCTATACCCGGTCATTGATCGAATCCAATATCGACGCGCTGACTACAACCAGCCCGTCGGGAATTATTACCGACGTCAACAAGCAGATGGAGGTATTGACTGGCTGCACGCGCGACGAGCTGATCGGGGCACCATTCAAAAATTTCTTCACCGATGGCGTGCGCGCCGAAGCAGGCATCAGAAGAGCGCTGAACGAAAATAGAATCACCAATTACGAACTCACCGCCCGTGCCTGGGATGGCAAGGAAACCATCGTGTCGTTCAACGCGACCACCTATTACGATCGTGACCGGACCTTGCAGGGAGTATTTGCTGCCGCTCGCGATATTACAGATCGTAAACTCCTGGATTCTTCGTTGGAGCAAACGAATATTGCCCTCGAGGCGGCAAAGTCCACGGCTGAAAAAGCCAATCTTGCCAAATCTGAATTTCTTTCCAACATGAGCCACGAGCTGCGCACGCCGCTGAATGCGATTCTTGGTTTCGCCCAGCTTATTGATTCCGACGAACCACAACCGACGCCGCCGCAAAAGCGAAGCATTGGCCAGATCATGCAGGCTGGCTGGTATCTGTTGGACCTCATCAATGAAATCCTGGATCTGGCGTTGATTGAGTCGGGCAAGCTGTCGCTATCGCTGGAGCCGATTTCCCTGACCGATGTCATGCAAGAGTGCCAGGGTATTATTGAAACCCAGGCAGAAAAGCGCGGCATTCGCGTGAGCTTTCCGGAATTTGCAACAGGCTATTTTGTGCGGGCTGATCGCACTCGATTGAAACAGATCCTGGTCAATCTGCTTTCCAACGCGATGAAATACAACAAGCCAGATGGAAGCGTCGAGGTCAGCTACGTCTTGACCACCGCAGAATGTATCCGGATTTGTATCAAGGACAGTGGCAGTGGCTTGACCCGCGAACAGTTGGGGCAGCTTTTCCAGCCGTTCAATCGCCTGGGGCGACAGTCAACCTCCGAGGAAGGCACCGGCATTGGCCTGGTAATGAGCAAACGTTTGGTTGAATTGATGGGCGGTGTGATCGGCGTTGAAAGTACCGTGGGCGAAGGCAGCGTATTCTGGATCGAACTCAACTTGACGACTGAGCCGAAGCTTGACATGCATGGCGATGGGCACCGGGCAATTGACCAGCAAAAACAAAATGCCGATACGATTTCATTTACTGTGCTTTGCGTAGAAGACAACCCTGCCAATTTGATGTTGGTGGAAGATCTGATTTCTCGCCGACCCAATATCAAGCTGCTTACCGCACAGGATGGTCGCCAGGGTATTGAAGTTGCCAGAAGCGAATTGCCAGACGTCATTTTGATGGATATCAACCTGCCCGGCATCAGCGGCATCACCGCCATGAAAATGCTGGCTGAAAACGCCGCCACCGCGCATATCCCCGTGATCGCGCTAAGCGCCAATGCGATGCCTCGCGATATTGAAAAGGGTTTGGAAGCCGGGTTCTATCGCTATCTCACGAAGCCGATCAAAGTGATTGAGTTCATGGATACTCTGGATGAAGCGCTGGCATTTGCACGAGCCGAGGCTGTGCTGGTCGGGAAATAATGAAGCCGCCATCGCTGGCGGCTTCATTAGTGTGAAAAAACGGCAGGCTTAGCTGGCGCGCTGCTTCGAATGCGGCTGCCACAAGCCAAGGTTGGCGCCGGTGGGGTCAGTGATGATGCTCATGATGCCCATGTCCGGAATTTCGGTCACGTCCTTGATGACCTTGCCGCCGAGTGAAATGGCCTTCTTCGTCGCTGCCTTCACGTCCTCGACTTCGACATAGGGCAGCCAGGTGGAATGTTGTTCGCCGGGTAGTTGCTGCGCGCTCATGCCACCGCCGGTCCCTTTGCCGACATCAATGGTGGTGTATTGGCCGCTGGCTAGCGAGGTGTCCTGCGTCTTCCAGTCAAACAATTTTCCGTAGAAGGCCTGGGCCTTGCCGAGATTGTTGCTGTTGAGTTCAACGTGTACGAATGGATTGGACATAAAGTCCCTCCTTGCGCGGTACCGATGCGGGGGGAGCGTCCTGGCGGGTACCGCTTTTTCGCCAGGACGAGAAACCACCGTAGGCGCTTGCAACCCAACCCCTACTTAATCAAAAACAACAAACGTTGTAATAACAATGCAGGCATCACAGGGTGGCGGGAGGGGTCCGATCACGGGGCTTGCCCGGGCCCGAACCGGGGCCGCCCTGGGGTCGCCTATTGCCCCGCCCCCGCCCCAGGCCGGCCGCCCCCCCCGGTGC
>JANNWV010000134.1:0-3999 GCA_031408815.1 Gammaproteobacteria bacterium
GCCCCGGTCATGATGTCCGCCGGCCCGGCCGCTGCCGCTGCCCCGGTCGAAGAGCAGACCGAGTTCCAGGTCATCCTGAAGGCTGCGGGCGAGAAGAAGGTCGAGGTCATCAAGGCCGTTCGCGCCATCACTGGCCTTGGCTTGAAAGAAGCCAAGGACCTGGTCGAGGCGACTGGTGTCGTCAAGGACGCCGTCTCCAAGGCTGATGCTGACAAGTTCAAGAAGGATCTCGAAGCCGCCGGTGCAACGGTCGAGCTGAAGTAAGCCGTACTTGCGTCGCCAGCTTCCATAGGCGACCACCGAGGCCGGGGGCGAAAGCCCCTGGCCTTTGGCCGTTCCTCAAGCAATGGCTGGAATCGAACACGTAAACGAGTCGAGTTGGCAGTCTGAAGTAGCAAGAGAAGGCGTGCTGGTGCCGGCAATACCAGCGACTTCCGACTGGCAATTCATGTTTCCCACGGGATCGCGGACGCGCGACCCAAGAAAACCGAGGCGGTTTTTACCATGACGTATTCTTTCACCGAAAAAAAGCGGATCCGCAAGGACTTCGGCAAGCGCCGGACCGTGCTGGACGTACCTTACCTGCTCGCCATCCAGATGGACTCGTACCGCGAGTTCCTCCAGGAGTTTGCCCCGACCGGCAAGCGCGAGGAGCGCGGCCTGCATGCCGCGCTGAAATCGGTGTTCCCGATCTCCAGCTACTCCGGTAACGCCGGGCTGGAATATGTCAGCTACAAGCTGGGCGAGCCGCCCTTCGATGAACGCGAATGCCGCAACCGTGGCCTGACCTACGGCGCGCCGCTGCGCGTCACCGTGCGCCTGGTGATCTACGACCGCGAGTCGTCGACCAAGGCCATCAAGTACGTGAAGGAGCAGGAGGTCTACATGGGCGAGCTGCCCCTGATGACCGGCAACGGCACCTTCATCGTCAACGGCACCGAGCGCGTCATCGTCTCGCAGCTGCATCGCTCGCCGGGCGTGTTCTTCGACCACGACCGTGGCAAGACGCACAGCTCGGGCAAGCTGTTGTACAGCGCCCGCATCATTCCTTACCGCGGCTCATGGCTGGACTTCGAGTTCGACCCGAAGGACGCCGTGTTCACCCGTATCGACCGTCGCCGCAAGCTGCCGGTGACGATCCTGCTGCGCGCGCTCGGTTACAACAACGAGCAGATGCTGCGCCAGTTCTTCGAGATCAACACTTTCCACATCGCCCAGAAGGACGGCGTGGAACTCGAGCTGGTACCCGAGCGCCTGCGTGGTGAGACGCTGAATTTCGACCTGGTGGTGGCCGGCAAGGTCATCGTCGAGGCCGGCAAGCGCATCACCGCCCGCCACGTGAAGCAGCTCGAACAAGCCAAGATCAAGACCCTGGAAGTGCCGGACGACTATCTGGTCGGCCGCATCCTGGCGCACGACGTCGTCGACACCAAGACCGGCGAACTGCTGGCCGTGGCCAACGAAGAACTCAACGAAGCCTCGCTGGCCAAGTTGCGCAAGGGCGGCATCGATTCGATCGGCACCATCTGGGTCAATGACCTGGACCGTGGTCCGTACATCTCGAACACCCTGCGCATCGACCCGAGCAAGACGCAGCTGGAAGCGCTGGTTGAAATCTACCGGATGATGCGTCCGGGCGAGCCGCCGACCAAGGATGCCGCGCTCAACCTGTTCTACAACCTGTTCTTCACCTTCGAGCGCTACGACCTGTCGGGCGTCGGCCGGATGAAGTTCAACCGCCGCGTCGGCCGCAAGGAAGTCACTGGCGCGTCCGTGCTGTACGACTACCAGTACTTCAAGGATCGCAACGACGAGAATTCGAAGAACCTGGTCAAGGCCAACGGCGAAACCTCCGACATCCTGGAAGTGATCAAGACCCTTACCGAGATCCGCAACGGTCGCGGCACGGTCGATGACATCGATCACCTGGGCAACCGTCGCGTGCGTTCGGTCGGCGAAATGGCCGAGAACGTTTTCCGCGTCGGCCTGGTGCGCGTCGAGCGCGCCGTCAAGGAGCGCCTGTCGCTTGCAGAAAGCGAAGGCCTGACCCCACAGGAGCTGATCAACGCCAAGCCGGTTGCCGCTGCCATCAAGGAGTTCTTCGGCTCCTCGCAGCTGTCGCAGTTCATGGACCAGAACAATCCGCTTTCGGAAGTCACGCACAAGCGTCGCGTCTCGGCCCTCGGCCCGGGCGGCCTGACCCGCGAGCGCGCCGGCTTCGAAGTGCGCGACGTGCATCCGACTCATTACGGCCGTGTCTGCACCATCGAAACCCCGGAAGGCCCGAATATCGGCCTGATCAACTCGCTGGCCGTGTATGCACGTTCCAACAAGTACGGCTTCCTCGAGACGCCGTACCGAAAGGTCGTCGATGGCAAGGTCACCGACACCGTCGAGTTCCTGTCCGCCATCGAAGAACACGAGTTCGCGATCGCCCAGGCCAACGCGGAACTGAACAAGGACGGCAGCTTCCAGGCCCCCTTCGTTCCCTGCCGCTTCCAGGCTGAAACCCTGCTCAAGCCGCCGTCCGAAATCCAGTACATGGACGTCTCGCCGATGCAGTCCGTGTCCGTCGCCGCAGCGTTGGTGCCCTTCATCGAACACGATGACGCAAACCGCGCGCTGATGGGCGCGAACATGCAGCGCCAGGCCGTTCCGACCCTGAGGTCGCAAAAGCCTCTGGTAGGAACAGGTATTGAACGCGCTGTAGCTCGCGACTCCGGCGTAACGGTGAATGCCCTCCGAGGCGGCGTGGTCGACCAGGTCGACGCAGGCCGCATCGTGGTCCGTGCGCACGAGAAGGAAATTGGTGCCAACGACGCCGGCGTGGATATCTACACGCTGGTCAAGTACACCCGTTCCAACCAGAACACCTGCATCAACCAGACGCCGCTGGTTCGCGTCGGCGACAAGATCGAGCGCGGAGACGTGCTGGCTGACGGCCCGTCCACCGACATCGGTGAACTCGCGCTCGGCCAGAACATGCTGATCGCGTTCATGCCGTGGAACGGCTACAACTTCGAAGACTCCATCCTGCTGTCGGAGCGCGTCGTCGAGGAAGACCGTTACACGACCATCCACATCGAAGAACTGACCGCAGTTGCCCGCGACACGAAGCTGGGACCGGAGGAAATCACCGCCGACATCCCGAACGTGTCCGAGATGGCCCTCGGCCGACTCGACGAGTCGGGCGTGGTGTACATCGGCGCCGAAGTGCGCGCCGGCGACATCATGGTCGGCAAGGTTACGCCGAAGGGCGAGAGCCAGCTGACCCCGGAAGAGAAGCTGCTCCGGGCCATCTTCGGCGAAAAGGCCTCTGACGTTAAGGACAGCTCGCTGCGCGTGCCCCCGGGCATGGACGGCACGGTCATCGACGTGCAGGTCTTCACCCGCGACGGCATCGAGAAGGACAAGCGGGCGCGCCAGATCGAGGAAACCGAGATCAAGCGCGTCAAGAAGGACTTCGACGACCAGTTCCGCATCCTGGAAGGCGCGATCTACGCCCGGCTGCGCATGCAGATCCTCGGCAAGGTCGTCAATGGCGGTCCCAACGGCCTGAAGAAGGGCGCCGAGCTGACCAACGAATACCTCGACACCCTGAAGAAGGACGAGTGGTTCGCCCTGCGCATGAAGGACGAGGACGTCGGCGAGCAGGTTGAAAAAGCGCAGAAGCAGATCGAAGCCCACAAGGCCGAGTTCGACAAGCGCTTCACCGACAAGCGCGCCAAGATCACCGCCGGCGACGATCTCGCCCCGGGCGTCCTGAAGATGGTCAAGGTTTACCTGGCCGTGAAGCGTCGCATCCAGCCGGGTGACAAGATGGCCGGCCGCCACGGTAACAAGGGCGTTGTGTCGATGATCGTTCCGGTCGAAGACATGCCCTACATGGCCAATGGCACCACCGCCGACATCGTGCTGAACCCGTTGGGCGTGCCGAGCCGAATGAACATCGGCCAGGTGCTGGAAGTGCATCTGGGCTGGGCCGCGAAAGGCCTGGGC
>JANNWV010000135.1:0-16259 GCA_031408815.1 Gammaproteobacteria bacterium
TTGATGGCCGAACAGGTGGAAGCGCTGCGCGAATGGGCGAAGTCGCGCACGGTGCCGGCTGACTGATTGAATTGGTAGCGGCCGACGCATTACGCGCCAGCCGCCGGCTCAGCGGCAGCGCAGCTGCTGGCGCAGGTTCTCCGCCTTCACGATCAACGCGATTCCGCGCTTTTGGCCCAGCTCGCGCGCGGCGACTCGGGTTTCGGTCTGCGCGATGTACTGGTCGAGGTTGCGACAGGCATCGGCGTCGCTGCCGGTACTGCCCGGCAACGCACGCACCGAGCGCAGGTCAGTGCTGCAGCTCGCCGCCGACATCGGGCCGGCAACGGCCGCCTGGTCGTCGGACACGATCGTCCCGGTCCCCGTGCCATCCACCAAGGTGGCGCCGGTGACATTGGACAGCGTCACGACAAACGTTTCATCCGGCTCTGCCGACGCGTCGCCATTTACCTGCACCTCGAACCATTGCTGCGTGCGCCCGGCGTCCAACACGCGTCCTGCCTGTGCACGGGCCACGTAGTCGCCACCCGAAGTGGCACTTCCATTGCTGGTGCCGACGTTGAAGGACACGCCCGTCGACATCGGTGACGAGAGGCTGATCACGAAGCGCGCCGTGACAAATCCAGCAGCGCCCTCGGTGACGCTTGCGTCACTGATCGACAGTCCGGCCAAGTCGTCGTTGACGATAGTGCCCAGGGCCTGGCCGCCGGAGACCATGGCGCCACTGACATTGACGATGTTCACGGTGAATGACTCGCGCATTTCCGCCGAACTGTCGCCATTGATGGTCACCTCGAAGGCCTTGCCGTCCTGTCCGGCGGCAATGACCTGGCCTTCAAGGGCCCGGCTTACATAGTCGCTTCCGGCCGCCGCCATGCCGTTGTCTGTGAATATGTCGAACGTGACCGGCTGGATCAGCGGCTGCGAGGATTGCACTGTGAAGCTCAGGGTCTTGCTGCCCGCCTGTCCTTCGGCCGTGCTTGCATCCGCGATCGACAGCACCGGTGCCGGATTCACCGCGCCCACGTAAGTGGCGAACACGCCCTGGCCGTTGTTCGACCAGGCGTGCTGGCCGTTGTACTGGCTGTTGGCGTCGTCCATGAAGATGTCCAACTTCTGGTCGCCGTTCACGTCCTGCACGCGCAGGAAATCGAACCAGCCCAAGCTGGTATCCATGGTCATGCGCGCGCCGGTTTCGTCAGTGAACTGGCGTGGCGCGACCTGGCGCACGATCTGAATTGCGCGGCCGGTATAGAACGGTGACTCGCCGGTGCGAAGCGCGACCACGTCACGCCGGCCGTCGCCGTCGATGTCCTCCATGGCGAAATCCATGACAATGCCCTTGCCGGCCATTTCCGGCAGCACCGTCTTGCGCAGCGCGCTGAATGCGCCGGACGCATCGCCCCAGTAGATGGTGTTCGGCGCGGCTTCGAACTCGTGGCCGCCCAGCAGCACATCCAGAAACCCGTCCTTGTCGATATCCGCCATCTCGCCGGTGAAGAAGTTCTTGTACAAGACATCGGTGGGAAGGCGAGCATTGTCCTTTGTGAAAACACCTGCACCGTTGTTGATGAGGAAGAAGGTGTAGCCCTGCTGCACCACGAGTATGTCCAGGCTGCCATTTCCGTCGATGTCGCCGGATGCAGCGGCGTGATGGAACCCGACATGCGTCTCCAGCGACGGGTCGTAACGCAGCGTCCCATTGCCATTGGACAGGAACAACTGCGGATACTCGCCGGGAAAGGGTGGCTGGTCGTAGCCGTGGCCCACCAGGAATACATCTGGCCAGCCATCGCCGTTGTAGTCACCGGCCAGTGCCTTGCGCGCGTGGATCAGCCCAGGCTGCGCCGTGGTCAGGCGGGTCGCCGTGGCATCCACGAAACCACTGCCGGTGTTCATCATGACCTTGATAGGCGTACGCACGTCCTGCCCGGTGCCGGAGGCGACGACTACGTCTACGCGCCCGTCCTTGTCGAAGTCGGCGTAGGCCGCACCATGGGTGAATACGCTCGGGAAATACCGGTTGAACCAGAGAGTCGACTTGCGCAGCGTGTAGGAACTGCCGGCATCGGCGTCCTTTGCGCTGGTGGCTAGCTGCTGCGATTGCGCAGCGGATGAAAACACCGACGCAAGCAAAGCCAACGCCACGCCCACCCGGATGGGCGTTCCCTTCAAACGGCTCATGAATTCCCCGATGGATGCGATAGCTTCGGCCCTATCCCAACGCGCGCGATGAAGACTGTCAATAGCGCAGTTCAATCACAGGCAATAAATGGAGCGTCTTCACATGCACAATGTGAAGATGATCCGTGACGTGCTTCCCCATTCGCCGGAATTCTATCTGCCAGTCATCGTGGCCCTGGTGCTGATGCGCGCCAGCCATCGGCTCGGCATGTGGCCGTATGCGATGCTAGCGTTGCCCGGCACCATCGCCCATGAGTTCGCGCACTACATCACTGCGCTGGTGCTCGGCGCATCACCTTCGTTTCCCACCTTGCTGCCGCAACGCACCTTGCACGGATGGCGATTGGGCTCGGTGACGTTTCGCGCAGGCTTCGTTCGCGCGCTGCCGATCGCACTCGCGCCAATCGTGTTGTTGCCGCTCGCGTTATGGTGGATGGCCACCTTCATGGCGCCGGCGACCGGATGGGCCCACTACCTGCACGCCTGGATCGTCGCCGCCCTGGTCTCGGCCAGCCTGCCCTCGTCGGCTGATTTCAAGCTCGCCTTGCCCGCCCTGGCCATCATCGCCGTCGCCGCGCTGGCTTATGCCTTTCTGACATGAATCAAGGCGAAAAGGTCTTTAGACAGGCCTGATACGCAAATCCTATAAAGACGGTGTGATTTGCCACCGGTGCCGTCAACGATGCTTTCCCGCAAGGCCAAATATGCACTCCGCGCGCTGACCGTGCTGGCCCAGGCCCAGTCTGACCAGCTGCAGGCGCGCGTCATTGCACAGCAGGCCGCCGTGCCGGAAAAATTCCTCGAAACCATCCTGGTCGAACTCAAGCGCGCCGGCCTGGTCAGCAGCCGCCGCGGCAGCGATGGCGGCCACAGCCTGGCGCGCCCAGCCGGGCTGGTCATGGTCGGCGAGATCATTCGGGTGATCGATGGCCCGATTGCCCCGATCCGCTGCGCCAGCGTCACCGCCTACCAGCCCTGCGCCGATTGTGTCGATCCCGCCGGCTGCGCGTTGCGCCTGTTGATGGGTGACGTGCGCAATGCAATGGCCTCCGTCATAGATCAATGCAGCTTGCAACAACTGGCCGATCGCGAAACAGCCTCCGCGCCTGCAGACGGCGCATTGCAACCTGCTTCTTATCATTTTGCTAACGAGGCATCAGGGAACCTGCCGCAATGAATCGCTTTCTGAAACCCATCGCCATCGCGCTCTTGCTGGCCGCCGGCTCGGCCACTGCCAACGCCGCGGAGTTGTTGAACGTGTCGTATGACCCGACCCGCGAATTGTTCCAGGCGGTGAATGCGGAGTTTGCCGCCGACTGGAAGGCGAAGACCGGCGGCTCGGTGCGCGTCAATACCTCCCACGGCGGCTCGGGCAAGCAGGCGCGCGCGGTGATTGACGGGCTTGATGCCGACGTTGTCACCCTGGCCTTGGCTGCCGACATCGACTCCATCGCCAGCAAGGCCGGACTGTTACCCGCGAACTGGCAATCGCGCCTGCCCGACAACAGCTCGCCCTTCCGATCCACGATCGTGTTGCTGGTGCGCAAGGGCAATCCGAAAAACATCAAGGACTGGGACGACCTCGTAAAGCCTGGCGTATCGGTCATCACCGCGAATCCGAAAACCTCCGGCGGCGCGCGCTGGAATTACCTGGCGGCATGGACCTATGCGGCCAAGCAAAACGACGGCGGCCTGGACAAGACCAAGGCCTTTATGGCGAAGCTGTTCAAGAACGTGCCCGTGCTCGACACCGGCGCGCGCGGCTCCACCACTACCTTCGTCAACCGCGGCATCGGCGACGTGCTGATCGCGTGGGAAAACGAAGCGCACCTCGCCCGTAGTGAACCCGGCGGTCGCGACCTGCAGATCATCATCCCCAGCATCAGCATCCTGGCCGAACCGCCAGTGGCGCTGGTGGACAAGAATGTCGATCGCCACGGCACGCGCAAGGTGGCGGACGCCTACCTGCAATTCCTCTATAGCGAGCGCGGCCAACAACTGGCGGCCAAGCATCACTTCCGCCCATCGCGCCCCGACCTCGTGCCCGCCGCCGACCTCGCGCAGTTCGCCACCCTTACCACCGTCACCATCGACGCGGCGTTCAAGGGCTGGAAGAATGCGCAGGCCGTGCACTTTGCCGACGGCGGCTTGTTCGACCAGATCTACCAGCCAGGAAGATGAGCTTCGCCTTCGCCCGCCACTGGCGTCAGGCCGGACCCTTGCCGGGGTTCGGCCTCACGCTGGGCATTACCCTGGGCTGGCTTGGCCTGATCGTGCTGTTGCCGCTGCTCGCCCTGTTGATCAAGGCCGCGGGGCTCGGGCCGCAAGGCTGGTGGGACATTGCCACCGACCCGCGCGTGCTCGCTGCGATGCGTTTGAGTTTCGGCACGGCACTGATCGCGGCGCTGATTGATACCGTCATCGGCTTGTTGATCGCCTGGGTGTTGGTGCGCTATCGCTTTCCGGGTCGCGCCGCGCTGGATGCGCTGATCGATTTGCCCTTCGCGCTACCGACAGCCGTCGCCGGCATCGCGTTGACAGCGATTTATGCCGGCAACGGCTGGCTGGGCCAATACCTGGAACCGCTCGGGGTCAAGATCGCCTACGCCCCCGCGGGCATCGTGATGGCGCTGATCTTCATCGGCCTGCCCTTTACCGTACGCACCGTGCAGCCGGTGCTGGAGAACCTGCAAGCCGAACACGAGGAAGCTGCCGCCTCGCTCGGCGCCAGCCGCTTCACGACCGCGCGCCGCGTCATCCTGCCGCAGATATTGCCGGCGATGATCACCGGCTTCTCGCTCGCGTTTGCGCGCGGCGTCGGTGAATACGGCTCGGTCATCTTCATTGCCGGCAACCTGCCGTACGTGTCGGAGATCGCGCCGCTACTGGTCGTGATCAAGCTCGAGGAGTTCGACTACCACGGCGCCACGGTCATCGCGACGCTGATGCTGGCGGCGTCCTTCGCGATACTTTTCCTGGTCAACAAACTGCAGCGCAAGGTGGCCCGTGGCCAGGCTGTCTGAGCGCAGCCCCTTGATGGAACCGGCCTGGTGGCGCTGGGCGTTGATCGCCTGCGCCACGCTGTTGATCATCGCTGTCGTCGTGCTGCCACTGGCCATCGTGCTGGCCGAGGCCTTCGGTGCGGGCTTGCAGGCCTACGTCAGCAATGTCACCGAAGCCGACACCGTAGCGGCGATGAAGCTCACGCTGCTGGTCGCGGCCCTGTGCGTACCCGCGAACATCATATTCGGCATCGCCGCGGCTTGGGCCATCACCAAGTTTTCCTTCCCGGGCAAGAACTTGTTGCTGACGCTGATTGATTTGCCGTTCTCGGTGTCGCCCGTGGTCGCGGGCCTGGTGTTCGTGCTGTTGTTCGGCGCGCACGGCTGGTTCGGTTCGGAATTGCGAGAGCACGACATCAAGATCATCTTCGCCACGCCCGGCATCGTGCTGGCGACCATCTTCGTGACTTTTCCGTTTGTGGCGCGCGAGCTGATCCCGCTGATGCAACAGCAAGGCGCCGACCAGGAAGAAGCCGCCGCATCCTTGGGCGCCAGCGGCTGGCAGATCTTCTGGAAGGTCACCTTCCCCAATATGCGCTGGGCACTGCTGTACGGCGTGCTGTTGTGCAATGCACGGGCAATGGGCGAATTCGGCGCGGTGTCGGTGGTGTCGGGCCACATCCGCGGCCTGACCAACACCCTGCCGCTGCAAGTGGAAATATTGCACAACGAATTCAATAGCGTGGCCGCCTTTGGCGTGGCCTCGTTGCTTACTCTATTGGCCTTGATGACACTGGGCCTGAAATGGTGGCTGGAGCGACGCCATGGCGAAGGCCTGGCGCGCACGGCTCGCGGACACTGAAGGGACGCACGTGGAAATCCTGGTAGAAGGCATCAGCAAGCAATTCGACGGCGTCGCGGCACTGACGCCGATCGACCTGGCGATTCCGTCGGGGCAATTGGTTGCGCTGCTCGGTCCGTCCGGGTCGGGCAAGACCACGCTGCTGCGTCTGATCGCCGGCCTGCTGCCCGTGGACGCCGGCCGCATCGTGTTCGGCGGCGAGGACGCGACGCGGCTCAGCCTGCGCGAGCGGCAAGTCGGTTTCGTGTTCCAGCACTACGCACTGTTTCCGCATATGAGCGTGTTCGAAAACGTCGCCTTCGGCCTGCGCTCGCGACCACGCGCCAAGCGGCCGAGGGAAGCAGAACTGGTTACTCGCGTCGACACCCTGCTGCAGCTGGTGCAGATGACCGACTTCCGCGACCGCCTGCCCGGGCAACTGTCTGGCGGCCAGCGCCAACGGGTCGCACTCGCCCGTGCCATGGCCATCGATCCGACCGTGTTGCTGCTGGACGAACCCTTCGGCGCGCTCGATGCGAAAGTCCGCATCGAACTGCGCCGCTGGCTGCGCCGCCTGCACGACGAAACCGGATTCACCACCATCTTCGTCACCCACGACCAGGAAGAAGCGCTGGAACTGGCCGACCGCGTGGTGGTGATGAACAAGGGCCGCATCGAGCAGGACGACACGCCGGATCGCGTGTATGCGCGGCCTGCGTCTGCGTTTGTGTTCGATTTCCTGGGGCGGTCGAATCAACTGGTCGGGGAAGTACGCGATGGTTTGTTCCACGCCACCGGTTTGGTTGCGCCGCTGGCCGCCGCCAACACGGCCAATGGCCCCGCGACGCTCTTCGTGCGGCCGCACGACATGCGGCTGGCCAGTAATGGTGATTGCCAAGTGCATGCGCGCGTCGAAGCGGTGCACCGGCTGGCGGGTCGCATCACCGTTGATGCCTCGGTTGAATCGCAGCCGCGGCCGATGCTGATGGATATCGCCGGGACGGATTTGCCGAATGTGCCGGAGCGGGGCGAAGTGGTGTGTTTGGGACTCAACAACTATCAGGTGTTCGCCCAGGACTGACCGACTGCTGTCGGCGGCCTGTTACCTCAAGCCTGTGTCCAGCGCAAACATCGGCCTGAGATGCCCCGCCTTATCCAGTACGACCAAGCCCGTCTCCAGCAAGTTTTTCAAATCACGCTGTCTGGTCTTGTCAGTCTTGGAGGCATACATCGCCCGGTACCTCGGATCGGCCCTGAGGGCGCTTATCGACAGTGGCGATCCGCTATCAAGCACGAACTTGACGATACCGTACTGCCGTTGATTAAATTTTTTTTCTTCATACCGGGTCCGGACCACGGTTTCGAATATCAATTGTTTCGATATCTCCGCGACGCGCTGATGCAAGCGAACGATGACAACTCGCAGTCCCTCAAGATGAAACGCCACAAATTCCTGATTCGGTGCTGGCTGATGTTTGTCGGCCGCCCTTCGACAACGGTTGAAAAGCGCAAAGTATTCGTGAATCTGCTCCTGATAAAGTTTCGCGAGCGCGAATGGAGCGTATTTGAAACCCGATTGTCTCAACAGGGTGGCTTCGAGCACTCTGCCTACGCGGCCATTGCCGTCCCAGAACGGATGGATCAGCTCATAGTAGAGGTGAACCAGTGGAGCGCGGACCAAAGGCGACACGCCTTCAGCCACCAACGCCTCGTGCCAATGGACCAAAGCTTCCATCAGCGTGGAGATGTCGCGGCCCAGCTGCGGCGGGCGATAAACTCCGCCGTGCTCCGCGTTGCCAACGACGGTTGGGCGCTCGCGCGGATTGTCCCGGAACAGCCCCGGTCGATTGTCCGGGTGCGGCAAGTCCCGGCATATCTCGGCGTGCACGGCTCGTATGTAGTCAATCGAAAGTACCCAGTCCGGGTCGTCAGATGATCTGACTGCAAGCTCGTAGGCAGCCTTGATGTTCCTAACCCGAATGTCTTGCTCTGCCCGAACTTTCTTTGGATCCAGGTCGAGGGATCTACTGGTCTGTTCTTCAGTCAGGTCTGCACCTTCGATCGTGTTGGTCCCAAAGACAGACTGGACCAGCACTTCCCGCTGCAATTGGTTGGCGGCTGCCGCAAGCGGAGACGCTTGGAACATCGCCCAAGCGTCCTGCACCCGCACTTGCGCCAACGCCAATCCAGCGGGGTCTGTTCCCAGCTGGAACGTAAATGGACCTGAACGGTCTGTCTGAATGGTCAGGGTGGTATCCATGGAGCCATTATGTGCCCGAATATGTCGCGCTTCAAGTGCACATATTTGTATTAATAAACAACGCGATAGCGGATATTTCTGCCCATAATTGTCCAACATAATGTCGGCCTGGCTGAAGATCTGGGAATTGGCTGGACCGGTACCGACCGGTACGGGCGCTTTGCGCAACCCTAGGCAAACAGCTGTTCGAGTTTCTTCGGTAGCACGGCGCCAACCAGCTGCCTCGCTTCCTTCGCAATATTGACCGTCATGGTCGTCCTGGCGACATCCAGCAGCGCCGGATCAACACGCCGATCCTGCTTTTCTGCGAGCCACGCAAGTACGGTTGCCAGGTGCCACAGCGCTGTCTTGCCATCGTGCACCGCGGCGGGGAAGGTCTGGATGTTGGTCACCATCAGCTTGCGCATGTTCTGGCGCGAGAAGCCCGCGATTTCGGCAACGTCGGTCAGTCCCACGAAATCGGGCGATGCCTCCACCAGCGTCGCGCCCGGGATGGCCTTTCGCACGTTCCGAAGGGCGGACGAGATGGCCGCGTAAGCAGATTTGGAAGACCGCGTGAAATCAAGGGCGATACGTCCACGCTTTCCAATGCCGACCATGGCATCGTCGCAGCCCGCTTCGGCGAGCGCATCTATGTATATCGCCGGATCGCTATCCGAAAGCGGCAGTTTGAATTTCAGGGTGAACTCATAGTCGGTCATCGTCATCTCCTGGATAAAGGGTATGGCGGGAGTGATAGGTTGTCAACTGGCAACCACATCAATCATCCCCAGCTTTGCATGCGTTCTGGACGCGCGAGTTCGGAATCTTGCGTAACCTGATGTCGGAAACGCCTGGCGCATCGGATCTCGCGCTAGCATGTCCTCATGTGCCTTATCGCCCTCGCCTGGAACATCCACCCCCGCTACCCACTGGCGATGATCGCCAATCGCGACGAACTGCATGCGCGTCCCACCGCGCCCGCGAGCCGCGACCCGGACTATCCTTATGTCTTCGGCGGACGTGACCTCGTGCAGGGCGGCGGCTGGCTGATGGTGTCCGCGCGCGGGCGCATGGCCGCCGTCACCAACGTCCGGGTCGGCTTGAATCCAGAAGCTGCACCCTTGTCGCGCGGCGCATTGGTGCGCAACTTCGTCACCGGCACCATCTCTGCGCAGGAGTACCTGGCCGCATTGGCCGCAACGGCGCCCGACCACGGCCGCTTCAACCTGCTGACCTGGGATGGAGACAGCCTGTGCTTCGCCACCAACCATCCCCAATACGCCACTCGGGTGATCGAGCCGGGCATCCACGCGATGTCCAACGGCGCGCTCGACGCCACGTGGCCCAAGGGCACGCATGCAACGCAAGCGCTGTCCTCGTGGCTGGCCGCGCAACCCAGCGAGGCGCCGGACACCGATGTCTTGTTCGATGCCCTGGCCGACACGACGCAAGCCCCCGACGCGGCGCTGCCCGACACCGGCGTCGGCATCGAGCTCGAGCGTGCCCTGTCGCCACCCTTCCTTCGCGGCGAAACCTACGGTACGCGCTGCAGCACGATCGTGTTGGTGGCCCAGGATGAAATCACTTTCCTCGAACGCCGCTTCGGCCCGAATGCCACGCCGGCTGGCGAAACCGCCGCACTGCTAGGCCGAAAGCCGCTACCCTGAACCCGCCTTGTTTTTGTGCGCGTACATGGCAGCGTCCGCGTCCGCCAATAGTTGCTGCACGTCCTGGTGCTGGCCTGGATCGAACTCGATGCAACCCACGCTGTAGCGGATGTCGTAGCCACGTTGGTCGGCAATATTGCGCACATCCAGCGCCGCCTGCAGCCTGGCCAAAGCGATCGTTGTTACCGCCGCCGACGAATTAGCCAGCAAAACGGAGAATTCATCGCCACCCATGCGGCCAATGATATCGCTGCTTCGAAAAACGGATTGCAGCACGTTGGCGAACGACACCAGGGCGCGGTCTCCTTCGGCATGGCCGAGGCTGTCATTGATTTTCTTGAAGCCATTCAAGTCAAAAAACAGCAGGCTTACCGGGTGCTTGAGTCGCTGGCTGGCTGCCAATGCGTACTGGGCCAGCACTTCAAAACCACGGCGGTTGGAAAGCGAGGTCAGTTCGTCCATCGTTGCAAGCTGTACTGCCTCGATTTCCTGCTCCACCATTCGCGCAAGGTCCTGCAGGAGGGCTGTGCTTTCGGAATCAAATTCCCTTGGTTCCACGTCGATCAGGCACAGCGTGCCGATCTTGCTGCCGTTGCTGACCTGTAGCGGGCAGCCCGCGTAAAAGCGCACGTTGGGGGCGCCAGTCACCAACGGATTGTCCGAAAACCGCGGGTCCGCCAACGCATCGGGAATGACAAACACCCCGTTGCCCAGGATGGCGTGGCCACAGAATGAAATATCGCGCGGCGTTTCAACGGCATCCAGGCCGACGCAGGACTTGAACCACTGACGATTGGCATCCACCAGGCTGACCAAGGCTATCGGCACGCCAAAGAGTCGTTTTGCCAACCGGGTCAGTCGGTCGAAGCGCTCCTCTCCCGACGTGTCCAGGATATTGAGCGACCGCAGGGTCGCAACCCTTGTAATTTCATCTTCGGGTAGGTCGGGAGCTTGCATGCAGTGTCCTGGCCGTTTGATCCGGTTGCTGCAAAAAGAGTCTACACCTCGAGGCGGAGCGGGGCCAAACCAAGCGCAAATTCACCAATCGGTAGGCTTGTAATCCTTCAAAAACTGCCCCCACACATGGTTGCCCGTGTTGATCCCGTCAATGATCGGGTCAACGATACGCGCCGCGCCATCGATGATGTCCAGCGGCGGATGGAAGCGCTCTTCGCGGGTCTTGCGCTCGGCCAGTTCGATCGGGTCTTCGTCGGTTACCCAACCGGTGTCCACGCTGTTCATGTGGATGCCGTCGCCGTGGTAATCGGTGGCGGCGGTGCGCGTCATCATGTTGAGCGCGGCCTTGGCCATGTTGGTGTGCGGGTGGCGGGTGGTCTTGAAGTTACGATAGAACTGCCCTTCCACCGCCGATACATTGACGATGTGCTTGTCGCGGCCCGGGGTCTGCAGCATCAAGGGCTTGAGGCGGGCGTTGATCAGGAAGGGCGCGACCGCATTCACCAACTGCACTTCCAATAGTTCAACCGATGGCACTTCGTGCAATTGCAGGCGCCAGGAATTTCGGCCGCGCAGGTCCACCTGCTGCATGTCCTTATCCAGCCGGCCTTCGGGGAACAGATGCTGCTGGCCCAGCAATTCATCGGCGAGCAAGGGAATCTGCGACAGCTCGGGCGCATGCGCGATGCCCCTATCAGCCGTGCGCGCGGCCAGCGGCGTCGCGCCGTCATGTTCGATATGCGCCGCGCCCAGGATGTCTTCGCTGCGCAAGCCTTCATAGGCGCCGAGCACTCTCTGCACCTCTGGCGCCAGGTCGTCGCGATGCGCGCGCTCGCCTTCCATCATGTGCGCGTAAAAGGCGGGCGGGCGGCGCACCGTCTGGCAGGCGTTGTTGATGATGAAGTCGAGCCGCTCGCCGCGCGCCAGCAACATAGAACAAAATGCTTCGACGCTGGGTGTGTGGCGCAGGTCGAGGCCGAAAATTTCCAGCCGCTCGCTCCACGAAGAAAAATCCGGCTCCGCCGCATAACGCGCCGCCGAGTCGCGCGGAAAGCGCGTGGTCACGATCAATTTGGCGCCGGCGCGCAAAAGTTTCAGACCGGCCTGGTAACCGATCTTCACACGGCCGCCGGTCAGCAATGCAACCCGACCACTCAAATCCGCCGTTTCATCGCGCTTGAGCAAATTGAACTCGGCGCAGTCCAGGCAAAGCTGGTCGTAAAAATGATGCACCGTCGAATACTTGGCCTTGCACACGTAGCAATGGCGCGGCTCCAGTGTCTGCCGGTGGGCGAGGGTTTCGTCGTCCACGTCCACGGCGGTGAAGTTTTCCGGCGGAAATACATTGGGCGTGGTGAACACCGGCCGGCGCCGCAGGGTGCGGATGCCGGTGGCATGCAGGATGTCCTCGTCGTGCTTCACCAGCGCGTCCAGGCGCGCGCGCTCGGCGGCCTTCAGGCGCTGGCGGCGGGCCACGGGGTCGGGGTGGTAGACGCTGGCCACGGCCTGCTGCAGGCGATGGCGGTCGGCCTTGGGGACGGCGTCCAGCAGGCTCATGTCGGCGGCCAGGCGTTCCAGCATGTCGGTGGCCATGCGCAGGCGCTCGGCGAGGGATTCAGGGGTCTTCACGCCGCCATTATCCCCGAATCGGCGACCACCCTCGCCTTGGCCTTGCATTAAGCTGGCATTGCCGCCCCGGTCCGTAACGTCACTCCACCATGACCCCGCTTCGATTCGACAACTCCTTCGTGCGCGAATTGCCGGGCGACCCGGAGTCCGGTCCGCGCGTCCGCCAGGTGCAAGCGGCGCTGTATTCATCCATCCAGCCCAGCCCCGTGGTGGCGCCCCGGCTGATCGCGCATTCGCCTGAAACGGCGGCGCTGCTGGGCATGGACGAAGCCTTCGTGCGCTCGCCGGAATTCGCAAGCGTATTCGGCGGCAACCAGTTGCTGGACGGCATGCAGCCCTATGCCGCCAACTACGGCGGCCATCAGTTCGGCAACTGGGCCGGGCAGCTTGGCGATGGCCGCGCCATCACCCTTGGCGAAACTATCAACGCCGCCGGCCAGCGCTGGGAACTGCAACTCAAGGGTGCCGGATCCACGCCTTACTCGCGCACGGCCGATGGTCGCGCGGTATTGCGATCGTCCATCCGCGAGTTCCTGTGTTCGGAAGCGATGTTCCACCTCGGCGTGCCGACCACGCGCGCGCTGTCCCTGGTCGCCACCGGTGAAGACGTGGTGCGCGACATGTTCTACGACGGTCGCCCGCAGGCCGAGCCCGGCGCGGTGGTCTGTCGCGTGGCGCCGTCCTTCATCCGCTTCGGGAATTTCGAACTTCCAGCGTCTCGCGGCGACGTGGCGCTGCTGGAAAAGCTCGTGGACTTCACCATCCGCCGCGACTTCCCCGAACTCGAAGGCAACGGCGCGGCCCAGCGCGAAGAATGGTTCGGCCAGGTCTGCGAGCGCACCGCGCTGATGATTGCGCACTGGATGCGCGTGGGTTTCGTGCATGGCGTGATGAACACCGACAACATGTCCATCCTCGGCCTGACCATCGATTACGGCCCCTACGGCTGGACCGACAATTACGACCCGGACTGGACCCCCAACACCACCGATCGCGAAAACCGCCGCTATCGTTTCGGCCAGCAGCCGCAGGTGGCCTTCTGGAACCTCAGCCGCCTCGCTGGCGCATTGATGCCGGTGTTCGACGGCATCGAGGGCTTGCAGTCAGGCCTGCAGCGCTACGCGCAAACCCTGGCCCGGCTCGATCGCGAATTTGGCGCGGCAAAACTGGGCCTGCGCGAACTCGACGACGACGACCTGCTGTTGCGCCAGCAACTGCACGGCCTGCTTCGCGACGGTGAAGCGGACATGACGATCTTTTTCCGCGCGCTGGCCGACGTCGACCTGCAGCAACCACGACTGACCGTATTCCACGACGCCTTCTACGATGCCGCAAAGCGCGAGCAACTCGAGCCGGATTTCCTCGAGTGGCTGCAACGCTACGCCGCGCGCGCCCTTCGCGATGGCTGCGCGCCCGGCGAGCGCCGCGCTTCGATGAACGCGGCCAATCCCCGCTTCGTCATGCGCAACTACCTGGCCCAGCAAGCCATCGACCGCGCCGAACAAGGCGACGACCAGGGCGTGCTCGACTTGCTGGACGTGATGCGCAGACCGTATGACGAACAACCGGGCCGCGAAGCGTTTGCCGCGCGCCGCCCGGATTGGGCTCGCGACCGTGCCGGCTGTTCGATGCTGTCGTGCAGCTCATGAACGACGACCCTTCCTCCCGCGAGTTTCCCCTGCCGAAGAAATACGCGCCGCGCTATTTCAACGGCCTGCTCGTGGCGCTGGTCGCAAGCCTGGTCGCTGGCCTGTTGCGAATGAGCCTCGACCCTTTGCTTGGCATCCGCGTGCCTTTCGCCACCTTCTTCATCGCCGTCATCGTTGCCGTGCGTTACGGCGGCCTGTGGTCGGCGGTACTCACGATGTTCATCGGCCTGGGCTGGGCGGTCGTGTCCTGGTTCCCGCAGGGCCTGGACTCCACCGAAACCGTGTCGGCCTCCATCGTGTACTTGTTCACCTCGGCGGCCATCATCGCGCTTGGTCGGCAGATGCATGTCGCCGAAGCCTTGGCCCGTGGTCGATCGGCGCAGCTACAGGGCACCGTGCGGGGCCTGCGCGCCAGCCAGGGCCGGCTGCAACTGGCCACGCAGGTTTCCGGCATCGGCGTGTTCGAGTGGGATATCGCCAACGACCGCTTCTCGGGTGAGAACCCCGAAGCCTTTCGCATCTTCGGGCGCAAGCCTGACGACCCGAAGCTGACGATGGCCGATTTCATGGCGCGCCACCTGCACCCCGAGGACAACGCGCGCGTGCAGTTGCTGTTGCGCCAGGCGATGCGGCCGGGCGAACGCTTCCATGTGGTATTTCGCAACCGGCGCGTCGAGGACGAGTGGCGCTGGCTGGAAGTGGCGGGATTGTTCCTGTTCGATGGCGACCAGCCGGTACAGCTGATCGGCGTGGTCGCCGACATCAGCGAGCGCAAGGAACTCGAGGACAGCCTGCGCAAGATGGCTGCCGACCTGTCCGAGGCCGACCATCGCAAGGATGAATTCCTGGCCACGCTGGCGCACGAACTGCGCAACCCGCTGGCACCGATCCGCAACGGCATCGAGCTGCTGAAACGATCGGACGGGAACGTTACGCAATCCATGGGCGTGCTGGGCGTGATGGAGCGCCAGATGAAGCACATGGTGCGGCTGGTGGACGACCTGATCGACGTCAGCCGCATCACCCGCAACAAGCTGGAATTGCGCAAGCAACCCGTGGACCTGGCGCAGGTGTTGCGCACCGCCATCGAGGCGAACCAGCCACTGATCGCCGAGAAGGGTCATCGCCTGGAAGTCTCGTTGCCGACCACGCCAGTGACGCTCGATGCGGATGCCACTCGCTTGGTGCAGGTGTTTTCCAACCTGCTCAACAACGCAACCAAGTATACCGAGCCGGGCGGCCGGATTTCGGTCGTCGCCGAACGCAATGGCGCGCATGCGCGCATCGTCATCACCGACAGTGGCAGCGGCATTCCGGTCGAGATGCTGCCTAAAGTCTTCGAGATGTTCACCCAGCTCGACAGCGGCATCGAGCGCACACAAGGCGGGCTGGGTATCGGCCTGTCCATGGTGAAGCGCCTGGTTGAAATGCACGGCGGCACCATCAACATCCAGAGCGAAGGCCTCGGTCGCGGCACGCAGGCCGAGGTTCGGCTGCCGGCCACGCTGGCGCCGGAGCCCGCGCCCTGGACCATCAAGGCCGAACGAGCGGAGCCACGAAAAGGCCGTCGCATCGTGGTGGCCGACGACAACCGCGATGCCGCCAACAGCCTGGCCAAGTTGCTGACCATGATGGGCAACGAAGTGCGCACGGCTTACGACGGCGTGGACGCAGTGGACCTGGCCTCGCAGTTCCACCCGGACCTGGTGATGCTGGACATCGGCATGCCGCGAATGAACGGCCACGAAGCCTGTCGCCGCATCCGCGAAATTGCCGGGCTCGAAAGCACGGTGATGATCGCGGTCACCGGCTGGGGCCAGGACGAGGATCGGCTGCGATCGCAGGAAGCGGGCTTCGACCTGCACCTCACCAAACCCATCGACCCCGCCGCCGTCGAATCTCTCCTCGCAACGCTGCCCGCTCCGATCCGCTAACTTCTTTCGCCGAATGCTGGCGGCGCCGGGGGTACAACTTCTACGGCCGCCCCGGCGTAGCCGCATCCTGCGGACTCAGGGGCGTGCGGCCGGCCATCCCTGGCCGGCCTCCTACGGAGTCATACCCCACGGCGCCACCAGCCGTCGTGTACGA
>JANNWV010000136.1:0-2277 GCA_031408815.1 Gammaproteobacteria bacterium
CGCTGCCGCTCTACCTGCTTCCGCTCCCCGAGGAAAGTCTGATGGACCTCATGTTCGGCCGGCTTCACGTATGCATGGGAATTTCTCTACCCGGCCTGGTTGGTGAGTGCGGTAAACATGGTATTGAGGCGCGGCCGGCCACCAAGCGCGAGCGAAGAATAATTTCAGAATCCCGCGGAAATGGGGTGGCTTTTCAAGGAAGGCCGCTGGTGCTTCAGCGAGACGGCCGAAGCATGATCGTGGCAGATGGAATCTTCATGCGCATGCTCTGCCACTTTCAGCGCCCAATCTCTCTACTCAGCGCCCTTCTAGATCTCGAGAGCGAGAAGGACATGAGCTAGTTTGCGAGCCTCAGTTCAGCCGCTCCGTTCGACCCGCGCTCTTGCAGCGAGGATGCAACTAGCGTTTGCCGTAGGCGCGCATCAACACCTTGAGCAACAAGAGCTGCACCTGGTCCAGGTTGCGCCTAAACGCGGCTCGGCAATTGGCTTCGATTCTGCCGCGCGTCAGCTCGCTTAAGTGGTCGCCGGACGTATTCGCTGTCGTCTGTCGCAAACAACTGCCGGCGGTATTCGGCCGGCAGCGGCTGGCCCTTTTCGATCAGGGCAATCAACAGGCGTTTCTGGTCTTCGGTCAGCATGGGTGATTCCGTTCAGCGCGCAAGTGGGTGTTGGATATGTTCCGAATGAAGCGTGTTTCGATCCGGTGGAACCCTACAGCAGTTCCCGCATCGGCGACAAAGCCGCAACGGTTTCGGCCAGGCCAAGGGCGAGATAGCTGTCCAGCAGTTCGTCCACGGTGACGGGCGGCTGGCGCAGGTTCAATCGAAGGGCACGCACGGCGCCGCAAACCTGGGGCAGGGACAGGTCGGCCAGATGGGCGATGAAGGTGTCCGGGTGCTGGGCTTCGATGCCGTAAGGTGCGAGGGCTTCGGCCGGGAAGTCACGCAGGTTGAGCGTGACGATTACACCCGCCTGGCAGCGGATGGCGGCCGCGAGCACATGACGATCCTTGGCGTCCGGCAGGTTCAAGCCGGGGATCAGCCCTTCGTAGTTGGACACGAGCACGTCGGGGACGGCCAGCTCCATCAACGTGCGCGTGCGTTGGAGCTGGTCGGCGCTGAGGTCGGCGCGGTTGGCCAGCAGTTTGCGAATCCATTCGTCCTGTATTTCCGCCGTCCAGCACGCGCGGTATCGTTTTGTGAGAGCCAGTCGGATCAATAGATCGCGTAGTCGGGCCGGGTAGAGGACATTCGCATCGAGCAACGCAGTGAAAGTCGCCATCCGTCAGCGGTCCAGGCCGAGTTCCTGGGCCTGGCGCGCCAGTTCGGCGAGGGCGGCCTCCTGCTGCGCGCGCTGTTGCTGCTCATAGGCCAGCAGGTCCTGGAAACGCACGCGGCGGTGGGTGCCGACCTTGCGGAACGGCAACGCACCACGTTCGAGCAGCCCAACGAGGAAGGGGCGCGAGACGTTGAGGTAGTCAGCAGCTTCCTGGGTGGTCAGTTCGGCATGGATGGGCACCACGCTGACGGCGTTGCCCTGAGCCATCTGGGCGAGGATGTCCACCAGCAGGCGCAAGGCTTTCACCGGCACCTGGATGCGGGTATCGCCGTCGATCACCAACAGTTCTGCGGTGTCGCCCTGACCAACGCAGGCTGCCAGCAGGCGACTGCTCTCGCGGGCGAGCGCTGCTTCCTGCTCGTTGGGCAGGGGGCTGGTTGGGGTAGCGAGGATGGCGTTCATAGTCGTTTCCGGGGTGGCGCAAGTTAGGTCGTAAGTATCACCATTAAACGAATTAAACGCAATATACGAAACAGGTGATGTGGACGTAGCCGCGCTTCATCCCCTCCTGGCCCTTCGGGATCGTCCAGAGCCCGGTATTCAAATCGAACTCTGACCACTTCAACGCTCGCGTTACCCCTAGGCGATTGGCTATCCAGATTGAAGGCTTTCCGGGCCTCGACCTTTGCCACGACCGCGCCCAGTTCGAGCGGCGTGATGTTCCCGAGTGGCTGGCGACCAAAAGTGGGTAACAAATCCTTGTGCAGGGACTGCTGGACCTTCTGAAGGGTTGCGGGTCACCAGCGCAGGGGTTGTGCTTGACCCACTGGGCGGACGCAATGCGATTCTGTAAATCGGTCAACTTGCAGTCACCGGGGCCTCCGATGCGACCCTCATTGCGATACCCGCACTCTTTCCCACTAACGCTTCCGAACGCAATAGGAACCTCTCGGACGTCCCCAAACAAAAAACCCGCCATCTGGGCGGGTTTCGTGTG
>JANNWV010000137.1:0-35211 GCA_031408815.1 Gammaproteobacteria bacterium
GTGGACAGCAGCCACGGCGGCTAGTTGGCCCTAGACTAGAGGCTCCTTATCGATGCAAGGCATCGGAGTCCCAACATGCCTGACCCCAAACCGCCCGGTGGTGGATCCCTGTATCGGGGTCCATCCGGCGCACCGCGCGACAAGCGCGAGCGCGAAAGGGACCGTGCCCGCGAGCAAGGCGGCGATCGCGCGGTGGCGCCTGAGCGCGCACGCGAAGCCGGACCGCGGCACGCGCCTGTCCGCGAGGTGGAAACGCCCCGCGCTCCCGAATCGGCACCGCCCAAGCCACCCCAGGAACAACGCATGTACGGCCTCAATGCCTGCCTAGCGCTGTTCGCGCATCGACCGCAGTCACTGCGCAAGGTCTGGCTGCTGGAGTCGCGCATACCGGCGCTGAAGCCCGTGCTCGCCTTCTGCGTCAAGAATCGCCTCGGTTACACCATCGTTGAAGCCGGCGACCTGGAACGGCTGAGCGGCAGCGCCCATCACGAGGGCGTCGTGTTCGGCGCCATGCCGGCCGAGGATTTGTCGCTGTCCAACTGGCTGCGTGACCTGCCCGCCGGGCCGCAACTGGCAATCTGGCTCGACGGCGTCGGCAATCCGCACAACTTCGGCGCGATCGCCCGCAGCGCGGCGCATTTCGGTGCGGCCGGCATCCTGCTGCCCAGGGAATCCACGCTGACGCTTTCCGGCGCCGCCGCGCGCGTGGCGGAAGGTGGCATCGAGGCCCTGCCGCTGGTACGGCTCGGTCGTAGCGACAATGCCATCGCGCAACTCTCCGCAGCGGGCTTCACCCTGGCGGCAACGACCGTGCGCGGTGGGCAATCGCTCTATTCGACGCAACTTCCTTCGCGGCTGGTGTTGCTGATGGGTGCGGAACAGACCGGCGTCGATTCCGCGCTGACGCAGGCCAGCACGCTGAAGCTGCTGATTCCCGGCAGCGGCGCAGTGGAAAGCCTCAACGTCGCCTCCGCGACGTCGGTGCTCTTGTCGGAGTGGCGACGGCAGCAGTTGCAGGCGCCGCCCGCGCGACGCTAGTCCGCAGTCATTCTTCGCCGGTAAGCGGCGGTGCGCGGCCGAAGTCCACCGGCGAATCTGCGGCGACATAAGCCATCACCGCGTAGGCGGCAGCCTGCTGGTCGAGTGCCTTCGCATTCACCTTGTCCAGCGTGTCGTTGGCGGTGTGGTGGTAATCGAAATAATCGGTGCCGTCCTGCGCGAGTTGTGCCCATGGCATGCCGAGCTTGGAAAACGGCTCGATGTCCGGACCCGGGCCGCCCTTGCCGGTTTCGTAGGCAATGCCCAGCGGCTCGAGCAGCTTCGCGATCTGTTCGATCACCGGAATGGCTTCGGCAGCGACGCCGGCGCGGAACGAATAGATGCGTCCGGCGCCGAAGTCACTCTCTGCGCCAAGCTGGTACGAATCGATGTCAGCGGCATGGGTGGCGGCCATGGCGCGGCTACCCAGTCCGCCTTGCTCTTCATTGGCAAAGGCAACGACACGAATAGTGCGAAGCGGTGCCCGGTCCAGGCGGCCGATCATCGCGCCTGCTGCCATCGTGATGGCCACGCCCGATCCGTCATCGATGGCGCCCGTGCCCAGGTCCCACGAGTCCAGGTGACCGCCGATGATCACGACTTCCTCGGGCTTCTTGCGCCCGCGAATTTCGCCAATCACGTTGTACTGCGTCTTCATGGCGCCGCTGAACCCGGCATCGATGTCGAGGCGCAAGGTGACCGGCTTGCCGCGACGAATCATGTTGGACAGCAAGTCGGCATCGGGATTGGACAAGGCGGCGGCGGGAATCTTCGTCGCGCCATCGTCGTAGCGTTGCATGCCCGTGTGCGCCATGCGGTCCGAGTCCGTGCCGATGGACCGGATCACCAGCGCGACGGCACCCTTGCCCGATGCGGCTGACGCGCCGCTGCGTGCTGCCACGGCGGGGCCGTAACCATGTCCGTCCTTGAAGCGCTCCATGCGATTGGAGATGTAGGCAATCTTGCCGGTCAACGAGCCCTCCGGCGCAGCCTTCAACGCATCCAGCGTGGAAAATTCGACCACGTCGGCTTCCAGCGGCTTGCCGTCGGTACCAACGCTGCCGCCGAGGGCGGTGATGACCAGTCGCTGTGGATATGGGCCGATGACTTCCGCACTTTCGTGGCGACGTTCCCAAACCGGAAAGGTGACCGGTTCGAGGTAGACGCGGTCGTAGCCCAGCGATTTGAATTTTTCCTGCGCCCAGCTGGTTGCGCGATCGTAAGCTGGTGAGCCAGCCAATCGCGGCCCGATTTCGGTGGTGAGGGACTCAACGATGGCGTAGGCACCCGTGTCCTGCGCGCTCGCGGCCACCAGCGTGGCGGCATCGGCGCGCGTGCGCTTTTCCAGCAACAGGTCGGCTGACTGCGCCGGTAGCGAAGCGATGATTGCAGAGGCGAGGGCACAACAGCGGAGCAGGCTCGACATCAAAAAATCTCCAAAAAAAGCGCCGGTCGAGCCGGCGCCCTGGGTGGACGCACGGCAGCTTAGCGCGAACGCAGGGCGTCGCGGATTTCGGTAAGGAGAACAATGTCCTCGGCCGGCGGCGCGGGTACGACGGGCGCCTCTTCCTTCTTGCGCTGCAGGCGATTGATCACCTTGATGGCCATGAAGATCGCCAGGGCGATCAGGGCGAAGTCGATCATGCTCTGGATGAAGGCGCCGTAGCGCAGCAGCACTGCGGCCGCGACCTCCTTGCCATCGGCGCCTATCTGCGCGGGCGTCAGGACAAGGGCCAGATCGGTGAAGTTGACTCCTCCCAGGATCTTTCCGATCACCGGCATGACTACGTCGTTCACCAGCGAGGTTATGATCTTGCCGAAGGCACCACCAATCACCACGCCCACGGCGAGGTCGATGACGTTGCCACGCATTGCGAATTCCTTGAACTCAGTGATGAAACTCATGGTCAGCTCCTTCGGCTTGGAAAATCGGGTTCGCCATCATGCAGCCACGTGGCCGGAAAACTCTATCAGCCCGTCAACGCCAGCGCTGAAGCGGTCGCCACGATGCAACGCGGCCACGCCGGCCGGCGTGCCCATGAAGATCAGGTCGCCGGCGCGCAGGGCGAACAGGCGCGAGAGTTCATGGATGATGTCGGGCACTGAAAAGACCATGTCGGCCAGCGACGAATGTTGGCGGAGTTCGTCGTTGACGCGCAGCCAGAGCCGTCGATCGAAATCGTGGCCCGACACGTCGGCCGGCACGATGCTGCTGATGGGCGCCGAGGCGTCGAAGCCCTTGGATGTGTCCCAGGGCAGGCGCTTTTCCTTGGCCTGCGCCTGCAGGTCGCGCCGCGTCAGGTCCAGGCCGACTGCGTAGCCGAACACCAGGGCCAAAGCGTCCGGGGCTGGCACGATGCCATTTGCATCGCGCCCCAGCGCGACCACCAGTTCCACTTCGTGGTGAAGGTCATCGGTGGCGGACGGATAGGGCACGACGGAGCCGGTGACGATCGCATCGGCGGGTTTCATGAAGAAGACCGGCGAACCGCGCGGCACTTCGGCGCCCATCTCGCGCGCATGCTCGGAAAAATTGCGACCTACGCAGTAGATCCGGTGCACGGGAAACGTGGAGGCGTGCCCGAGGACGGGAACGCTGGGTTGGGAGCAGGGAGCGAATGCGTATCCGGACACGGGCCAACCCATCGGGAAAACGCAGAGTGTAGCGGTAGCAGTGCGCCTCAGCGCAGGCTGAGCGTCGCCTCGTGCTTGGTGACCACCGAGTACTCGCCTTCGATCACGCCCTCGACCTGCTGCGGCGCGGCCGCAACCGGCTTGCCACGCACCATGCGACGCACTGCGGCAAACAGCAGCATGCCCAAGCCTACGAACAGGCCAGCGACCACCAGGAACGCGAGCAGCACCAGCCCCACCAGGCCAAGGGCCAGGCGCAACAACGGGTGACGGGGCTTGCTGGGGGTGTAGGTAAAGAAGCGATGGACGAAAATGGGCATGGGGGTCATGTCAGACTGCCGGGGACGAGGAGTATGTCGATGCCGCAGGATCAAAGTGTAAGTGCTTCGTTAATTCGCCGATCCGACCTGCCAGATGCAGGGATCGTGGCCCTAATGGCGCCTATCGGCGGCGAAATGACGGCCATCATCGTCGAATGTGATGGTTCTGCACTGCGCGCCTGGCTCAACGCCTGCCCCCACGAGGGCCGCCGCCTGGACTACGTGCCCGGCAAGTTCCTGATCGACAAGCAAAACCTGGTCTGCGCGGCGCACGGAGCTTCGTTTCGCCTGGCCGACGGCTTTTGTACATCGGGTCCGTGTCGAGGCGAAAGCCTTCGTTCCGTCAGCGTCTGGCAGGCCGAATCGGGCGAATTGCGGTTTGGTTGCGCGGAGAGCTAGAGCAAAGCTCATCGCGACGGGCGATCCAGAAGCTCATCGCGAGGGGCGATCGCCGGCTTTCATTTTGAGTCGCCGCACGATACCGGCTTGGTCAAAATGAAATCCGGCGCTCGCCTGCAATTAGTGCGACGGTCTGATGTTTTCCAGCAACACCCTGCCATATCGCAGCCAACGCAGGTCGCCCGCAGCCCCATTCGCAGGCTTGCTCGGTGGGGCCACCGGCCGATCCTGCGTTCTGTCCCCAGGATAGAAGCGGGCGAGATGAAATTTCTCGGCTGGGATGCAGCCGCGATTCTCGACTTCGTCCGAATCACCCCATTAGATTCCGGCGAGCACAGCGACGCCCACGCACGCCGATGACGAAACGCAGGATCGCCAGGCTGCCTCACCAAGCACGCAGTGCGACTGACGGCGCCGGGCGACCTGCGTTGGCGGCGGTACGGCAGAGTGTTGCCCTGAGGCGATGTTGGTCACAGGTGCGCGAGGGTGGTTGCCGGGGATTATTTTGACAAAGCCGGTATCGTGCGGCGACTCAAAATGATCACCGGCAACCACCCCACCCAGAACTCGGGCAGCGACTCAAAATGATGCGCGGCAACCGCCGCACCCAGAACCCTTGAACCGCTCTGCTCCAGCAATCAGAACATCAAGTTCACAGCCACCAACGTAATCACCAGATAGAACAAGGTCAGCGGCGCCCCGGTCCGCCACATGTCGCGCGGTCGATATCCCGCGGGCCCCGAGATCATCGACAGTACCGGATTCGACTGGCTCAGGAAATTGTTCGATGCCGACAACGCGACCAGCATGGCGGCGGCGAGCGGGCTGCTGCCCGACGCGAGTGCCACGTTGATGGCCATGGGAACCATCACGACCGTCGCGCCCACGTTTCCGATCACCAGGCTGAAGACGATCGTAAGGAGGCCGAGCGCGGCTTGCATGCCCCAGACCGGCATCCACGGGCCGACGCGTTCGAGCGCTTGCTGGGCAACCCAGTTCGCGGCGCCGGTGGAATCCATCGCCCAGCCAAGGGGGATCAGGCAGGCCATCAGCCATACCGTCTTCCAATTCACGGCGGCGTAGGCTTCGTCCATGTTGATGACGCCCACCACGATCATCGCCGCGGCGCCGCCCATCAATGCCAGCGGCACCGGCAGCAGCGTGGTCAATGCGAGCAGCATCGAGGTGACGAACAGGACGATGGCCCAGCGCAGTTTGTGCGGCCGCTGCTCCTGCTTCGGGTAGTCGGTCACCACGACGAAATCGCGATTGATGCCGGCCTGCGCGAGGTCGGTCCAGATGCTGTGGAAGACGAGCATGTCGCCGGCGCGAATCGGCAATTGCCGGATGTCCGAACGGAAAACCTTCTTGTCGCGGTTGATCGCCAGCAGGCTGATGCCGAAACGCTTGCGCAACTTCAGTTCCGATTGCGTGCGGCCGATGAATTGCGAGGTTGGTGGCACCACGGCTTCCGAAATGCCGGCGCGACTGGGATCGAACAGATCCGCGAAGTTGCGCAGGCGCGCTGAAACCTTCATCTGGTTGGACGTCGCGTAGGCCTGCACGGCGTCGCGCTTGCCCATCACACCGATCACGCTGCCGACCCAGATCATCTGGTCGGCCGACGGTGACAGGCGCGCCTCGCTGCCCGTCAGCAGCGCCAGGTATAGCGGTGCATCGGGCTGCGACTCGGCTTCGCCGATGGACATGCCGACCAGCGGGCTTTCCGGCCCGACGGTCAATTCAAAAACTTCGCCTTCGATACCGTAGGCCTGCGCGAAATAACTTTCGGTGCGCCCGGGCGTCACCACGTCCTTGGAATCCTCGCCCGCCCGCAGCCACTTGCGGCCCGGGTATCGGTAGTAGACGAGGCCCGCGATCAGCAGCGCGATGCCGATCGGCAAAGGCTGGAACATGGGGAAGGGCGCCAGTGTCGCGGCGCCCGACGGCAGATTGCGATTGGCCGACTGCACCAGGTCGTTAAGCAGCAGCAGTGGCGAGTTGCCGACCATCGTCAGGCCGCCGCCCATCACGATGGCGGCGCCCAGCGGCAACAGAAGGCGTGACAGCGACACGCCGGTGCGCGACGACAGGCGTGAGGCCACCGGCAGGAACAGCGCGGTGACGGAAGGATTCTGCATGAAGCCCGACATCAGGCCGGCCACGGCCGATGTCCACAGGATCAACCGGTCCTCGACGCCCTTGGATCGGCGCAGCAACCACGACGCCAGGCGATTGAGCGCGCCGGTGTGGTCGAGGCCCGCACCGAGGATCATCGTGGCGATGATGCTGATGACGGCGTTGCCCGAAAATCCGGAGAACAATTCGTCGGCCGGCACCAGCCGCGCGACTCCCAGGGCGACAAGTACCACGAGCGCGGTGGCGTCCACGCGGATCCGCGGGAACATGAACATGACCATCGTGAACACGACCAGCCCCAGCACCAGCATCATGTCGCGGGTCAGGATCAGGTCAGTGCCCATGGTCGGCGAGTCCCCCTAGCGCCTGCTGTACAGCAGGTCCCACACGCCGTGGCCGAGGCGCAGTCCGCGGGACTCGAAATGCGTCTGCCGCCGCCACTCCGGACGCGCTACCCAGGCGCGCGGCCCGGCTGTGTTTTGCAGTTCCGGCTGCGCATCGAGCACGTCCCACATCTGCTCGGCGTAGTTCTGCCAGTCCGTGGCGAGGTGCAAGCGTCCGCCCGGGCGCAGTCGCGAGCAAAGCAGCGTAACGAATTCCGGTTGCACCAGCCGGCGCTTGTGGTGGCGCTTCTTGTGCCACGGGTCGGGGAAGTAGATGCGCACTTCGTCCAGCGAGGCTTCGGCGACTTCATGCTGCAGCACTTCGACCGCGTCGTGCTGGTACAGGCGCACGTTGGACAGGTTCGCGACCGCGAGCGCATTCAGCAGCCGACCCACGCCCGGGCCATGCACTTCGATGCCGATGAAGTCGCGATGGGATTCGCGCGCGGCGGCGAACTCGACTTGTTCGCCGTTGCCGAAGCCGATTTCCAGAACCCGCGGTGCGTGGCGACCAAAAATTTCATCGAAGTCGCGCACGGTGGCGGTGTAGTCGATGCCGTAACGCGGCCAGTGCGCGACGAACGCGCGCTTCTGCGCGTCGGTCAGGCGGCCCCCGCGCAGCACGAAGCTGCGGATGGATCGCTCGCGCAGGGAGGGATCAGGCGGCGCCGGCGTGGGAGAGGCGTCGCTTGCCATCGTTCAGAAGAACAGTCCGTCGATGGGTGAAGACGCGTTGGCATTCCGTCGACGCGGGATGCGCCCGGCCAGGAAGGCCTCGCGGCCGGCTTCGATGGCCTTGCGCATCGCGCTGGCCATCAGTACAGGATTACGCGCGCTGGCGATGGCGGTATTCATCAGCACGCCGTCGCAACCCAGTTCCATGGCGATGGCCGCATCCGAGGCGGTGCCGACGCCGGCATCCACCAGGATCGGTACCTTCGCGTTTTCGATGATCTCGAGCAGGTTCCAGCGGTTCTGGATGCCCAGGCCCGAGCCGATCGGCGCCGCCAGCGGCATCACCGCCACGCAGCCGATTTGTTCCAGGCGTTTGGCCAGGATCGGGTCGTCGGAGGTGTAGACCATCACGTCGAAGCCGTCGCGCACGAGGATTTCAGCGGCTTCCACCGTCTGCAGCACGTCCGGGAACAGGGTCTTCGGGTCGCCGAGTACTTCCAGCTTCACCAACTTGTGGCCGTCGAGCAATTCGCGCGCGAGCTGGCAGGTGCGCACGGCATCGGCGGTGGTGTAGCAACCCGCGGTATTGGGCAGGATCGTGTAGCGATCGGGCGGCAGGATGTCGAGCAGGTTCGGCTCACCGGGGTGCTGGCCGAGATTGCTTCTGCGCAGCGCAACCGTGACGATCTGGGCGCCTGCTGCTTCGGTCGCCAGTCGGGTCTGTTCGAAGTCGGCGAATTTTCCGGTGCCGGTCAGCAGGCGGGAACGATAGGACTTGCCCGCGATGATCAGCGGGTCGTCAGTATTGGACGGCGGGTTCATGCCGCAATTATGGCCCGATTGCCCGTGCCTGATAACCCTTTGACGGGTCAGCCGCCGCCAATGGCCTGGATGATTTCGATCCGGTCGCCGTCGGACAGAACATGATCGGCATGCCGGCTGCGGGGGATGACCTCCTGGTTGACCTCCACCGCAATGCGGCGGTCGTTCAAGCCCGCCTCCCGCAGCAGCGCCAGCAGGGTCATGGGTGGCTCGATTTGCCGCAGTTGGCCGTTGACATGAAGTTCCATGCGCCGATTTTAGCGCGTTGCGGGGCGGCGAATCGGGGGTTCATAATCAGGCCTGCAAGCGGGTGTAGCTCAATGGTAGAGCTGTTGCTTCCCAAGCAACTGACGAGGGTTCGATTCCCTTCACCCGCTCCAACATTCCCCCGAACAACCGTCTGCAGCCCGGCCAAGGCTGCGGGAGCGAGCATGCCGAACAAAGAAACCCGGAACCGCGCCGACCACCCCGAACGGGATCGGATCCGGGACCTGTGTTCGGCGTTACTGGCATTGCAGGCGCAGGCACGCAGCAACCAGGCGCTGCGGGACGAGCTCGCAGCGATGAAGGCAAGCCACAGCTGGCGGCTGACCGAGCCCTTGCGCAATTTGCGTCGCCGGCTGCGGCCCGCCACTACCGCCGTGCCCTCGCTGCATCCCGCCGAAGACGCGGGCCCGGACGCAGCGCCTGCGGACGCGACCGAATTGCTCGTCCATCGCGCAGCGCCCGGAGCTGCCTTGGCGTTGCCCGCGTCGCAACGAACCCAGCAGTTGTTGGTGGATGTCACCGAACTGGCCCGCGAAAACCTGGGCGCGGGCGTGCAGCGCGTCGTGCAGCGGATCCTGGTCGAACTCCTGCTCGACCCGCCTCTTGGGTTCCGCATCGAGCCGGTGCGAATTTCCGACGGGGGCAACTACGTGCATGCCCGCGGCTTTCTTGCGCAACTGATCGGAGTGGCCAGGGAGGCGGTTGGCGCGGATACGCCAGTCAGCGTCCGCCACGGCGACCAATTCCTGGGCTTGGACCTGATTCGTGATCGCGCGGAAGTGGCCCGGGATGCGCTGCTGGCAATGAAGGCCGATGGCGCGTCGATCGCCTTTGTCGTGTTCGACGTGTTGCCCCTGCAGCGCCCCGAGTGGTTTCCCGAGGGCATGGGCGCACGCTTCCGGCAGTGGCTGCGCCTGGTCGCGGAGTGCGGCGACAGTGCGCTGTGCATTTCCGAATCCGTATGCAGCGACTTACGCGCTGTGCTGGCCACCGAGTCTCCCGCATCGCAAATCAGCGTGGCAAGTTTCCCGCTGGGGGCAGATCTCGATGCCTGGCTGCCTCCCGCGGCCGGGCTACCAGGGCCGGCGCCGGGGACCGCTCGCTTCCTGATGGTGGGTACGGTGGAAATGCGCAAGGGCCACGAGCAGGTGCTGGACGCCTTCGAACTCTTGTGGAAGAGCGGCGAGGATTGCGAGTTGCTGATTGCCGGCAGCCCGGGGTGGCTGGTGTCCAGGCTGATCGACCGCCTTCGCGATCACCCCGAAGCTGGCAAGCGCCTGCACTGGATGCAGGGCGGTGGAGATGCCAGCCTGCTGGCCGCGTATCGCGACAGCTCGGTCCTGCTCGCGGCTTCGTTGGGCGAGGGCTTCGGCCTGCCGTTGGTCGAGGCCGCCGCCAACGGGCTCCCCATCCTTGCCCGGGATATTCCCGTCTTCCGTGAAGTTGCCGGTCGCGGCGCCGATTTTTTCCGCGGCGAGTCCGGGGCGGAGCTGGCAGCAGCCATCCAGGATTGGCTGCAGCGGTGGCGCGCGGGAAACATTGCGGACCCGCTCGAGGTTTCCTTGTCGAGTTGGCGCGAAAGCGCTGGGGCCCTCAAGACGATGTTGGCGCGCGATCGGTGAGGACTATATCCAGCAAATTACCGGTGACGTCTGCATCTGGATGAAGCCAGCCGAGTTTGAATGGGCGCTCACGAAGTAGTTCAAGGTCGCGCAAGCATTCAGCCAGCTCATCGGCCACGGCGCGGGATACGCATACAGCGCCGTCGGCATTGGCTTCGTTACTTTTCAGCCACGCTGCAAACTCGCTTGCCGTACCTTGCCCAAGCCCGGTCGGAACAGTGACCGGGGGCGCTTCATGGATTGCAAAATAGACTTGCACGCCCTGATTGCGCCAGTCGCGCAATTGACCGGCGCGTTGGGGGATGGAATAGGCTGCGCGATCCAAGCCCAGGAAGACGTCGCCCGTGTTGACCTCAACCGGATCATCCGGCAACTGCGCTTGGGGGCAACCGAGAAACTGCAAGGTGAAGTTTCGTGCATAGCAGAGCTCGCCCATGTCGCCGACATAAACGGGCTCGATGCGAAAACCCGTTGGCGGGTTGGACAGGAGTTGATCCAGCACCTTGTGGACCAGCCGCGGTTTGCCGGATTTGGCGCCGAGTTGCGCCAACCCGGAGACTTCCAATAGCAGCTGCTTTTGGCCCTTTTGAACTGGGTGGTTGACAGCAATCGACTGCGCGACCGCCAACCATTCACGCTCGTCCGCAGGTGGTGACTCAAGCGCGCTGACGGCCTGCGCCAACCGGGCCACAGTCACCTGCGGTCCCGCGCGCGCAAAGCGTTCAATGGCATCCCGGTACTCATTGGCGACGGTCTGCGGATGATGATAAGTGCGAACCCGGGCACGTGCGTGTTCACCCAGCGCTTTCCTGCGTGGTGGATCACGCCAGAGCGCGACCAAAGCCGCGCTCAGTTCGGCCTCCGAAAATTCGTCCGGCACTTCCAGGATGCAATCGGGCGGCAACTCCACCATCGCCCCATGCGCATTCACGATCGTGGGCAATCCATGATTCAGGCAATCAAGCACGGTGCCTGATGTTTCGCCTCGAGACAGCGTGCGCATCTGCACGGCCGCATCTGCCGCCTCCAGATACCTTCGGTAGAGCGCCTTCGGCGCAAAGCCGGTAATACGGATCGGGTTGGCGGCGACGCTTTGGTTGATGGCACGCAGGAGTTCCGCGCCGTACGGGCCGCCCTCATTCTCGCCCACGAATACCAGATGGCAGCGCGGGTCTTGAGCCAGTGGCGAGGCGAGCCAAGCATCAAGCAGGCGATGATTGAGTTTGGTCGGGCCAATCATGCCGAACGCACAAACGAGAAAATCCCCGTCCTCCATCCCAACGGCGACCCGGGCCGCGACCGGGTCTGACGCCTCGGACGGCACGCGCAAATGCGGGATGCACTCCCAGTCGGCGCTGAAGCCTGCGCCATACCATTTGTCGGCAAGTTCGCGGGAGAATTCAGAGTGTACGATTACCCCGTTGGCCTGCTGTAGAACCGGCAGGTTGGCCGGGTACTGCCACGAAACGTCAGCTATATCCTGCGCAGCAAACCGTTGCTTGACGGCGTGATAGCCATGCGAGACATACAGTGCCGAAGCCCAGGCGCCGGGCACATGGCCGTGCACGTCCATATAGGCGATGACGCCGCTCAAAAAGAAATCGTGCAGCACCACCGTGCCGGGATGTCGGCTCAGCAATTCAAACATATGCTGGTGGAACGCCGAATTACCGAAATGGTAGAGCACCCGGTCATAGCGGTGCGCGTTCCTATCGAACCACTCGGTGCTGCGAATCGGACAGTTGGCAAGAATCCAGGCGTCAGCAACCTCCGGCTGGTGGACGATGACGTCAATGTCGTAATGGCCGGCGAGTTCCGGCAGCAGTTCGGCGCTGTAGTCGGCGATGCCGCTTTTCTCCGGTGGCAGGGGCGACACAAAGGCCAGGCGAGGGCGACGCGGGGCAAGCACCGCATTCGGGCTGGCCTGCATCGCGTGGTTGTTGGCATGCAGGCGCTCGAATGCTTCCAATGCCCGGCGGGCAGTGTTGTCCCACGAAAATTTTCTTGACTGTTCCAGTCCATGGCGCTGGAGTTGTGCGCGGAAGCCATCATCCGTCAGCACGGCATGGAGCTTGGCTGCCATGTCGTTTTCATCGTGGGGGTCGAACAACGCATCAGGCCGACCAATCACCTCCGGCAAGCTCGAAGTATTGGCGGCGATCACCGCCGCGCCGCAGCTCATCGCCTCGAGCGCAGGCAAGCCGAAGCCTTCGTGCCATGACGGAAATGCGAACACGGTGCACAAGTTGTAAAGTGCGACCATGTCCGAATTCGGGATGAAGCCGGTGAAAGCGACGTCGTCGCCGGTAAGGCCGCACTTCGCTGCGATCCGCATCAGTTCATCGATCTGTGCCCCGGTGGCGGCGCAGACCAGTGCCAATTGATGTGTGGCGCGCACTGCAACCGGCAGCTTGGCGAAAGCACGGATCAGGCCTTCAATATTCTTGCGGTGGTCGATGCCGCCTGTGTACATCACGAACGGTTTCGTCAAGCCATAACGCTGGCGGATCGCCCACGCCTGTTCAGCGCTGAGGTGCACGGGCTGGAACATGGCATCCGCGGCGGTGGAAATATTCACTACCCGATCGTCGGGCAGGTTCAAGAGCTCAATGCCTTCCCGCCGTGATGACTCGGAGATGGACAGCCAGAGTCGAGCGCGCCGCAGGCTTTCCAGCTTGCGCTCGTACCAGGACGCGACCACCGGGTTCGCGAGATAGGGGTCGCGATGTATCAGCGGGATCAGGTCATACAGCGTAACGGCCGTTGGCAAGGTGCCATCGAGCGAACCAATGGTGGTCAGGGCGTCGTCACCCAATCCCTCGAACAGACTTGAGACATGCACCACATCGGGCTTGAGCCTGGCGAGGAATGCTTCGCGCAGACACTCGCCTGCTTCCCGCCGCCAGCGGTTGCCGGAGTCGAGATCAGATACGGGCCCCGGCGCCTGCCAAACCACGATCCGGTCCTGCGGGACCAGGCCGTCAAAAGCGACGCGCAGCGCCTGGATGCTGTCTGGAAAAAGACCGTTGAGCGCAATCCAGATTTCATGTCCGCGCGCCTCGCGAGCCATCGCCTGGGCCAGCGATAGCGAGTATCGGCCGATGCCGCGGAACCGGCTGCCCGACGATTGCGCCCCCTGCAAATCAATGACGATCCTCATCGAGCCTGATCCGATGACCTGTCCGGATCCGAATCGACAAGCGCATCGGCGCGTGCCTGCATTAGCTGCCGGTAGGCCCTGCGTACCGAGGGTGACTGGGCCGCCCATTGGATGCCTCCAGTGCTTGCGTCCACGGGCACTTCAGCCGGCGGCACAGGGGCCGACAGCCCGACGGCAGATGATCCATCCGCAGCGCGGCCCTTATGCCAACGGGTGGAAACAAACGCCCGCAAACGTGCGTCCAGGCGGGGAACGCCAGCGACCAGCCGAGCGACTTGGGCCTTGAGTCCTGGCCGGGCCTGCACCGTGGAGACGGCGAGCAGCAGCATCCGTCGCGCGCCGCGTCGGGGCAGGCTGATCAATTTGGCAAGTCCCGTCCGACCGAGGCGTTTCGTGTGGTCAAAGAGGGAATTTGTTGCGCGCAATGGCACTGTCATGCGCCACGAACGACTGCCACGCACCATCTCAAGCTCATGGCTCAGGCCGACCGCCACGGTCCACCAATGATGACTGGATCGACTCGATTTTTCGGCTTGGGTCGTGGCTGCGTTCAACTCAATCCCCAGCCGATCGGCACGTGCCCGGCTGCCGGCGAGTTGTTCGGATTGATGGTCCAGTTGTGTCCTTGCTTCAGCGAGGCCATCCTCCAACGCATGCTGCTTTTGCAGGGAATCGGTGACTTCGCCTTCGAGGCGGGCGGCGTGCAACTCGGCGGCGACAAGCCTCTCGAGCAGGACGTCGCTCTGGCTGCGCAATTGAGTCAGCTCGCCTTGCCGCGCTTCCAGATTCTCGCGCAAGCCGTCGCTTTGTGCTCGAGATTGAGCGAGCTCGCCTTCGAGCTTCCCGACGACCCTCAGGGCCTCCATCGCCTGCTGTTCCCGCGTACCGAGTTCAACTTCCAGTGCTTGCCGGTGCTGGCGGAGCCCTGCGATCGTGGAGTTCATATTTTCGCAGTAGGGCGAGTGCTCGGTTAGCGTAAATCCGTCGAAATAGTTGGGCCCGTATCGAAACGCCGCCAGCAAATCGAGATGCCCGGACGAGACATAAAAACGGTTTATGCCATCGAGGTACGCAAACTCGTAGCCCCGATCAAGGATCAATGGCTCCCAGTCCTGGTAGGACTCGGTCTGGGTCAGGGGCAAGGTGCTCTCGATGACAAGCACCCACGGTTTTATGCCCGATGCCCATCCCTCGAGAACCTGGCGTTCATAGCCTTCAACATCGATCTTGAGCCAATGTATTTCGTTGCCGGCCAGTCCGGAAAGCACGTCATCCAGGGTGAGGCTGGGCACGGCAATCTCGCGAACCTCGAATCCAGCTTCCTGGTGTCGCTGGGCGATGTCCTTGTCAGCGGTGCTGAGCCCGGACTGTTTGATATCGAAAAAGGCCAACAACCCCTGTTTGGCATCAAGGGCAGCCTGGATCACGACCTCATCGGGACGATGTTTTCGCAATAGATCGGCGTAGTCAGGGGCAGGCTCGACATGCACGCCCCTCCAGCCGCGCTCGTAGAAAGCAAGGCTTACCGAATCAACGACCGGATGCTGCGCGCCCACATCCACGTAATTGCCATTCTCGACGTGCTTGAGCGCACGCCAGAGCATGACGTCTTCGAAATTCTGGGCGTAGGATGTAAACATTTACACAGTTCCGCGGCGACTGATATCGAAAACAGCGTCGAGCCAGCTGCTGCCGATGAAAGTCGGCTGATCGGCATTCAACACGTCAAACACAAGCGCGTTGTCCGCCCACTCGTAGTTATTCACGAGGTGCGTATCCGTGCTTACCAGCGCGGGCGAAAAAGAATAGGAACCCGGGCCCAGCGTGCAGGTAAACAAGAGCTTGAATTCGACAACCTGACCCATTTCAAGATTTTCAATCACTTGCCGGGTGTGCCAGGTATTTGTTCCCCACACGACATGGCCTTGCCGGTCCCGCAACATGTAGCCCAGTACCAGGCTTGGGATGTCGGCGTGGATATCGACCGTGGCTGCAAGTACCAGGCGTTGGCCAACGCGCACCGACTGTACTTCCTGGTTGGAGTCGGCATCGCTGAGCCGGAAGTCGGCGAGAGTGGCCTCGCCCGTACCGGATTTGGTCAGGACCCATCCGTTCTTCTGGCGCCGTTGCTCCACCGAAAGCTTGGCGTTCTCCTTTTCGGCGATCAATGCGTTGTAGTAGTCCACGACTTCGTCGGGCGAACCATCCCGCAGCACCCGACCCTTGTCGAGCAGGATGACCCTGTCGCACAGGGTTCGGACATCGCTCATGCCGTGCGTCACGAACAGCAGCGCGGTGCCCAGTTCCTTGAATTGCCGGATACGGGCAAAACTCTTGTGCTGAAAATAGCTGTCTCCGACGGAGAGCGCTTCATCCACTATCAGTACGTCCGGCCTGAACGCCGTTGCGACGGAAAACGCGACTCGCATTTGCATGCCGCTTGAGTAGGTGCGCACAGGTTGGTCGAAGTAGTCTCCGATCTCGGCAAAGGCCTCGATGTCCGGCATGGCTTGTTCGATCGCATCCGGGCTGAATCCCATCAGTCCGGCGGCGTGATACACATTCTGTCGGCCGGTGAATTCGGGATTGAAGCCCATGCCCAGTTCCAGGATGGCTGCAATGCGGCCATGGACTTGAACATCGCCTTCCGTACCGCGTAGCGTTCCCGTAACCAATTTGAGCAGGGTGCTCTTGCCGGCTCCGTTCTGCCCGACAATGCCGACGGCTTCGCCCGGTGCCACAGAAAATGAAACGCCACGCAATCCCCAGTGCTCGGCTGCCGGAACCACCGTGACGCCAAACCAGGAAAGAACGCGTCGCCATTCCGACCGATAGGTGCGATACGCCTTGCCCAGGCCGGAAACCTTCAGTACGTGGGCACTCACAGGACGTCGACCATCTCGGCACTGGCACGCCGAAACATGATGAGCGACGCGCCCAACAGGAAGAAGGTGACCAACACGAGCCAGCCAAGGCCGGCGAAATCAGGACTTGTATTGAACAGCATGGCGTTCTGGTAACTCTGCACCACCGTCGTCATGGGGTTCATATCAAGCACGAGGCGCATGTTCTCCGGCAGGATGTTGGGGCTGTATACGATGGGCGTGAACCAGAAGCCCAGTTGCAGCACCACGGGTACGACTTGGCCCACATCCCGGACAAAGACATTCAGAACGCCGAGGATCAGCCCGATACCCATCGCCAATGCGAGGGTGACCAGCATCAGCAGCGGCACCCAGGCCACCTGGGCGCCGGGCACGTGGCCCAGGACACCAAACACGAGGATGATGGCAAGGAAGAGCAGCACATTATTCAGCAATACCGACCCGGCCACGATCAGCGGCAGGCAGATGCGCGGGAACGCGATCTTCTTGAGGATATTGGCGTTGTCGATGAACAAGGTCAGGCAGCGGCTTATCATTTCCGTGAACAATGCCCACGCCAGCATGCCGGACATCAGGTAGACCGCGTATGCGAATTTGTCGTTGGCCATGCCGGGCAGTTTGGCGCCCATGACTTCGGCCAGCACCAGCGCAAGGATGATCGCCTGGGCCAAGGGATTGATGACCATCCAAAGCGCGCCAAGCTTGCTGCGAACGAAGCGCGCGCGAAACTCGCCCTGGATCGAAGAAAGGACGAAGTAGCGATAATTCCAAAGGGCCGGCAAAACCGATTTCAAAATCCACTCCCGCCAACCAAACACCAGATCGCAATTGTACATAACGCAGCAGCAATGGCTGCGCTGCGGGTGGCGAAGGCCGGCTCGGTCAGGCCATTCACCCCGGCCAGCGCGAATGGTAAGGTAGGAAAGAGTTTTCCCACACTTGGGTCGGGCATTGAAAGGCACCCAAGGGATTTTACAGGTTGTTGCTGGCTGCAATGGTGGCCATGTCGCATGCAGGCTTTCGAATTCACGGCTACAACCCGGGTGTGGTGGCGGTTATTTCTTTTTATCTGCTCAGCGGAAATGTAATGACCATGCTGTTAGAAAAATACTACAAGCAGCCGTCGGCCATTCCCACTTTCTATCTCGACAGGGCCGCGAGGCTTTTCCCGCAATTCCTGTTCTACATGGTGCTTGCATCGGTATTCAGCTATTTCGCCAAGGTTGACTCCACTTGAACAAGGATGCCTGCGCGTGCCCGTCCTGCCACCGCTGCTAAGTCCAGACGTACGTGCGTCGAGCCTGTCCACGGATGCAATCCTTGAGCGCGTAACGGTGTTCCTGTTGTCGGCCAGCGGGGTCGGCCTGGCGCTTGCCATCGTGGGCTTGTTCATCGTGCCTCTGGTGCTCGCCATCGCGGCCCTGTGTACCTGGACCTACCATCTGCGTGTGCCCGGCCGCACTGATTCGAGTGTCGACTCATCGCGCATGTTGCATGTCGTGCCGGTGCTGCTGGTGGCGCTGTGCTTCAGGCTCGCCCCCTTCGATTTCGTGATGGGTGGGCAGGACCACGGCGCGTACACGAACATCGCGTCGGAACTCCTGGCTACGCGCGACATCGCGGTAGTCGACGCCGAGCGTGATCGCCTCGCTTCGAGCAACGCCCTGGCTGCTTACATGCAAGATAACTATATCGTTCCGTTTCTGCCTGGCGTCTATGCCAGCGAGGACTCGGCGCAACAACTTGTCTTTCAGTTCTACCACCTGTTCCCGGTCTGGCTGGCGCTGTTCGCGGGCATCTTCGGCGCATCCGCGGCGACCTACGGCCTCACCTTCCTGTCACTGGTGTCGATCGTGTTCTTCCAGCGGCTGGCTGGCCTCTTGACGGGCAGCGTGCGACTGGGGGCGGCGGCCGGCCTGTTGCTGGCCCTGAACCCGCTGCATGCTTTCTTTTCGCGATTTCCGGTGACAGAAGTCCCGACGCTGGCGTTTTCCACCATCGGCTTCAGCTTCCTTTGTCGCTACGCCGGCGCGGCTGCGGGGGAACGCACAAAGCGGTGGCTGTGGCTGTCCACATTGGCTTTCGGTTGCTTGTTCCTGACCCGTATTTCCGGTTTCATGTACCTGCCGCTCATCCTTGCGATCGGCGTCTTTCCCCTGGTCCTGGACGATGATCGGGAGCGCGCCTTCGGTCTTGCCAAATGGGCGCTGCTTACTTCGCTGCTGTACGCGGCATCCGTTGGCTACGGTTTGGCCTTTTCGCGCGCGTACTCGATCAGGATTTACGAGGATTCGTTTTCGCGGATAGGTGGCGACAACTGGTCATTCTTGCCTATCGTGCTTGTGGTCGCAGCGGCGCTGGCCTGGTCGAGCGCATGGAACCGGCCGAGTGGGTGGGTAGCCCGCACCGTCGCGTGGTCGGTGCCACGGCTTTCCCGATGGATGGGTGTCGCCCTGCTCGCCGTGCTTGCGGCCGGGGCCTACAAGGTTTACTCGCTGGCGTTCACTGATGCGTATTTGAATCGGCCAGGGTTCGTGCTGTTCCCGGGGATAGCCGCACAGGGATGGCCGAGCGTTGCCCATTCAAGCTTGGTCGCCGGTTCAATCTACCTGTGCCCGTTGCTGTTCGTCGCCTCGCTGGTGATCGCGCAATTGCGCCTCGAGCCGAGCGGCCGATTCCTCGTATTCTTCCTGTTGTGCTTTACCGGCTACGTGGCGCTGCTCAATTGGGCGCTGCCCTACCAGCCCTATTACGGAAGATACCTGGCCAGCGAATTCGTGCCTTACATGCTGTTGCTGGCGGTTTGCTCTGTCGCCTGGATCAAGCAGCAAACGGGCCGCAAGCTGATGGGTGTGCTACTTGCGACCTCGGGTGCATATTTCCTGGTGCTTTCAGCGGGCCAGCTGGGCAAGCAGGAAAACGAGTTTGCGCGCGCGTCCATTGCACGCCTGGCCGCGGTCGCCGACGATGGCGACCTGATTTTGCTCGACGATCAAGCCAGCGCGGGCTTTACGCCGCGCGAAATCAAGACAACGCTCGTCTACACCTTTGGCCGGCACGTCATCAGCGCTCGTCGCGAACGCTGGTTCGACGTCGGCTATCTGGAGGCCCTGGACGCCGTTTACGACGATGTGTTCCTGGCTACACGGACTGATCTTGCGCCGCCCGGATTCAAACGGGTCGATGCCTTTCGCCTGCGCGCCATCGACTTCGCGCGCTCGGCGGGTCCGCCCTGGCGCATGAGCGATACGCTCGATCAGAATGTCGTCGTGTTTCGGCTTTCCAGATCCAGCCACGACGTTGGGGGTCAGCAGACATTCTCAGCCGCCAGAGATGATCGGCTGGAGACTCAGGTGGGCATTCGCGACCCGTCACGTGGGATGGTGGCAGTGGGTCGCCCGGGAATGCTCGTCTACGGCCCCTACATCGCCCTGCCAGCCGGCGCCTACCAGGTGCAAGTCTGGGCCAGCGCACCCAGCGGCGGCACCGCCGAGGCGCTGATGGATGTCGTGTACGGGCAGGGTGCCAGCGTGCTGGTCGCGAAATCCGGACGAGCCGTGGCGGGCACGAAGCCCGAACCCATGGGAACGCTCGAATTCGATGTTCCCGAATCGGGCGTCACCGACCTGGAGGTCCGGGTGGCCGTGGGCGAGGGCTCGCACCTCGCCGTGTCGCACTTGACCTTGGTCAGGTTGCGCTAGCCGATCGCGCTATCTCAGAAGCGGTTCACCGCTTCCTTGTAACGAATGATGTCGCCCAGCGAGTGGCCGCTACCGCTCCGGCAGTGGATCTTGTACGAGCGGACCGCACCCGTATTCTGTTCGTTGGATTCCACCTCGATGGTGTAGCGCGTGTTCGATCCGCCGTTGCGGTCGTTCTTGTCGCCCAAATAGAAGTCGCTCCAGCCGGTTGAACCATCGCCGCCGGACACCACGAGGCCGTCCTGGTCGAGCAGGCGCATTTCAAGGCCGTGGTTGGGTAGCGCGCGCAGGCCATTGCCCGGGTTGATGAGTTCGCACTGCTGGTAGTCGGGGTGGCGGAAGTAGATGACGTGCGTATTGCCGCTGGCGCCCGTTCCGATCTCGAAGTTGCGACCGACGCCGTCAGCACTGACCAGCGTCTCACGCGAAACATGGTTGTCCTGCGAGCCGATCACGTCACCCGGATAGCCCAAGCCGCCCGCGCCGATCTCCTGCTTGGCGATGCGGAAGTCCGCTACCAGGTTCGTGTTCTCCTGCGTGGTGCAGAAGGTCAGGAGGCTAGGCTCTTCGTTGAGATTGAGCTCCTCGAAGCGTATCGAGGCATCGAGGTAGTCGCCCGCCGGTGCGCCGCCGGCTTCAAAAATGTCCAACACGCGGACGTGCTGGCCCGGCGAAAGCGTGACGTTACCGGAACCGATGACCGCCGAGGTGTTGCTGTAGAGCGTGTAGTTTATTTTGGTGGGCGTGCCCCCCGGGCTGACCCTGTTGAGGTTGGCCATGAAGCAATTGGTCTGGTACGCCGGCTCGCCGGGGGTAGCGACTGAGCGCCGGATGCCGTTGACGAAAGTGTCGGCCGACGTGAAGGTGCTGGCGGGAAAGGCTTCGACGGTGAAGCCGAAACCCCCTTGCAGGGTGGCCGCACGCGAAAAAGCGGCATAGGGGCGGCTGCCGGTCGAGCTGGTGTACAGGAAGCCGAACTGGCCGCCCGCGGCCAAGGTCGAACACATGGCGCGCAACGTCAAGAACGTAACCGTCTGGCCTTTCGGGATAACAAACGCCGGGCAATCGATGGGGTTCGGCTGCGTGGTGCCGTTGGAGGGGAAGTACTTCGGCGTGACGGTGACGTCGTTTACCGGGTCGGGGTTGTGGAAGTTGAAGCGCTGCTTGAAGGAACCAGTATCGGCGGCCGCGGGAAATACCTGGATCGAATGATAACCATCAGTCGACTGCGCATCGGCCGCGCCGGCGGCCAGTCCCAGGCCAAGCGCGCAGGTAGCGAGAAGATGAATATTCTTGATGCGATTCACGGGCGTCTCCGGGGGGCAATGCCTGATACAAACAATTGAGCGTGACAAGTAGTCTTGCATAGAACCTCGGTCATACCCAAGTGTATGCAGGCCGGCCAGCTTGCGCGCGGTCACGTTTCCGGAATTCCGTTGCAAACACGCCCCCAAAAAGGGGGCGCGCCGGCACATTTTCACAACCGTCGCTTCCGGGCTGGGTCGGTCAGAACTGCGCGGGTGTGTTGAATTTCACGATGTCGCCCAGGGTGTGGCCGCTACCACTCTGGCAATGCAGCTTGTAGGGGCGGACGACCGCCGTATTGACCGTCGTGCTTTCCACCTCGATCGTGTAACGGGCATTGGTGCCGTTGTTGCGATCGGTCTTGTCGCCCATGTAGATGCGCGAGAAGCCCTGGATGTTGGCGCCGCCGGCCATGGTGTTGAGGTACTGGTCGCGCAGGCGCATCTCGAGGCCGTAGGCGGGCAAGGCGCGCACGTTGGTAGCCGGGTCGATGATTTCGCATGCCACGTAGTCGGGATGGCGGAAATAGACGACGTGGGTATTGGCGCTGGTAGCTGCGTTCGCCGCCGGGATCGAGAACGAACGCGGCGTGGTGTCGCCCGTCATCTTGATGTCGTAGGCGACGGTCGTGTCGCGGCTGACGTGGTCGTCCTGCGCACCGATGCCCGAGTACTGTGTGCCGTAGCCACGGAACTGCTTGCCGATGCGGAAGTCAGCGCCGAAGTTGGTGTTGTCCTGCACAGTGCAGAAGGTCATCAAGCCCGGCTCGCCGGTGCCCGCTTCTTCGAACTCGATGGAGGCATCGTCGTAGTTACCCGCCGGTGCGCCCGCCGTGGCAAAAATATCCAGCATGCGGATCAGGTGGCCCGGGGTCATCTGCATCGAGCCCGAGCCAATGCTCGCGCCGGCGCTGTTGCGAAGCGTGTAGTTGATGGTGCTGTTCAGGTTCAGGAACGGCGTCGCGTCGTGCAGGTTGCCGACGAAGCAGTTGGTCTGGAATGCCGGCGAGCCACTGCTGGCCGCACGACGGCGCAAGCCGGTCACGATCGTATTGGCCGAGGTGAAGGTGTGTGCGGGGAAAGCCTCCACAGTGAAGCCGAGGCCTGCTGAGGTGCTGGCCCGCGAGAAACCCGCGTACAGGCCCTGGGTTGTGCCGGTCACTGCCGTGTAAAGGAAGCCGAACTGGTTGCCGGCTGCGAGCGTGGGGCAGATTCCGCGCAGGCTGCTGAATACCCTCTGGCCGCCAGCAGGGATGGTGATGCTGGCGCAGTCCGTGTTGCCCGACTGGGTCGTACCGTCGGCGGGGAAATAGATGGTGGACACCGTCACGGCATTGGCTGGGTCGGGATTCTTGAAGATAAAGCTTTGCGTGAAGGTCCCGGAATCGACCACCACCGGGAAAATCTGGATGGCGTGGAATCCGTCAGTGGATTGGGCGAGGGCGGGCGTGGTGCCGGCCATGGCCAGCAGGCCGAAGCCGGAGGCGAGGGCAATTTGCTTCAACGAGAACACGGACAGCTCCTTGGGTGGCACTCGCGTGGGTTGCTGCCGCTCATTCGGCAGGGCATCCGGGCGAGGATGACTCATATGGTGGCATAAACATCGGTGTTTCGGCTTGTTCAGCGGCGGGTCCGTTCCGACTCGGCTTCCGCCGCGCGCAGCTTGGCGAGTTCCTCGGGACTCAGGGCCGTACCTCTTGTGGCCGGCACGACGGCCGGGCCGCCCTCAGCCCACATGTCCACGACTGCGTAGGTGCCAGGGCTGTTTGGGACCACATCCAGGTCTCCCGCCCTTATCGGCGTGACCACGCCATTGGCATCGGTCTTGTAGCCGATGACTTCGGACGGGGCTGCCTTGATCGGAATGGGCTTGGCCACGGGCAGCGGCACCCCCGAGTTGGGCAGACCGGCCTCGTTCAGGATCCGGGCGCCATTGGCATCCACCTGTATTCCCTCGCCGGCGTACAGGCTGTCACCTGGCCCGGCTCGTGTCCCGTTGGTGCTGGCCGGCGATCCTTGCAACGGTGCTTCAGGGTTTGGGCCAGCCTGATCAGCCGGGCTGGCGGAAAACCTGTTCCAGTAGTAATAGGTGGCGGAGGCAGCGGCGAGCGCCAGCAACACAATGGGAACCAGAGGGCGCTGCAATGGCTTGATTGTGTTCGGTGCATTCATGTTCTGAAAGTCCACTCGACAGTTGGGTCGCCCCAGGCGTGCAATCTTACTCGCACCGGATCATGGGGCAATGACCCGATGCGGCGCCATTGGTTCCGCAAAAGCGTATCAACAACCAAAGTTGGCACAGATTGCCGCGCGTCAAGGCGCCGCGTATCGTGGCCCGTTGGACCTCTTGCGACTGCGGCCAGGCCATGAAGCTGATCATCCAGATGCCGTGTTTCAACGAAGCAGGGCATTTGCCGGCCACGCTCGCGGCGTTGCCACGGTCGTTGCCCGGATTCGATTCCATTGAATGGCTGGTGGTGGACGATGGATCAACCGACGAGACCAGCACGGTGGCGCGCCTGGCAGGGGTGGATCATGTGCTGCGCTTTGCCGAGAACCGGGGACTGGCGCATGCCTTCGCGGCGGGACTTGAAGCCTCTTGTCGTCGCGGCGCGGACGTCATCGTCAACGTCGATGCTGACAACCAGTACCGGGCCGAATTCGTGCCTCGCCTGTGCGCGCCGGTGCTCCTGGGTCGTGCCGATATCGTCGTCGGATGCCGTCCCATTTCGCGCATCGAACACTTTTCGCCGATCAAGAAACTGTTGCAGCGACTTGGAAGCGCGGTGGTGCGGCTGATCTCCGGCACGGATGTCGAAGACGCCACCAGTGGCTTTCGCGCCTACTCGCGCCGGGCGGCGATGGCATTGAACGTTTATTCGCGCTACACCTACACACTCGAGACGCTCGTGCAGGCGCACCAGGCCCGATTGGTCGTGGTTAGCGTGCCGGTTGAAGTCAATCCGCCGGTGCGACCCTCGCGGCTCATGCGCGGCACTGGCGAATATGTGCGCCGCTCGGTGACCACGATGTTGCGCTCCTTCGTGATCTACCGGCCACTGCGTTTCTTCATGGTCCCGGCAACTTTGTCCTTTCTGGCTGGCGTCGGGCTGGGGCTGCGTTTCGTCAGTCGCTACCTGGTCGACGGCGCCGCAGGCAATGTGCAGTCGCTGATCCTCGCCGCCATCCTGATCGTCCTCGGCGCACTGTGCGCCGTCATCGGCCTGGTCGCAGACCTGTTGTCGGTGAATCGCCGCCTGCTCGAGGACATCCAGGCCAGCAATCGCCGGCGCGACTGGCAGGCGCCGTGAGCGCGCAGCCCTGGCTGCTGACCCGCAAGCACCCACCCAGCATCGGCGGCATGCAGCAACTGAGTTTCCACCTGGTCTCCGGACTGCTGGCGCTGCGGCCGGTGACGGTGCTTGCCTGGCGACGTGGGCACTGGGGCTTGCCCCTGTTTTTCCTCGTGGCATTCGCGCGGCTGGTGCCGGCGTTGGTGTTCAAGCGGATATCGGTGTTGCATCTGGGCGACCCTGCGTTAGCCGCGCTGGCAGTGTTGCCACGGCTATTCGGCGTACCAGTAGTGGTCACGGTGCACGGGTTGGACATCACTTGGCCCTCTCCTGCGTATCAACTTTACCTGCGTCTTTTTTTCTGGCGGCGCATGGACGCTTACGTGGCCATCAGCGCCCACGTGCGTGACGAGCTGTTGTCCGCGGGTATTGAATACGAAAAGTTGCAGGTAATCGGGCTGGGCGTCGATGCTTCGCCGGCTCCCGCGGAAGACCCCGAATTCGAAGCCCGCTTCGCCCAGCGCTTTCCCCTGCTGCTGGCCGTGGGCCGACTGGTGGAACGAAAGGGCCTTGGCTGGTTCCTGCAGTCGGTCGCACCGGAGTGGCTGGCACGGCACCCCGACGCCACTGTGGTGATCGCAGGCGACGGTCCGCTTCGACTGACCCTGGAGGCGACGATCATGGCGCGGGGCCTGCAGTCGCAAGTCAGCTTGCTCGGCGCGGTGTCCGAATCGCAAAAGGCTTGGTTGTTCGAGCGCTGCGACCTGGTGCTCATGCCCAATCTCGAGGTGCAGGGCGATGCCGAGGGCTTCGGCCTGGTCGCGCTCGAAGCGGGCCGGGCCGGTTGTTGGGTGGTGGCGGCAGACCTCCAGGGTCTTCGCGACGCCGTGACCGAAGGTTGCAATGGCACTCGCCTGGCACCGGGAAACGTCGCGGCCTGGTCGCAGGCGCTCGACCGTCTGTGCGGCGACCGCGAAGCGCTGGGGCGCCTCGGCGACAAGTCGCGCGATTTCGTGGCCAGTCGTTTTTCCTGGGCTGCCATGGCGGCAAGCTACGACCAGTTGTTCCGTTGCCTGGAAGCCGATGGCCCGTAGTCGCGCCCTGCATTGGTTGGGTCTCGCGCTCGGCGTGTTCGTGCTGGGCTTTGTCGTGGTTCGGATCCATGCGCAACGCCAGAGCCTGGATTTCTCGATGGCCCAGGTGCGCTGGTCCCTGCTTGCAATTTCAATGTTGTTCTACTTTGCCGCGCAGGCCGTGTTTGCGGGCGCATGGCATCGGCTGCTGTCGGGTCGGGACGGGTCCGGCGAGTTGGTCGGTGACATCGCGCGCTGGTGCGTGAGCATCGCGGGCAAATATTTCCCCGGCAAGGTCTGGCATGGATTGGCACGTGTCGGCCTTTACCACGGCGCCCATCGCAGTCGCAGGGTTGCGCCGGCCTTTATTCGCGAGACCTGCCTGTCACTCAGCGCGGCGATGACAGTGGTGGCGATGCATGGTTTCCTAGACGGCTCTGGCCCCGGTCGGCTGGAACTCGGGTTCGCACTGGGTGCCGTGTCGCTGCTGCTGTTGTCCCTGCCGGGCATTGCGCGCATCGCGATTGGCTGGCTGGAACGTTGGAGGCCGATTGGCCTTGCCGTTCCCGACGGCAGCCTGCGTGAACTCGCCCTTGTCTGGCTGATGCAGGTTTTCGGCTACGTCCTGTTCGGCCTGGGCCTGCTTGCCCTGGCAAAAGGCCTGGGAATCGAGCGGGCAGGCATGGCCTGGCCGACAATTGCGGCCCTGTCGTTCGCCGGTCTTGCCGGCATCGCAGCCTTTTTCGTTCCCGCCGGTATCGGCGTGCGCGAAGCCGCGCTCGCCTGGTACCTCGCGCCGATCGTCGGTCCTGCGCCTGCGGCACTGCTCGCCTTGGCGTCCCGGCTGTGGATCAGCATTGGCGAGGCGGTGCTGGTGGGCGGCGGGCTGCTGGCATTGCGAAAGCGCGGCGATGGCGTGGTGGGCGACGCATGAGCTACCGCGCCGAGCACAGACTCAGTGATCGGTCGGGGCGCCTGCAACGCGCCGCGCGCATTGCCAGCGTGCTCGAGGATTTCGGCAGCGTGGCGCTGGCCCACTCAACCTTGCTGGACGTCGGCGCCTCGCATGGGCTGATCACGCTGGCCCTCGCGCCCCGCGTCGCCTTTGCCGTGGGCGTGGATGTTGATCGCGAGGGTGTCGCTGCGGCGGCGCGCGAGCCGGGGGCAGGGGATGGGACGGCATTCGCCTTCGCCTCGGGCATGCAGCTACCGTTCGCTGATGGCAGTTTCGATATCGTCGTCTGCAACCACGTGTATGAACATGTGCCCGACGCGCCGCGCCTGATGGCCGAAATCGCCCGCGTGCTGCGGTCGGGTGGTGTGTGCTATTTCGCCGGCGGCCATCGCCTGCAGCTGATCGAGCCGCACCATCGCCTGCCTTTCCTGTCGTGGTTGCCCCGGGGCATGGCCGATGCCTGGCTGCGGTCGCTTGGGCGCGGCCCCCGGTATGAAGAACACTTCCTGATGCCCTGGCGTCTCGAGTCCCTGTTCACCGCATTTTCGTCGGCTCGCAACGTCACCCCGAACGTACTGCGCGCCTGCGCACACCATGGCCTCGGTCCCGCCTGGCTTGAATCATTGTTCAGATGGGTCTTGCCGCTGCCGCTGGCACGCCTTGTCGCCAGCCTGCTGCCGACCCAGTTGTGGCTGCTGCGCAAGTGACTACAGGACGTAACATGTCGCCATGAAGCTCGCCATCCTCTCCCGCAACAGCAAGCTGTACTCGACCCAGCGCCTGGTGGTGGCGGCGCGCGAACGCGGCCACGTGGTGCGGGTGCTCGATCCACTGCGTTGTTACATGAAGATCGCGCCCGGCGAATTCCAGCTCAATTACCGGGGCCGCAAGCTATCGGGGCTGGATGCGGTGATTCCGCGCATCGGCGCATCGGTGACGCGCTACGGCACGGCGGTGTTGCGCCAGTTGGAACTGATGGGCGCCTACTCACCCAACAGCTCCGATGCCATCCTGCGAGCCCGCGACAAGCTGCGTTGCCATCAGCTGCTGGCCGGCGAGGGTATCGGCCTGCCGATTACCGTGTTTGGCGACAACCCCGACGACACGACTGACCTGCTCAGCCTGCTGGGCGACGCGCCGCACGTCATCAAGCTGATCGAGGGTTCGCAAGGCAATGGCGTCGTGCTGGCGGAGACGCTGTCGGCATCGCGCAGCGTGGTGGAGGCATTCCGGGGCCTGTACGCCAATTTCCTGATGCAGGAATTCGTGGCCGAGGCGCGTGGCGCCGACCTGCGTTGCTTCGTGGTTGGCGATCGCGTGGTCGCTGCCATGCACCGCCAGGCCGAGCCGGGCGAGTTCCGGTCCAACCTGCACCGGGGTGGCCAGGCCAGCCTGGCCACCCTCAGCGCCGCCGAGACCGAAACCGCCCTGCGGGCAGCCCGTGTCATGGGCCTGGAGGTCGCAGGCGTCGATCTGCTGCGTTCCGACAAGGGGCCGCTGGTCCTGGAGGTCAACTCCTCCCCGGGCCTGGAGGGCATCGAGGGAGCTTCCGGGGTGGACATCGCCGGGGCGATCATCGACCACGTGGCTGGCCGGCTTCCCCGGCCGAGCCTCCCCCAACGCCGCCGGTCGGCCCGGGCAAAGAAATAACCCTTCGCGGCCCGAAATTTAACGTTTTATTAATCTCCCGGCCCCTACGCTGGTCGGGCCAGATCAACGGGTCCTCCTCGTGGACTCCGCGGATTACGGCAATCGGGACACCTTGTAAACTTTAGACCCGGGCGACGCGTCTTGATGGCGCGTCCCCGGGTTCTTTTATTTCCGCGCCGCGACTGTAGGGTTTCGGAACGGCATTCGCGCATTGCATGCCGGAACTTGCCCGCTCTGGCAGAATCGGATTCAGCAGTCTCCTCAGAGCATCCCCCATGCGCATCCTGGTCGTAGAAGACAACCGCGACATCGCCGCCAACCTTGGTGACTACCTCGAAGAACGAGGCCATACCGTGGACTACGCCGCCGACGGCATCACCGGCCTGCACCTGGCCGTGGTCAACAATTTCGACGCCATCGTGCTCGACCTCAACCTGCCAGGCATGGACGGCCTGGAGGTCTGCCGCAAGCTTCGCTCCGAAGGCCGCAAGCAGACGCCCGTGCTGATGCTGACCGCTCGCGACTCGCTCGACAGCAAGCTGTCGGGTTTCGATTCGGGCGCGGACGATTACCTGGTCAAGCCCTTCGCGCTGCAGGAAGTGGAAGCACGCCTCGCCGTGCTGGCCCGCCGCGGCAAGGCCGCCCAGCCACGCATTCTTGAAGTCGCCGACCTGGAATACAACCTCGACACGCTGGAAGTCCGCCGCGCCGGCAAGCTGCTGCAACTCAACCCGACCGCGCTGAAAATCCTGCAGTCGCTGATGGAAGCATCGCCGGCCGTGGTGCCGCGCATCGATCTGGAAACCCGTGTCTGGGGCGAAGAGCTGCCCGATTCCGACAGCCTGCGCGTGCACATCCACGGCCTGCGCGCCGCGGTCGACAAGCCCTTCGACAAAGCCCTGATCCAGACCCGTCACGGAATCGGCTACCGCATCGCAGACTCCGAACCGGTCTGAGTCCATGCACTATCGGCGCCGTCTCCGAAGTCGAATCATCGTCTCCTTCCTGCTGCTCGGCTTCGGGCTGACGGCGATGTTTGCGGTAGCGACGGTGGCCCTGCGCAACCGGCTGGAAGGATCGCTGGTAGACAGCTGGCTGCAAAATGAAGCCAGCAATTTCCTGGTGTTCAAGCGTGCCAATCCGGCGCCGGATGCATTGTTCAAGTTCGGGCGCCAGATCGAGGCCTTCGCCTACCGGCCCGACAGCGAGAAGATTCCGTTCCGATGGAAGGACCTGCCCAGCGGCATGCACGACCTGCGTGAGAACGACGATGCCGGCGAGCTTCGCGAATACAAGCTGGCCGTGCAGCGTCAGCCGGACATGGTTACCTACGTGCGTTACGACTACACGCAGGAAGCACTGACCCAGCAGCAGATGCTGATCTCGCTGGCAGGCGCGGTGCTGTTGTTCACCGGGCTGGCCTGGGTGATCGGTCTTTGGGCATCATCGCGCGTGATCAGCCCGTTGACCGACCTGGCCCGGCGCGTCGAGGGACTGTCGAGCCGCGAGAACCCTGACAAGCTGGCCCCGCATTTCTCGCGCGACGAAGTGGGCGAACTCGCCGATGCGCTGGACGACTACGCCGACCGCATGACCCGGCTGGTGAAGCGTGATCGCGAGTTCAATGCCGACGTCAGCCACGAGTTGCGCACACCGCTGGCGGTGATCCGCGGCGCCGCCGAGTTGCTGATGGCCAATCCCAACCTGGAAGACAAGACCCGTCAGCGCCTGGCCCGCATCGAGCGCGCCGCGATCCAGTGCACCGACCTGACCTCCGCGTTGCTGTTGCTGTCGCGCAACGAGCGCGGCAGCGGCAGCACCAACCTGTTCAAGGTCTGCCAGGCCCTGGCCGAGGCCAACCGCGCGCAACTCGGCGGCCGTCCGATCCAGATCATCGTTGAAGGCCGCGAGGACGTCGTCGTGAATGCACCCGAAGCGGTGCTGGCCGTGGCGCTGGGCAACTTGATCGGCAACGCCTGCAAGTACACGGCCGAAGGCGAAGTGCGGGTGATCGTGGAAAACGACCGCGTGCATATCGAGGACACCGGCCACGGCATCAGCGCCGAAGACGCGGCGCGCCTGTTCGAGCGCGGCTACCGCGGATCGAGCGAGGGCGGCACCAGCGGCGGTGGCATCGGGCTGTCGATCGTTCGGCGGCTCTGCGAGCTGTACGCCTGGACTGTAAGCATCGCGCCGCGGCCGGACCGCGGGGCGAAGGCGACGCTGGTGTTCGACGCATCCTCCTGACAGGTTCTGCCACAACGGTGCACTGCCGTAGAATGCGAGTATCCCGTTGAAACCAGGTCCGATTCCGCTCACATGCAGCGAACCGAAAATCCAGGAGGTGCAATCTCCCCGCCTCGGCATATCGGTGGACTCGACAGCATTCGGTTTTACGCAGCTCTCATGGTGGTGGTCGTCCATGTCGGCTTCATGCCAGGGGACTGGCTTGCGCAATACCACGGCTCGTTATTGCATGGAGCGGTAACTGCGATCTGGGTGCTCTTCAACGGCCCCGCAGCGGTCATTGTTTTCTTCCTCATCAGCGGGTTCTGCATTCACTTTCCGTCCAATTCCGCGGAATCGCTGAACGTCTTCGGTTATTACGCACGCAGGCTGACCAGGATAGGAATTCCGGGGATCATTGCCGCCGTCGCCTACGTGCACCTGCGCGAACGACCGGACGACTGGAACCAAACGATCTTCTGGACGGTGATCTGCGAGGCGGTCTACTACCTCGCCTATCCCGTGCTTGTCGCGCTAAGGCGGAGGACATCCTGGGAATTCCTGGTCGCAGCCAGTCTTTCCATCGCGCTGGTTCTTTCGTTTGCCAATGCCGACGCATTGCGCGCCGCACGCAACGATTACATCGCCCTTGGGGCATGGACATGGGTGATCGGATTGCCCTGCTGGATCATGGGCTGCTGGTTGGCGGAAAATTACACCCGATTTCCGACGCTCTCGACCCGCGACATCTGGCGTGTCCGGGGTTTCGTATTCGCGCTGTCGGTTGGCTTGCGGCTTTTCAAGTTCCTGTCCAGCTCGATCCTGGCGAGCAATTGCGTGAGCCTGAATTTGTTCGCGCTGGTTTTGTGCGGGTGGCTTGGTCTCGAGATCCGCTACTACATGCAGGCCAAGCCGGTCAGATTGACCGAGTGGATGGGCACATGGAGCTATTCGCTATACCTGGTCCATCCGTTGGTCTATCCGCTGCTGGCGGCTTACGGCATGACCGGCCTGGCCATTCCCGGTAGCCTCCAGCTCCTCCTCACCTACCTATTGACCCCGTTCATAGCCTATGCCTTTTACTTGTGCGTGGAATGGCCATCACATCGGTTTGCGAAATACCTTGGAACCCGGGCCATGAAGGTGGGTCGGTGGAAGCTGCGATTCCAGCCGGTGCGCGGCGGGCCATGAGGTAACGCAGGATTATTCCAGCCAGCCGTGCTTGTCCGGCGTACTGCCGGTAAACAGTCCGAAGAACAGGTCCTGCAGCTGGCGCGTAATCGGCCCCGCCTTGCCTTCGCCGATCTGTCGGCCATCAACCGAGCGGATCGGCGTGATTTCAGCGGCGGTGCCGCACATGAAGAGCTCGTCGCACAGGTACAGGTATTCGCGCGGCAGGTCGCGCTCCACCACGGTGATGCCTGCGGCGCGGGCGAGTGTGATGATGGAATTTCGGGTGAGGCCGTTGAGCAATGCCGCGCTGACCGGGGTGGTGTGCAATGCGCCTTCGAACACCAGGAAGAGATTCTCGCCGGCGCCCTCGGACAGCAGTCCGGTGGAAGCAAGGGCGATGCCTTCGCCAAAACCGAGGCGACGCGCCTCGCGCGCGATCAACTGCCCCGACAGGTAATTGCCGCCGGCCTTCGCGCCTGCAGGAATCGTGTTCGGGGCGAAACGCTGCCAGCTCGAGACGCAGGCATCGATGCCTGCTTCCAGCACGCCGGCGCCGAGGTAGGCGCCCATTTCCCAGGTGGCGACGGAAACATCGACCGGCGTGTCGGCAGACAGGCCGAAGCCGCCAAGGCCGCGATACGCGATTGGGCGCAGGTAAGCCTTGGTGAAATTGTTCGCGGCGATCACGTCGCGACAGGCCTTGTCGAGTTCGGGCAGCGTGTACGGGATGGCCATGTCGTAGATGCGCGCCGACGCGTACAGGCGCTTGAGATGGTCCGTGAGGCGGAAAATCTTCGGGCCGTTGGGCGTCTCGTAGCTGCGGATGCCCTCGAATACCGACGAGCCGTAGTGCAGGCCATGCGCCATCACGTGCACGGTGGCGTCCTTCCAATGCTTGACCTGGCCGTTGTGCCAGATGAAGTCGGGATAGGTCATGGTCATGGCGGCGGCTCCAGGCTAAACCGCCATTTTACTAGAACTGGAGCCACCAGCACCCGGCATTGCTGCGCAGGCGGAAATAGGTCACCTGCGACTCGTAGTCGGTTTCGCTGCGCATCTGGTCCACCCGCAGCAAGTCGGCATTGGCCCGGGGTTGCGGCTCGGGCGCCACCGGTTCGCTTCCCAGCCCGGGTTCGTCGTCCAGCGCAAACTCGTCGTCCAGCGGCGGCGGGGGCGGCAGGGGCGGCATTGGCGTGCCGACCTGCGCGCTGGACACCAGTTGCACGTCCAGCAGGGGGCGTTCACTGAAGCTCGACAGGCGGCCCATCAGGCGATAGCCCTCGCTATTGCCCATGCCGGTCCAGTGGTAGTACTCGGCCAGCTTGTTGGGGTCGTGTGCTTCCAGCGCGGTCCGCACTCCGAGCAACAGGTCGTCCTGGCTGCGCGCACAGCTGCGGGTACGGACGATGACGGCCGGCCGGAGCCGGTCGGCGGAAGGAGGCGGCGCGTCCGTTGCCTCCAGGTCGCGGCAGGCGCGGTCCGTGAAGATCGCCGCGCCGTCGCCGCCGATGCAGCGATGCAGGCCGGATGCGCCCGCATCGGCGCGCGGCTGACCAGACGCCGAGTTCGTCGCCGGCGCTTTCCGTGGCGTGGCGGTGGTTGCAGGCGCCGGGATTGAAGCCGGCAACGATGCGCCGGTCGATGCAATCGCGGGCAACGCCAATGCGCCTGCCAGCGCAAGGCCGGTCAACAGGATGCCGCGTTGACGGGAGTTTGCCGTCATTCGCCGCGCGGCAGCCTGGGTTGGATCGCCTGGAATTTTCGAATCTGCATTTGCCTGAACATCGAGCGGTCCGCCGGGGATATCCCTGATTCGACCTCGGCGGGCGGGCTGAATTCCGCAATGCCGAACGATCGCAAAGACGATAGCACCCACGCCGGCCCACGCCGCGACCGGGCCGTCAGAGTCGGGAGATTACCGCTTCCGTGGGTTTGCTCAGGTTCAGCGTGTAGAAATGCAGTTCGGGCACGCCGGCATCGACAAGCCGACGGCACATGGACGCGACCAGATCTGCCGCCAATTCACGGATGCCATCGGCGTCGTCACCCAGTGCGGCCATGCGCTTGCTGATCCAGCGCGGGATTTCCGCGCCGCAGGCTTCCGAGAAGCGCTTGAGCTGCGTGAAATTGGAGATAGGCATGATGCCGGGGATGATCGGCACGTCGATGCCCATCTTTCGTGCATCATCGACGAAGCGGAAATAGGCGTCGGCGTTGTAGAAATATTGGGTGATCGCGGAATGCGCGCCGGCATCCACCTTGGCCTTGAAATGGCGCAGGTCGGCATGCGCATCCTCCGCTTGCGGATGCGTTTCCGGATAACAGCCCACTTCGATACGGAAATGATCGCCGTGTTCGTGACGGATGAATTCAACCAGGTCGGTGGCGTAACGCAGGTCGCCCATGCGTGCCATGCCCGAGGGCAGGTCGCCGCGCAACGCGACGATGCGGTCGCAACCCAGCGCGCGATACAACTGCAGCAGGTTGCCGATTTCCTCGCGGGTGCCGCCCATGCAGCTGACATGCGGGACGCCATTGAGCTTGTGCGCCTGGCGCAGGTCGCGCACGGTTTCCGGTGTGTAGCTCAGCGTCGACCCGCCCGCGCCGAAGGTCACCGACACGAACTGCGGCGTGTGCGCCTTCAGCTTGCGCACGGTGCGGTCGAGCTGCGTGCGCTGCTCGTCGGTCTTGGGCGGGTAGAACTCGAAGGAAAGCGGAATCATGTGCGGCCCTGAAAGAAGACGGGCGGCCGAAGCCGCCCGCCGTTGGCTTGCTTAGTAGCGGTAGTGTTCGGGCTTGTACGGGCCTTCGACATGTACGTTGAGGTAGGCGGCCTGGTCGGCGGTCAGCGTGGTCAGTACGACGCCGATCTTTTCCAGGTGCAGGCGCGCCACTTCCTCGTCGAGCTTCTTGGGCAGGATGTAGACCTTCTTCTCGTAGAAGTCCTTGTTGGCCCACAGGTCGATCTGCGCCAGGGTCTGGTTCGAGAACGAGTTGGACATGACGAAGCTTGGGTGGCCGGTGGCGCAACCCAGGTTCACCAGGCGGCCTTCGGCCAGCAGGAAGATCGAGTTGCCATTGGAGAAGGTGTATTTGTCGACCTGTGGCTTGATGTTGAGCTTGGTCGTGCCGCTCTCGTTGAGCTTGTCGACCTGGATCTCGTTGTCGAAGTGGCCGATGTTGCAGACGATTGCCTGGTCTTTCATTGCCGACATATGCTCGAGCGTCAGTACGTCCTTGTTGCCGGTGGTGGTGACATAGATGTCGCCACGGCCCAGCGTGCTTTCAACGGTGTTGACCTCGAAGCCTTCCATCGCCGCCTGCAGCGCGTTGATCGGATCGATCTCGGTCACCACGACGCGGGCGCCGTAGGCGCGCAGCGAATGGGCCGAGCCTTTGCCGACGTCGCCGTAGCCGCAGACTACGGCGTACTTGCCGGCCAGCATCACGTCCATCGCACGCTTCAGGCCGTCGGCCAGCGATTCGCGGCAG